>DKCO01000008.1 GCA_002452215.1 Spirochaetales bacterium UBA6872
TGCGACTGAATAGTTACAAAAGGACTACTACGATATCCTAGAGAAGACACAATCTGGTAATATGGACATAACTGAATACCTCATATGGTTCTTTGCTATGCTCAAGGAAGCTGTGGCAGCATCCGAAGAATCACTTAAGGCAACTCTTTCCAATGCGGCAGTCTGGGATAAGCTCAGGAATATTCCATTTAACGAAAGGGAGGAGAAGATGCTTCGCCTTATCATTGATGACTTCTATGGAAAGCTTACAGCAGAGAAGTGGGCAAAAATCACAAAATGCTCCCATTCAACAGCCTTGAGAGACATCACGGATCTCGTGGAAAAAGGTGTTCTTTTGAAAGAGAGCGGAAAGACAAAGAGTGCAACATATGCCATTGCTCCGCAATACAACCCTTAACATCCATTTCTGGCAATGGCTTATCAACTAGATTGGATTGGAAGACAATGTTACGACATTGAGAACTATAGGCGCATGGGTATGCTGTGTCCAGCAAACTGATATATCAAGCATCTTGTAATTCAAAAATTTCGCAATGACCTGACAAAAGTGTGCAACTGACAGTTGTTTGACTTTCCTCTGTTATATTGCCTTGCGGTATTGGAAAATACGCATTGACATATTTGAAAACATCCATGAAATTTACACCGTAATACATGGAAATGATGTTTAAAAAGTATGCAATGATATTTCATATCAGTTGCGATATTTTGAAGTGCATTTTTGTTGCATAGATAATTACACTAAATTTACATCATATAGAAAATGGTTGATTCTGCCCATTTGGAATGTCAAAAACATGAAATTCCCCCTATTTTTGAGAAATGGCAGTAAAACAAAAAAGCTAAGTCCTTAATTGTAAAAGACTTAGCTTAGGCGTGAGAGACGGGGCTCGAACCCGCGATCTCCGGCGTGACAGGCCAGCGCGATAACCAGCTTCGCTACTCCCACGTGCTAGTAAACATTAGCAAAAAAAGACAAAAGTTGTCAACATATTCTTCAAAAAAATATTATAATTTTTTTATTTCTTTATTATTAAAAGAATTATTTGTGAAGAAAAAATAATTGATGATAGGCTTTGAATTAAGGAGTTCTTACAAAATATGGCTATTATAGATTTATTGAGTAAAAACCTTCATAATGAATATGGTAAAAATTAAATATCTTTTGAATTAGCAGTTGACATGATGCATGGATTCTTGCTAGATTCTTAACGTTGCTTAAATGCAATGCCGTTTTAGCTCAGTTGGTAGAGCAAAGGACTGAAAATCCTTGTGTCCCTGGTTCGATTCCTGGAGACGGCAGTAGAACTAAAATTTAACTCCTTGTAATCCAGGGAGTTATTTTTTTAAGTGTACGGAGATTTTTAATCAATATATTTATTCATCTAGAAGGAACAAATTGCTACATAAAAGCATGAGACCAGTGTCTTTGACTTTTTCGACTTTTGATTTTGGCAAGAAAGAAACTTCTTCACAAGTGGAAAAGCTATATAAAACAAGGATAATGAAGAACAACAAGATTGTCTTTGAACAGACATTTATGTAGCCGGAAGAAACAAAGATTTCAACTCTTGGTCTCGTAATGCTCTTCAAATGATTTTGAGCCAAGAAAATCAGTCAGTATCTGATTTTCAAGGATATTTGTAATAGTCCCTTTGTTTGAATAATGACTTTATAAAATTCATTTTTCATTATATAATGATTTTTAAAGAGGTGAAATCATGAAAGAGTATGTAAAGCGCTACATTGATCTGGATAGGGTCCTCGAACGAAAATCGATATTTCTTATCGGTCCAAGAATGTGTGGCAAATCGATGTTTGTTAAAAACGAGGTCAGAAAAACTGTGCTTTACTGGAATCTACTTTCCAATACTCTTTATTACCGGATTGTCCGTAATCCAGCCTTGTTGGAGGAGACATTGAATGCAGGGAATTTCGCCGAAGGGCTTATAGTCATAGATGAGATTCAACGAGCTCCGCAGCTCTTATATACGGTTCACCAGTTTATTGAGGATTCGAACTTGGTGTTTCTGATGACAGGATCAAGTGTAAGAAAGCTTAAGAGTGGAGGGGTCAATCTTCTTGGGGGACGTGCACTTGAAAAGAAGATGCATCCACTTTGCTATCCTGAAATCAAGGGCAAGAGTGATTATACTCTTGAGCATATATTCCGAACTGGCTTATTGCCAGAAATGTATTTATATCAAGAAGATGCCGATGAAGTTCTTGAGGCATATGAAGGCCTGTATCTTGAGACCGAGATCCAACTTGAGAATGAAGTCAATGATCTGCCAGGATTCATAAACTTCCTGGAAAAGGCTGCACTGTCAAATGGACATCAGATCAACTTTAGTGCATTTGCTTCTGACGTTGGTGTGAGCCGTCAGGCAATAAAGACATGGTACAAGATTCTTCTTGATACATTGATGGTCAATGAGATCAAACCATATGGTAAGACGAAGAAAAGGAAGGAGACATCATTTTCACGTTTCTACTTCTTCGACGTGGGAATCGCAAGAAGCCTTGCTCATATGACAGTTCCGACAGATACGATGAGTGAATATGGAATGTTCTTCGAGACATATATAGCAATGGAGCTTGTAGCATACATAGACTATACAGGAATCCATAATACGGATCTTACTTATTATCGTACCAGCGATGGAAAGAGAGAGGTTGATTTCATTGTTGGAGATGAGGTTGCAATCGATGTAAAGAGTGCAAAATCTGTTACGGACAGGCATCTTGCGAATTTGAGGGAGCTCAAGGAAGAAGGCATCTTTTCCAAATATATTGTTGTATCAAGGGAAGAAAGTCCAAGAATGCTTGATGATGGTATTCTCATACTTCCATGGAAAGATTTCCTTGAGAGACTCTGGAATGGAGATATTATTACAAAACAATGATACTTTGAACTATTAACCGATGAACAGGATAGTAAGCATAGAAAATTGATATCGTTCATGCGACATCAGAATTAGTGAGAGTTGTTTCTTCTGGAGTGTGTAGAAAATTATCGCAACCATCGAGCAACGATATCGAAAAGAACATTCAGCTCTTGCAATTAGAAAGCATTACTAAACACTCAAAAGGTCTCAAATGAACGGAGGATCTTGAATTATTTGGAATCATGTTACAAATTCCGAATCCAACAAAATTCGATACTGAGTCAAAAATCTAGTTTCATATGCTCTATGTGATTTTCCTAGTCCTTGCAATTGATTTGTTCTAGGCCTAGAATCTCGGATATGGATGTAAAGATAATAGGAGCCGGAGCTGTTGGCATGACTGTAGCCTACAGGCTAAAAGATAATTCTGATATTGCATTTATAGTTGATAAAGAGAGGAAAAACAGATATTCAAGAGGGTTGGTCTATAATGGCTCTGTGCTTGATGTGGAGCTCGTTGAACCACCGGAAGCAAAAAGACAAGCTGATTTGATCATCGTAGCTGTCAAGAATTTCCAACTTGATTGCGCAATGAGCGAAATGGAACCATTTGTAGGAGAGAATACTACTATACTTCCTCTTCTAAATGGGATAGATGCAGAGAGGGAGCTTTCAAGAAAGTTCGGGAAAGAAAAGGTCCTATATGGATTTATCACAGACCTTTCTGCCAACCACTGTGGAGAAAGCACCAATTGTTTTTCAGATGGGGGAACGATTGTATTTGGAGAGTATGACAATTCAATAACAGATCGCGTGAGAAGAATCTCGACATTGTTTGAAAAATGCAATCAAAGATATGTTGTTCCGGATGATATTCTGCATGAGAAATGGTGGAAGTTCATGCTAAACACTTGTTTTAATACACTGTCGGCAACCCTGGTTGCTGATTATGCATCGATTTCAGGCAATGATTATTTCATAAGATGCGTTAGAGTAGTGGCAAAAGAGGTTCAGGCTGTTGCACTAGCAGAGGGCGTTGTTCTTACCATAGATGACATAGAAAGTATGATCTCTAGGGTTCAAAAACTCAAAGACCATGGCCAGACTTCGATGTTGCAAGATTTGCTTGCCCATAGGAATACAGAAAATAGCTATTTTGCTGGAGCAATATCAAGACTTGGGAAAAAGCATGCGATTGCAACACCTATTTGCGATTTTATACAGATTCTGCTAGAGGCTAAGAGATATGTGTATAACGCCCAATAGCGAAGAAGCAAAGTGCTTCGAAGCACTGGCGGTGCTTGTCGGAGATGCAAGAAAAGCGTTCGAATTGATGAAAGATTTGAATGTTGACGGGAGTTCTTCATTGCCGTTTTATGGCAATGCGATATATGCTTCAATCGGGAAAAGAACAGACGACGTTACGCTTGCATACAAGAGTGTTTCAGATGCATTTGACTCAGAGAGGATTGATTATTCTATAATCTCGTACACAAGTCATCTTTTCCCATACAATAGATCTGATGAACCTGTCTATTATCTATATGCAGCGGGAAATAAAGAGCTTTTATCAAAAGAGAAAGTCACATGTCTTGGTTCTCCGATGCCATCGCTTCAAGGTAAGAATGATATGGCAAAGGCCGTCGAGGCTATAATTGCGATGGATGCGGCCGTTGTTGCACCGCTTGATAATGGGCTTGGATCTTTCGCCCTTTCTTTGGCATTGAAAGAAGGAGGTGCTGCAATAGCTGTGCTGTCGACTCCACTCTCGAAATGCAATAACCATAATCTTTTGGATTTGATGGGGCAGCTATATGAAAAGGGGCTTCTTGTATCTCAATTTGCACCATCTGTAAAAACACAAAAATGGCATGTTGTATTGAGAAATAGATTCCTTTCTGGCATCTCGAATTCGGTGTACTTAGCAGAGGATAAGGACGGAGGTCCTTCTTGGGCTGTTTTTGATCTTGCAATGGAGCTTGGTGCAAAAACGATGCTCTCAAAAGCTATTGTCGAGAATCCCAATTTAAAATGGCCAAGAGATAGAATGCAAAAGGGTTCTTTGGTAGAGAAGAATCCATCAGATATAAGAAAATTGATTGACAAAAGATCGAGTAGAGTGAAAAGTAGCATGCTTGATGACTTAATACCTGATCTATTTTCTTGACCTGAAGATGGCTATTAACTAGGATATACAGAGAAAAACAACTATCTATATTTTGGAAATGTTTAATAAGGATATATAGAATGAAGAAAATCACAGCCAATGAACTTAGAAAGCTCTATATCGATTTTTTCGTCTCGAAAGGACATAAGCAGATATCAGGGGCATCATTGATTCCAGAAAACGATCCAACTGTTCTCTTCACTACAGCTGGAATGCATCCTCTAGTGCCATACATTCTCGGAGCTGAGCACCCAGCAGGAAAGAGGTTGACAGACTACCAGAAGTGCATCAGAACTGGCGACATTGACTCTGTCGGCGACCCTCATCACCTTACTATGTTTGAGATGCTTGGAAACTGGTCATTGGGTGACTATTTCAAGAAAGAAATGATTGGATATTCGTATGAGTTCTTGACTAAAGTTTTGGAAATACCTGTTGAAAAGCTATCTGTAACAGTATTTGCAGGAGATGCGGAAGTACCAAGGGATGAAGAGGCTGCGGCTCGATGGGCAGAACTCGGAATTGCAAAAGATCATATCTACTTTATGCCTAGAGAGGACAACTGGTGGGGACCTGCGGGTGAAACAGGACCTTGTGGACCGGACTCTGAGATGTTCTATGATACAGGTCGTGAAGCATGTGGACCAGATTGTAAACCGGGATGTAAATGTGGCAAGTACTTTGAGATATGGAATGATGTCTTCATGGGCTACATAAAGGAAAAAGATGGCACATATCATGAGATGAAGAGAAAATGCATCGATACAGGAATGGGAATTGAAAGAACTGTTGCTGTTTTGCAAGGTAAGAAGTCTGTATATGAAACTGAGGTCTTCCAGCCAATAATCCATGCTATCGAAAAGCTTTGCGGAAAGAAATATGGAGAGGATGAGAATGTCGACATCTCCATAAGAATCATTTCCGACCATATCAGGACATCGGTATTTATCCTTGGCGACCAGCATGCGATTGCGCCATCGAACGTCGGACAAGGTTATATCTTGAGAAGGCTTATCAGAAGAGCTGTGCGACACGGAAAGAAGCTTGGAATAGAGGGCGATTTTCTCTCTGGCCTTGCAGAGGTTGTACTCCAACTCTATGGAGAGCCGTATCCAGAGCTTATTGAACATAAGGATTTCATTCATGAAGAACTTGTAAAAGAGGAAGAAAAGTTCTCGCAAACCCTTACCAAAGGCGAGAAGGAGTTTGAGAAGATGCTTCCGAATCTCATGAAAGGAAACTCAAGAGTAATAGGTGGCAGAATTGCATTCAAGCTTTATGATACATATGGTTTCCCAATTGAGCTTACAAAAGAGCTTGCTGCAGAACATGGCTTCTCTGTAGATGAGAAAGGCTTCCAGGATGCATTCAAGAAGCATCAAGAGCTTTCAAGAGCTGGAGCAGAGCAGCAATTCAAGGGAGGCTTGGCAGACCATAGTGAGCTGACTACAGCGCTTCATACAGCAACGCATTTGTTGCATGCAGCATTGAGCCAAGTGCTTGGTGGATATGTAAAACAGCTTGGTTCTAATATCACAGCAGAGCGTCTAAGATTTGATTTCAATCACGACAAGCCTCTTTCTAAAGATGAGATCAAAGAAGTTGAGGATCTTGTAAATGAGCAAATCAAGAGGGACTTACCAGTTGTGAAGGAGACAATGTCGCTTGAAAAGGCCAAAGAGCTGGGAGCTGCAGCTCAGTTTGATTCTAAGTATGGCGAGAATGTCACAGTATATACAATCGGGGATTTCTCGAAGGAAGTTTGTGGAGGTCCTCATGTAACACATACAGGTGATATGGGGCACTTTAAGATAGTCAAGGAACAATCATCATCTGCAGGTGTAAGGCGAATCAAAGCTGTACTTGAGAAATAAAATAAGAGAAAGCAGGGTTTGTCCCTGCTTTCTTGCTTAGCAATAGAAAACTATTCTTCTGATGCAAGTTGCCCACAAGCAGCTGACGTTTCTCTTCCCTTGGAACGTCTCAATGTGTACTTGATGCCAAGTCGTTTAAGATTGTTCGTGAAGCATTCTATCTCTTTTTTTGATGGTGTTTTGTAATTTAGCTCATCTATTGGGTTCCATGCAATCAAGTTTATCAAGGCATCCAGGCCTTTTGTGAACTTCATTAAATCTATTGCGCTTTGCTCTGATGTATTGACTCCTGATAGCATGCAATACTCTAGTGTGATTCTTTTGTTTTGATGATGCTGGAATGAAAGTAGTGCTTCCTTTAGCTTCTTGAGGTTATATGTCCTATTAATTTTCATTATCTTCGAACGAGTCGCATCATCGGCAGATACAAGCGAAACAGCAAGCTTAACAGGCAGGTTTAATTCTGTCAACTTCTTTATTCCAGGCACAAGCCCACATGTCGATATCGTGATCTTTCTATATGATATATTGAATCCATCCTCTCTATGGAACTCTGTAATAGCTCGCATCACTTCTTGGAAATTGGCAAGCGGTTCTCCCATCCCCATGAAGACTATGTGGGAAATCTTTTCGCCAAGGCTTTTCAGATGGGCAAATTGCTCTACAATCTCACCAGCATTGAGATTTCTTTTAAGCCCCATTGTGCCAGTCTTGCAAAATGAGCATCCCATAGCGCATCCGACTTGGGATGAAATGCAAGCTGTATATCGATTATCTCCATCAAAAAGGCGTACGCATTCGACTACGGACCCATCTTCAAGCTTTATTGCAAGTTTTGTTGCACTGTCATCATCATATTTTTTTATGATTGAAGATGAGAGTGCTGACTCATGGTCTTCTGAAAGTCTTTGACGCATTTCCTTTGTCAGACCTTTCATGTCGTTGAAGTCGAATATTCCTTTTATCATATTCTGATAAATGATCTTTGCTTGAAATGGCTTCTCGAGATCAAGAAGCTTAACAATTTCGTCTGTAGTTTTGCAAAATAGAGTAGCCATAGTTCTAGAACATAGAGGCAATAGCAATGACTACCCCTGTGATTCCTTCTCCTCCTAATAGTCCAGAAGAGACAAGGTTGAAGTTGCTTTCCGCTTTTTCCTTGTCTTTCGCACACTTTTTGACAATGAACATTATCATAGCGCCAAGTGCCATTATAGATGAAATGCTTGTTGATAGATAGAATCCAAGGCCTAGAGTTGCAGAAGGTACCTTTAGAAGATATAGGATGATTCCTATGACAAGCCCTATCGAGAAAGCTGTTTTGTTCGCTATTCCACCTGCCATGGCAGCAACTGATGCGGCTTGTGGAGCTGGAAGTTCAGCACTTCCAAATGTTCCAAATGCGTTCTTTATTACCACTAGCGATATCGCAGCCACGATTGCGCCAAGAACTCCACCAATTGCTTCTGCAACAAGTTGGTACTTCGCTTTGGTTCCTACAAGAGATCCTGATTTCAGGTCATTCATAACATCTCCTGTGAGTCCGCATGCTACAGCTACAACAGCAGCAATTGAAAATGATGCAACCAAGGAAGGCTTTATAAGCGCTGATATAAACAGCAAGACAAGAATCGCAAAGACTTCCATAGGGTTTATTCCTGTTTGGCCGGTAAGCATACCTGAAAGATATGCGGCAAGATATGTTCCTAGAACAACCAGAATGGCCTCAAAAAAGGTTATCTCAGTGAGCAATGAAAGTACAATCACGGCTAGAATGCATATTGCAAATACCATTAAAAGTATATTCTTGTTGATCGCAACTTTTGTATCTTTTCTTTTCTTGAATGCCTTGAATATAGCCATTATTGCAACACCTAGGCCTGTTCCAATCATTATCCCAAGACCAAGATTCGACCTAAAGACATCTGCTTGGGCCATATCTTTGAAGAAACCTGTCGCAAGACCTATAGGTGTGATTACAAAATAGCCAAGTATTGAGCCAAGAAGCCACATCAGAGCCAAAGCCGGTCCTATGATTGCTCCTATTGCTAAAGCCATAGGGCTGAGCCAGATAAACAGTCCTGGCACCATTGCGCTTCCCTTAAACAAAGTCAATGTCGATGGAATCCATCCAAGTGCATCTCTTATCGCTGTAAAAACAGCAGATGCGGCCATCGATGAGAATAAGACAGGTCCTCCTTTTCCTCCCTCTCCTGCAATCAATGTGCTGTAAGCGGCTTTCCCCATTGGATATGGAAGATTTTCTTTTTCAATGAATACTGGCTTATAAAGAGCTGTAAAAAGGTTTCCGAGTATTGCGCCAGTCACAGCTATTACAATGATTGTAAATAGCGATAGGTTGGCATCTGGATCTGTCATCCAGAGTCCTGGGAGAGTGAAGGCAAGTCCTCCAGCGACCATAGCACCAGCGCTCATCAAAGTATGAGTGCAAGTTATCTCATCAAGAGTTGAGTTTTTTGCTTTTCCTAGAATAGCCATAGAAAGCACTGTTACAAATACTGTAGGCCATGGCAATGCGCCCATTCTCAACGCCACATACATGGAAGATGTTGTTATCACAACAAGCCCGACTATTGCTATCGCAATGCCACGAACTGTAAGAGGATTTTTGTTTTCAGAATTTTTCATTTCTTATGTTATAAGAGTTTTGTCTTGGTTTTAACAAGAGGCATGGGGTGATGAAGAATTGTGTAGTTGATCATTTTGCTGTTGAAATTGCGGATATATTCGAAATAGTATATAACATGCATTCGGCAAAAGGATGTTTTGTTGAGTGCATAGGAGAAACATAATATGAAGAAATTTGCGTTGGTTGCAATTGTTATTTTGCTTTCGGTTTCAACTGTTTTTGCATCTGCATATGGAGCATCAAAAAAAGACGCACTATCAATTGGTCTTAACTTGGGATCCAACAATGGTGTTGTAGTTGATTATGGAATGGGTAAATTCGATCTTGAAGCAATTGTTGGATTCAGTCTCTTTAACAAGAACATGGATGTTGAGATTGCTGCAAATTATGCACTTTTCGATATAGCTGATATGGCAGACTTTGCAGGTTATATGCCATTTACTGTAGGAGCTGAAGGTGTTATTTCTACAAACTTCAAGGACTTTGGAGTAGGAGCAACAGTTCCAATGAAGCTTGCATATACATTCCCTAAGGTTCCAGTAACACTTTACTTCCGAGTTGCTCCTGGTGTGATGTTCAGCATCGCTCCTGAGTGGGATGTCAATCTTTATGTACCAGTATCATTAGGTGCAACATACAACTTCTAACAGAGAGTAGTTTTCTATTGCAATGGGGCGCCAGTTAGGTGCCCCAATTCTTATCCACCTATGATGATTGCGACAAGCATTATTATTGATCCAATCAATAGAGATGGCTCAAATATGCCATAGAGCATGTAATCAATAGCAATTGCCATCAATATTTGTCCGGAAGACAAAAGGATTGCAGATGCAGCTCCAGGTATTTTTGGAATTATCATATTGGAGCCAACTACTACAACACAAGCTAGCATCCCGCCACCAACGAGTATGTACCAAGGAGCTTGAAGAGCGGATTTAAAGCCCTCCAATGATGCTTCAGGCTTGGCAATGAGCATAAACAAGATGATACCAACTAGTCCTGAGATTACATTCTGCCTTGCAGAGAAGAACGCCCCTTTCTTTTTTGCAAACCCCGAGTTGTAGACCATCTGGATCATTGTAAGAGCTCCGGCAAGGATTCCAAGTGCTCCATAAAGCATCTTCTCAATAGAGTTGTTTTCCCTTGGATATAAAAGCATGAACGATATTCCGAGAAATGAGAGTATTAGAGACGCAATCTTCTTTTTCGAGATCCTTTGCTTTTGCATTCCCATCCAGCCTGTCAAATCGAAGACTAAGCCGGATGCGCACTGGCCGAGAACAGCTGTAGCCATTGCTATCGTTGTCCCGGCTCGCGACACAGAGTAGTAGTTTATTGTAAGGACTCCAAGCCCGAAGAGTCCTCCAAACCATTGCCACCAAGCGCTTTTTTCTCTTCTCGGGTTTATGATTTGGTTTTTTCTCCCGATTATCATAATTACACTCAAAGTCAAAATACCTACGACTTGGTTGATTGCAATCGATACTTCATTTGTTGATTTAAGTCCTAGCTCAGTGTTGAATGCGACCATGATAGATATGACAGCTCCAACGAAAAAGGCGGCAATATAGTTGAAAACATTTAATGCATAACGATTTCTTTCCATAAAGAAAATAATATGGGATTGCTGAAAAACTTGCTATTGGGAATAATCTTATATTAGGAGATATTTATGGAAATTATTTGCTTGGACTTGGAAGGAGTGCTCGTTCCTGAGATTTGGATTGCGTTTGCAGAGAAAACAGGAATACCTGAATTGAAGAGGACAACAAGAGATGAGCCCGATTATGACAAATTGATGAAGTTCCGCATTGATATCCTTGCGTCAAAGGGGCTTTCATTGAAGGATATACAGTCAGTCATTGCTACAATAAAACCACTTGATGGAGCTAAAGAGTTTTTAGACAAATTAAGGGAGCTCACTCAAGTAGTGATTTTGTCCGATACTTTCACAGAATTTGCAAAGCCTCTTATGAGGCAACTTGGATTTCCGACTATACTTTGCAATAGTCTTGATGTCGATTCCAATGGAATGATTGTCGGAATAAAGATGAGACAGCATGATGGAAAGAGAAAAGCAATAGAGGCATTTAGAGGCATGGGCTTCAGAACGTTTGCTTCAGGCGATAGCTACAATGATCTTTCGATGATTCGTAAAGCTGATGCCGGCTGTCTTTTCAGAGCTCCTGAGAACATCTTGAAGGAAGAGCCTGACTTGACTTTATGCAAAGACTATGACGAATTCTATCACGAGATAGAGAAGTTTGTGAAAAATGGCTAAAACGAAGAGATCTCAAAAGGGTTTTGTTGCATCTATTGTGATTCTCATTATAGGAATGACAATAGGTTTTCTGCTTCTGGGCTCGGTCTATGAAGGCCCTACTTGGGTAAAGGCACTGGTTTTTACTATTTACTTGTTTATTGTTTTCTTTCTTGTTAAGTTCTCATCTGATTTTGCAAAAAAACTTTCAAAATGCAACAAAGATGACGTTATGGGCAAAAAATAAGATATATTTGCTTTCTTTAAGTGTGCTTTAGCTTGACTTTCTTTGAAATAACGTACATTCTCAATCACATAAAAAGAAAGGGGATATAAGATGGACGCTTTTACCCAAGAAATGAAAGAAAAGCTTCTTGCTGAGCGAAAGGAACTTCTTGCAAAGCTCAACAGTGAAGAGGATAAGTTTAGGACTGAAGCAATGGTTTCTTCTGGAAGAGGTGATTCAAGCGACCTTGCAAGCGATGAGGGCGACTATAGGAAGATGGAAGCCTTGAATGCTATGGACGCAAAAAGGCTGAAAGCAATTGAGAATGCTCTCAAAAGGATCAGCGAAGGTAAGTATGGCTATTGCTTGCAATGTGGAAAGAAGATTCCAGAAGGTAGGTTGCGAGCTATTCCGTCGGCTGTATTGTGTGTTGAGTGCAAGAGTGAGAACGAAAGGAATTCAAATTAAGTTGCAAAGAGAGGTTTGATGCCTCTCTTTTTTCATAGATAAGGGTTGTTTTCTTTTTCGAAAGCAATGGTTGTGAATTCCCCATGGCCAGGAAAAACAAGTGTTGATTCCTCAAGGGACTTCAATTTGTCTATGCTTTTGCAAAGGTCGGAGTAATTGCCACCAAAATCCCATCGGCCAATTCCTTCTTTGAAAAGTGTATCTCCAGAGAATAGAACATTGTCTTTTTTTGAGTAAAGACATACAGAGCCGGGAGTATGACCGGGTGTCTTGATTACATCAAAGAGCTTCTCTCCATTTCTTGTTATAGACTTGTCATAGAAGATCAAATCCTCAGGAAGGGATGAAAAAACATCTTTGTATTGCTCTAAGATCTCTCTTTGGTTCCATAGCAATTCTCTGTTTGCTTTACCTTCATCCTCGAGAAAACAAAAATCTTCTTTTCCTATGTAGATATCTATATTCTTGTATGCTTTTCGTAGCTCTGGAAGTCCCAGAATATGATCATAATGTCCATGTGTAAGGAAAACAGCTTCAGCCTTAAGATTGTTTTGCTCGATAAATGTTTGGAGTTTTTTTGTGCCATTTGGGGCGTCTATTATATAAGCACTCCTATCGTCATAATAGACGACGTAGGAGTTTGTGTATCCAAAACCAAGGATAAATGGCTGTATTTTCATTGTTTATCTGTTTGAGAAACTAATTTGGGCAACTCTTCCATTGATCTCTTTGCCATTAAGCTTCTCTATTGCTTTGTTGCAATTCTCTTCGCTCATTGTTATGAATGAATACTTATCATGGACGCAAAGAGAGTAGATATCATCACGTGAGATGTTCAACTCGGATTGTAAAAGCTTTGAAAGATCTTTTGCATATAGATGCTTCATCTTGCCAATGTTCATATAAAGTGTTTTTGCATCCTCTGGCATTTGCTTTTTGGCTTTGTTTTCTGGTTTTTCTTCTTTTCTTGTGTTTTCAACATGAGCTTTCGGCTTTTCTGTGGGTCTTCTTCTATCTTGCCTGTCGCCTCTTGATGATACTAGAGTCTTCAAAAGCATAGCTGAAAAATATCCTCGCCTTGTGAATGGTACTCTTTGTTTTATTAGCTTCTTTATGCTCTCCAGCTCCTCTGGATTTGGATCTGTATTGACCTTGGCAAGGATCTCTTCGATTTTGACCGACAAACGCTCTTGTTCTGTGAGCCTAGTGGCTTCGTTTTCCATTGATAATCTCCCTAAATAACCTTAATTGGGTATTTTGACACTACTAGTGTACTATGTTTGCAATTGTAGATGGAAAAGAATTGCGAAACTTGTATGAGGATAAAGCCTAGAGCTATTATTTGTCAATAAAACACCCTTGTGTTAGACTTTTGGCTATGGAATCGCGAGAAGAGAAGCAAAGGAATATAGAGCAAAGGATGGATGCCTATTTCAATGATATTAGGGAGCTCTTTTTTGTTCTTGGCCAAAAGCTATTTGATCTCGATTCAAAGTTGCCTCTTCCTGTTGGAAAGAATTTTTTTGAGCAATGTCTTGGCGTCCAAATGAGGAAAAATGAGGCCGAGGAGAAGTATAAAACACAATCGAAGCTCCTTTGGGATTACTCTGAGAAGAGTGATGAGCTAGAAAGGCATAAACTTTCTTGCGATGAGATAGATGTAGTTGAACGAAGGTTGAAAATACGCCTCGGAGCAATTATCTATGAACGCGCATCGCAAGGCATTTTGGAAAAAGAGAAGTTTCTGTCGGCATATAGCGATATTTCGAAAGAGATTGATTTAAAGAAGAAGCTTGAGAGTCGAAACCCGATAGAAAGGCTTGCATCGCAAAGTGCACTTCAACGTTTTGATAGAAATGCAAATGAGCGATATGTCCAATATTCAAATGATGCAATTGAAAACAACTCTCTTGATTTGATAGGCGGCAATAACGCACCGTCTCTTATAGAAGAATTGGAGTCGGTTATCGGGAAAAAGCGTGCGATGGAAGAGGCAAAGAGAACTTTGCAAGATTACATCGATTCAAATCAACAAGAAGCTGAGAGACTGAAAAAAGGAGGCCTCGACAAGTCCGAGCAAGACAAGAGGGATCTTGAGAACCTATATCATGAGAGTTTTATAAATTATGGCAACTATCTTTTCGATAAGGGCGCACTTTGGGTTGACCAGGATACTCCATCAGATGTCCTCGACGTTATTGAGGAGATACTTGCACTACAAAAAGAATATGCGGATTTAAGTGAATCAAGGGAAAAACTCGATAAGGCTAGCAAGGCAGATGACTATAGGTTTTTGATTGAGAACGAGCAAAACAAGATATTGATTCTCGAGAAGGAAAAGGAGAAGATCGATCAAGAGATAGCCAAAGTCAGAGAAGAGATCAAGAGGCTTGAATCGATGATTGATAGACTATGAAATACAATTTGCACACGCATTCAAAATATTGCGGACATGGCAGTGGAACAATTGAGGAATATGCTGATTACGCTTTGGAAAAAGGCTTTGATCTTCTTGGCTTTTCCGAGCATTGCCCATTTCCAAATGATTTCTACCATTCAACTAGAATGTCATACAGCAAAATGAAAGACTATGAAAGTGATGTCAAAGCTATTGATGGCTATGGTTCACGTTTTCTTCTTGGATATGAGTGTGACTATTTCAAAAGATGGAGATCCTATTTTGAAGAAATCAAAGAGCGAGTTGATTATTTGATAGCTGGTGTGCACTTGATTGTGCGTCCAAATGGTGAATATGCGACTCCATTCACATCATCATTTTCCAGCAAGGATCTTCCTTTGTATGTTGATTCCTACACAAGTGCAATGGAAACTGGACTGTTTTCCTTTATGGCTCACCCGGATGTCTTTCTTTTGCATTGCAAATGGGATGAGAATGCAATATCTGCTAGCCGTGATATCATAGTTGCATCGAAAGAGCTTGGTATCCCTCTCGAAGTCAATGCAAATGGGATAATAAAAGCTGAAAAGAGTGGCTCTCGAGATTGGGGCTATCCTAATAGGAATTTCTGGCTTCTGGCTAAAGAATATGGCATCAAAGCTGTTTGTTCTTCAGATGCGCATGAGGTTGAAAACCTTGATAAGCACTATGATGATGTACATGGCTTTGTCAATAGTATTGCCCTTGATTGCGTAGAGCCAAAATTTGATAGAGGCAAGCTTGTTTTCAAATAGCAAAACTAGAACTCTGGTTTTGATGAGAATGTCATCTCCTCTCCAGTTCTTGGATGTTTGAATGTTATGCTTTCTGCGTGCAAGTACAGCCTTTCTCCGTCTTTTCTGTTGCCATAGAGCCTATCGCCCTTGATCGGATGCATCAATCCTGATGCGGCATGCACTCTCAGCTGATGTGTTCTTCCTGTTTGCGGATAGAATCGCACTCTAGTGCATTTCTCGTCTCCGACCCATGCTACATTTATCTTTTCCCATCTTGTTATTGCATTCTTGCCATTTTTGTAATCCACAATCTGGTAAGGCCTGTTGTCTACATCAAGTCGCAATGGCAAGTCGATTATGCCGTTGTCTTCCTTTATGACACCCTCGAGCATTGCAATGTAGCTTTTTTTTACTTCCCTTTTTTCGAATTGAATCGATAGTTTTTTTACGCTTTCCTTGTTAAAAGCAAGAATCAAAAGACCGGATGTATCCATATCAAGGCGATGGACAGAGCATTGCTCGGGTGATGATGGAAATAGAGTATGGAAGCGATATGATGCAGAGTCAAGCTTCTCTGCTCCTCTTCCTGGAACAGACAAAAGCCCTTCAGGTTTGTCGATTACGGCAATATCCTCATCTGCATACAGAAACCTTAAGCCGAGCATGTGAGCAAGCAATGGAGCACACCTTTCTTCACATGGTGGCCAGAATGTGCCATCAAGCCTGAATTCTGCTAGTGCTTTTATCTCGTAGTGTTTCTTCATTGCATGATTTATAAGCTTCAAGCCCGCGCAATCTCCTGTTCCTGTTGGGGCTTTATCGATATTGCATGAAATTCTTTCGCCGGAATAAGAATAGAAAGTGTATATCGATTTTAGTCTTGCTAGCGTTTCATTGCTCAGTCTTGCACGCTCCTCGGTCAAATATTCTTCGCCATTTTCTATCCTGTCTGTCAAATCATGGATTTTCTTGTCATTTATCTCGACGATTTTTTCGAATTCTGTCACAGAGAAGCACGGTGGGACGTAGCCAGGGATTCTGTATGAGCCATTTATTGAGCCAGAATAGCCATACAAGATTTTCTCTTCTCCTGTACTTGTCATTGCAATCATTATTGCAAACATTTGGGTCTCTCTCAAATCGGAAAGAGGGTATTTCTCTTTATCAGGCGGTAATGAGTAAGAGTTTGAGCGTTTGAAGTCGTCGATTAAATCCAAAGCTTTCTTTTTTACATCTTTTGTAAACAAAAATGATTGCATTTGCTTATCATACTTTCTTTTTGCATAAATGCACAATGTTCAAAATATTGTTTGCTATATGTTCAGCTCTCATTTAAAATTTGAAAGCTGTATTTGTTTTGAGGCAGGGTAATCGTTTGAAGGTATTTTATTTTGTATTCAACCTCCTTTGGGGAGATCTATTCTATATTCCAATCCCAGGCGGAAACAAAATTGGGATTTCTCTTTTAGTCCTGATTTTGATTCCTGTTGCTATATATTTCACAATCTTGACGCGTTTTGTCCAATTCAGGCTCTTTGGCGATATGATACATATTACTTTGGAGAAGAAAAACAAGGATACAGGAGCAATCTCCGGAGTGCAAACATTGATCATATCGACAGCCACGAGAGTTGGAATGGGTAATCTTGTTGGAGTTGTTGCTGCAATTTCCGCCGGTGGCGCAGGAGCTGTATTTTGGATGTGGATCTCAGCTCTCCTTGGTTCTGCAACAGCCTTTGCTGAGGCAACGCTTGCACAGAAGTATAAGCAGAAGGATTCTTTGTATGGAGGCTATAGAGGAGGACCCGCCTACTATCTTCATGCGCTTTTCGCAGGACGAAAGAAGAAATCGATTCTGGCTCTCCTCTTTGCTCTATCTGCTCTTCTGTGTTGGTGTGGAATAAGCCAAGTCATAGGCAATTCATCTATATCGGCACTTGAAAATGCCTTTGATATACCACCTCTTGTTTCATCTTTCGTAATTGTTGCAATTGCTGCTGTGATTGTTCTTCGAAAGAATGCAACAGTAAAGGTTCTTGATGTGATTGTTCCTGTTATGGCTGGGCTCTATTTGTTTTTCACGATAATTATTATTTGCAAGAATATCGCCCTTATTCCAAGCGTCTTTGAAAAGATATTCTCGGAGGCATTTGGTCTAAGGCAAGCCATTGCAGGCGGATTTGGCGCTGTGTTGATGAACGGAGTGAAGCGTGGCCTTTTCTCAAATGAAGCTGGGAGTGGAAGTGCGCCATGTGCTGCAGCAGCAACCGATGTGAAGCATCCTGCTGAAGCTGGTCTCTTGCAATCGTTTGGTGTCTTTATCGATACCATTTTGATTTGCTCTTGTTCTGCATTCATAATGCTTCTAGCTCCAAGTTCGTTGACGGATGGACTTGTTGGTATGGATTTGCTCCAATGTGCAATGATCTACCACCTTGGCGAATTTGGAAATATCTTTGTTGCTATTATTGTCTTCTTGTTTAGTTTCTCGACATTCGTTGGTATCCTATTCTATGCAAGATGCAATGTTGCATATATCTTTGGCGACAAATGGTGGGCGCAAACTTTCTATAAATGCATTGCGCTTGCAATGCTTTTCATTGGTGGCCTTGCGACATATACATTCGTTTGGGATCTTGGAGACTTAGGAATTGCATTGATGACAATTTTAAATATGTTCGCTCTTTTGCCACTATCAGGAGAAGTAGTAAAGCTTTTGAAGGAGTATGAAGGCAAAATGAAGAGCAATATCGGGTAAGGCGGATTTGAACCGCCGACCCCTTGGTCCCGAACCAAGTGCGCTAGCCCCTGCGCTACTACCCGAGTTCCTAGAAGATTATATTCTTTCGGTTGTTTGTTGTCTATAATCGATTTGCCTCAACATTTGCTCTCTTGCTTTTGTTGTTTGATTAGCTATATTGGAAGGTATGGAATATGATTTTGATTCTCTATTTTCTCGCCTTTCAGAGTCCGCTTTCAGACGTCGATTTCATCTTAAGGAAAAAGACAAGGAGTATGTGTACAAGAAAGGCTATGATGAGATTGAAAGACAGGCTAGAGAGTTTATAGTCAAGAGGTTGGGTCCCTTCGAAATATCGAATGATGGCAAGCAAACACCTATGAAAGGCCATCCTGTTTTTATCTCGCAACATGCAACAGCAACTTGTTGCCGTTCATGTCTTGAAAAGTGGCACAAAATAAAAAAAGGGCATACGTTGACTGATGAAGAGATCGATTATATAGTCGCTGTATTGCTTGCATACATAAAAAGTGAGATGGCTGGATACGAATACAAAGATAGCTATCCATCTTTATTTGGCTAATTTGTCTTTTCGGTGTCTATAAACATCAAAAAAAGACTTATAAAGAGCAACAGAGGTGATATGCATATCGTTTTTAAGCCAAAACGATTTGAAAGTATTGCACCAATTCCTGCCCCGAGTGCAAAAGTCGCTATTACAAAGAGATAATGCAAAAACGATATGAAATCCTCTTTGTTTTTTGTATGTATGTATTTATAAAGATGCTCTGTTCCGGAGCGTAAGTTTCCGATACACATTGTGGATGCAAAAGACTTTCCTTTGAGTTTTCTGAAGCTTTCCACTTGTAGAGCACAAGATGCTGATACAATAGCGTTTGCGAGAAAATCAAGTTTTTTCGATATAAAGCCCACAGATAAAAGCATTGCAATCTCTAGAAGGAGAATTATCTGGCGCCAATGGATTTTGTTTTGCTTTGAAAGGAGCGTTCTTAACATTTCTGCTAAGAATATCCCAAAAGAAAAAGCTAGGATTGGAATAAGATATCCAAGAGCTTTTGACCACTCCTTTGATAGCATGTTTGTTGCAAATAGGACTATGTTTCCTGTTTGTGCATTTGCAAATACACCACCTCTCATGACGTATGTATATGCATCTTGGAAGCCACCTGATAGTGTTAAAAAGAAGATAGTTATACTAGATTCTGACATTTGGAATGTTTTCATTTTGCTCTTATAGTAGCAAAAGTTTCTAAATGGTCAATCAGGATCAAAAAGCTCCAAGTCATAATGTACACATGCATTGGCTAGAAAGTTCATATTTCTTTCTTTGTATGCTAGAATGCAAATATGAAGAACATCATCACGTCTATATCCAGTTTCGAAGAGCTCATCAAAGCTGATGCTATTTATGTTGACAAGACAGACATCATTTACTCTTTGATAGAAAAGGGTCCTGGGATGTTCTTCTGCTCTCGTCCGAGGCGATTTGGAAAGACGCTGACACTCTCGACGTTTGAGGCGATATTCAAGGGTAAGAAGGAGCTGTTCAAGGGCCTGAAGATATATGACAAGGACTATGATTGGAACGAGTATCCTGTAATACATATCGATCTCGG
>DKCO01000061.1 GCA_002452215.1 Spirochaetales bacterium UBA6872
AGTGCGACTGAATAGTTACAACAGTTGACTTTGAATTAGTGCTTGTATATTTTTATTCATGAGGCTGGATTTGAACCAAATTGCAAAGATCTACAAAGAACTTGCTAAAATGTTGGCTAGGTGATGACCTTTAACAAGGAAATTTTTTTGACTATCGTACACACTTTTATGGTGTAATAGTTTTTTCAATGTCTATTTGAATGGGGGTGTGGGTATGATTTTAAACTTCATGGTTGCTGGTTTTATTGAAAGCATGAAAAAGGTGCTTAAATCCAACCATATAAGCAGAGTTGAGAATCCAGTTGCATTTTGTACTGGCCACACTAAATCGAAAAAAGACTCAAACAAAAACAAGGATAACGACTATGAGAGCCTAAAAGAGCTTCTAAAAAAAGGGCCTTGCCAGGAAATTGATGGTATGACAAATATTTGCTATTCATACTTCAATCATGTCATTGGTAATGACATATATTCAGGGGTCATATTCAAGCAAATCAGTACCAGTAACAATAAAGAAAATGTTTTCCTACTTGAAGAAGATACCTCAGAGAATGCGTATTTTTTGTATTCCCCAAATAGAAATACATTGAACCACTTCATATACAACACAATGTATAGTTCTATGGGATTATTATACGGGTTCGAAAAAGGGTGTAAATCCTACATAGATTCTGCATTCTCATCTGGAGATGTTGCAATCTACAACAATTATATCTCAATGCTTTCAGGGCTTTCTCTTTTGCAAAACTTGATTGAGGAAACACTTCATAAAAATCATAATATTGATTTGGATGATATTTGTCAGATGAAACTTGTTCATGTTGAAGAGACAGTTTGTTCCCCTAAACACTTGAATGATATGAGATTCCTTTATTCATCTTATATCATGGGTGTTTTCAGTTTCATAGAACATGTTGCAGTACTCGTTCTTCCATTTTGGTATTCACTTCGTGAGAAATATCCTTACTGGAATGATTTCTGCAATGGTTTTCATCCAGACAAATTTGACACATATCGTGATTTCTGGACAAGTAAGCTGTACTGGATTGATTCATTTGTCGAAACAATATGCAATTTCAAGCGATTCAATTCAACGAGTTCAAAAGGTTCATTTACATCTGGCGCGGACGAAAAACAAAAGTTCACAAAAAGGTTGTATGAAAGGCTTAGAGTCGATTATAGGAATCCTGTTCACCATGGTTTTTCTACAGGAGAAAATAAAACTGGATTATCTTTGGAAGTCCCTTCATTGACCAAGATTGTCTACTTTAACACACCACCTTTACTTCGTGAACTTGACACAACTGCATATGAACAAACAAAAAAACTCTTGGGTCTTTTCTGTTCGTTAGTTGAAGGTTATAACGCAGAAATATTCAAATACATTGCTACGGGGTGGAATGTTCCAGTGAATTGTTCAGAGTTAGCTCAATACGTTGCCAATTGCAACATGTGTGATTTCATTTCCGAATATGACTCACAAATATACTCGAAGAAATATATCCTCATAGATTCATACATGAATGGTTATGGCTATAACTGGACATCTATTATTGGAAGAAAATAAGGAGCTACAATATGGTAGTTCACATTCAAATTGCCAGTTAGCACATTGCTATGCAATCTTGGTTTGTCGGTTTCGAATATCCTTATTTCTCACCAAATAGGGCAAGTGAGTGTGGCCATGAAGTCTTGTCAACAGACATTACTTATGTATACAACACGATAAAAGAGAGATGAGGCCGCGATTAATGGGAGACTCTTATCTTCCATATTCAAGGCAATCATACAAGCGTAATTAGTACTATTACTATGTATGCACAAGACTCCCAGAAGAAAGTTTTACTGAAATTGTTAGGCTGAAAATCTGGATCCTAAATCCTTATATATGGTTGGATTGCTAGATGACCAAGCAATATGTACATAAGCGGTTAATCTATAAGCAAAGAGTGAGATTATTTTTACATGTGTACAATAGGTTTAATCTCTCGTAAGACACAAGCAAGTTCGTAATGACTGGAACTTGGGCTTAATTCTATGTCCATTGGGTCGAGGAGGTTTGTTGATTATGGCTATATTCTCTTGAAGAAAACAATGCCTTTTTATAATCTGATTATATGGAATCCAAATCAGCAATTGCGTTTTTATCAAAAGGAGCATGTCATGCTTTCTCTTATATTCTACATAACCAGAATTCGACTCGATCAGATTTGTGTAAATCTCTTAATGTTGGGCCAGCAACGGTGGGGAAATACACAGATGAGCTTTTATCCTGCTCAATGATAAAGGAAGTAGGTTTTTCGGAATCTTCTGGCGGTCGAAGACCCATTGTCTATTCTGTTAATGATTCTGATTTGTTCATTTTGTGCATCAATATCTCGACAATATATTGCGAGGTTGCTATTTCTGACTTCAAGTTGAATCTTCATTCGATCAGGCATTTTAAAATTCAAAAAAACGATGATCCAGAATATGTAATCTTGAAGATTATAGATTCATACAATGCCATGGTACAAGAAATGGACATTAGTTTTGAATCGATAATAGGTGCCGGTGTAATTCTGTTTGGTGCAATGAAGGATGAACATGGCTCGATTTATAAACCCATAATACAATATATGGATTCTAAATGGTATGATTTTCCTATTCTTGATAGATTGAAGTCAGTTTTCTCGTTTCCAGTGATTGCGGAAAAGGGAATAACAGCCACAGCTTCGCTTGAGTACAACTACGGAATGGGCAAATCTTGCAAAAGCATGCTTTACATTTTATGTGCCATGAATATCAGATCCGCATTTGTTGTTGATGGAAAGGTTAGGGGTAATTCTCCATTTTATGAGGATGCTTTCGGGCATATGGTTGTAGATTTTGATGGTCCTGTTTGTCAATGTGGACAGTATGGATGTTTGAATTGCTTTTCATCTATTCCTTCTATTGTTGAATCTTTTAAGAATAGAGTTAAAGTCGGACAGCCAACAAATGCAACAGATGACATTGAAAACGTCTCTATTGAAGATATATGCAAAGCAGCAACCGATGGAGATGGATGTGCAATATCAGTTATAACAGAAAAGGCTAGGATATTGGGAATTGCCCTTGCGAATTATATCAATGTAACAACGCCAGAGCTTGTTTTGCTTTCTGGATTATTAATTGAATTGTCGCCTTTGTATTTTGACGTTGCTGTATCCTCGGCCAAGGAGCATTTGAAAAAAACAGGGTTTACGGATGTTGAATTCAGAAAAGAAGGCAGCTTTTTGTATCCTCTTACAACTAGCGGAGCTTCCCTCGTACTAGACAATCTTTTTTGACTATACTTTTTTTATCAATTAAAATAAGTATGCTAAAAATATGCATTATAACACTATAAGTATCTTTTAAATCTTTTTACTTTTTTTAGTATACAACAAAAGATAACTATCTTAAACTTTGAATTATAAAAAAAGGAGTTGAGATGAAAAGGATTCTAACAAGTTTGATTTGCATGTTTTTAGCGTTATCTTTATTTGCCAATGGAGCAAATGAGTCTTCTAGTGACATGGCATCATCATGGCCTAAAGAGCCTGTGCAATTTATCGTAGGTGCTAATGCTGGTGGAGGAATAGATACTGCAGCACGATTGATTGCGAAATATATGACAGAATATTTTGGACAATCGTTTGTTGTAACGAATATGTCAGGAGGAGCAGGATCGGTTGCATCCAACTATGTTCGATCACAAAAGCCAGATGGATATACTCTTCAGGTGGCTCATGAAGCAATTTTAACTAACAAAATCAGCGGAACAACAACTTTTGATTATGATGGATTCGAGTTGGGAGGTATCCCTTTCAAGGTTTATACTACATGTCTTTTGTCAAAAAAGTATTCTTCTATGGATGAGCTTATTGAGGCAGCAAAGAATAATCCTGGAAAAGTAAAGTTTGGAACAGAATTGGCTACCAATGACACAGCTGTCATTGCAATGATGGAAGAGGTTTATGGCCTTAAGATCCAACTGGTTGACTCAGGCGCAGTATCAGATCAGATAGGATCTATGATGGGTAGCCATATTGATTTCATGAAGGCGCCTGTTGGTCTTGTCAAGGATTATGTCGAATCTGGTGATTTTCATATCCTAGCATTCTTTAATGAGCAGAGGAACATGGATTATCCAGATGTTCCGACAATGAAGGAGTGCGGAGTTGATTTTGTTGTTGATAAGTTCTTTGGAACATTCTTTACTCCAGGTACAGATCCTGAGATTATTACAAAGTTTACTACAGCTTTGAAAGATATTTGCAATAATCCTGATTTTCAGAAAGATGCTGAGGCTCTTGCATATACTGTAGAATATGTTGCTCCAGAAGATGAAGTTGAGTATTTCGAGTCTTGCAAGGAAAGGCTTGTTGAATATCAAGAACTTCTAGAGAGCCATTATGGTATTTAAAAATCTTTAGCTTATAAAAATGTTTTCAAGGCCCTTAGCTCGTCTGCTAGGTTCTGCAGAAGATGTAGCTATGGGTCATTTGTTTTTTTGATTTCACAGGAGAATATATGAAAAAATATAAAGACGTAATTGCTGGTGTAGTCGTATTCATAGTTGCTTCTATTTATTTTCTTCTAACACTTGGTATTAAAAAGATATCTTTTATAGACCCGATAGTGGGTTCTGCAATGTTTCCTAGAATTGTGGCTTTTATCTTGATGCTCTGTGGGCTAGTGATAATTGCACAAGGTCTGATTTCATTAAAGGAAAAGGACAAAAAACAAAAGACTCATGAAAAGAGTTTGCTTGAAATTGCTGATGAAGCAGAAAACGAAGAAAACGTGACTGATAAAGTTATTGAAAGAAAAGGAAATATAAAAGTATGTCTTGTTTTGATTAGTTTCGCTTTGTTTTGTTTCTTCCTGGACAAGATAGGTTTTTGTTTATCTTCTTTTGTTTACTTATGGTCACAGATGATAATCATGTCCCATCAGAAGGAAAATAGAAAGTCTATTCTTTTTTATGGTCTTTTGTCTTTAATTATCTCAGTTGTTGTATTTGTTCTCTTCAGATATGGCTTTGGACTTATTCTTCCAAAGTCAAAGTGGTTCTAGGGAGGTTGTAAATGGAAAACTTTCTAATTGGCTTTGCGCAAATTCTGAACCCTATGTCGCTCTTGCTAGTTGCAATTGGAACATTCTTGGGAATATTCTTCGGAGCGGCTCCAGGAATGACTAGTTCAATGGGGATTGCTTTGGCTCTGCCTGTTACTTATGGTATGGGCATTGTCAATGGAATGGCATTGTTGCTTGGGATCTATATTGGATCAATTTCAGGTGGATTGATTACTGCGATTCTTTTGAATATTCCAGGAACTCCAGCAAGTGTTGCAACTACATTTGATGGGCATCCTATGGCTATGAGAGGAGAGGGTGGTCGTGCTGTAAGAATAGGGACTCTCTATTCGTTCATCGGTGGTATGATATCGCTTTTGGCTCTTTTCTTTATTTCTCCGGCATTAGCAAAGGTTGCCTTGAAATTCAGTTTTGAGGAGTATTTTGCAATTGGAGTGTTGTCGTTGTTCCTTATATCGGGACTGTCAGGAAAATCTCTTGCGAAGGGAATTGTAAGTGCACTAATTGGTGTTGCTTTTGCAACAGTTGGAATGGCTCCTGTAGATACAGTAAGGCGATTTACATTTGGTCTACCTGCGCTTGATGGAGGTTTTAAGCTATTGCCTCTTATGATTGGAGTATATGCTGTTGCTGAGGTTTTAAAGTGCGCTTCTTCCTTCGACAATGGAAACCAAACTGTTGCTTCATATAAATCAAAAGGACTTGGAATTACATGGAAAGAATTCAAAGAGCAATGCCCTAACATGACATTATCGGCTTTTATCGGTGTAGCTATTGGAATACTACCAGGTCTTGGTGCTGCAATTTCAAATCTTATTGCCTACTCTGCTAGCAGAAAGATTTCAAAACATCCTGAAAGATATGGCACTGGATGCATAGATGGCATAATAGCATCTGAAACAGCTAACAATGCTGTTTCTGGAGGTGCATTGATTCCTCTTTTGACAATGGGTATCCCAGGTGACGCTGGCACAGCTATGCTTCTTGCTGCATTTATGCTTCATGGAATAACCCCTGGGCCCCTCCTGTTTGATAAATACAGCTCAACAATATATGCGATGTTCGCAATTTTGATAGTATCAAATATCATGATGATCTTGATGCAAATCTATGGTTTACCGGTATTTTTAAAGATGTTGAAAGTCAAGAGAAACATATTGTTGCCTGTTGTTATGGTTTTGGCTTCTATTGGTGCATTTGCAACTAATAACAGAATATTCGATGTTTGGGCGATTCTGGTATTTGCAATCGTTGGTTATCTTCTTAGCAAAAATGGCTTCCCAGCACCTCCAATTGTTCTTGGTTTTGTTCTCGGCCCAATAATCGAGCTTAATTTAAGGCGTGGAATGATGTCATCTTATGGCTCTTTTCTGAATTTCTTCACACGTCCTGTTGCGGGAACAGTTTTGGTCATTTCAATTCTATTGTTCATTTATAAAGTTGTTTCCGCATTTGTTGGAAAAGCTAAAAAAGGTAAGTAAAATGGCGAAAAAGAATGTTCTTATTATTTTTTCAGATCAACACAACAAGCATATGCTTGGAGCCTATGGCAACAAGGTTGTAAAAACTCCGAATCTTGATTCACTTGCACACGATGGTGTTACATTTGCAAATGCCTATACATCATGTCCTCTATGCGCTCCAGCGAGAGCATCGCTTGCAATTGGAGACTATGCATCAAAACATGGCTATTTCGATAATGCTTTAGCTTATGATGGGGAATGTAGAAGTTGGGCTGGAAAACTTGAGGAAAATGGTATTCATACAACGACAGTAGGTAAACTCCACTATAAATCGGATTGCGCTAAAACTGGATTTCTAGACCAAAGGATACCTCTTCATATAAAAAATGGTGTTGGTGATGTTTATGGAGAGATAAGAGATAAGGAAATAACTCGCCCCCAATTCAGAGATGCATTGTATGAGGCATCAATAGGAGAGACGGATTATATTAGGTTTGATAGAGAAGTAGCTAGAAGGGCTGCATCCTTCTTGCTTGAAGAGGCTGTTAATAGAGAAAGGCCTTTTGTCTTGATGGCTAATTTTGTCTCTCCTCATTTTCCACTTTCTGTTCCAAAGGAGTATGCTGATTTATATAAAATTGAAGATATTCCTGATCCTGTGCAATTCAAAGAAGAAGATTGGCCGCATCATCCAGTTATAGATGATTACAGAAGATATTGCTGTCAGGAAGATGTCCCTGAGAATGTAAGAAAAGAAGCAATTCGCATATATTATGGCATGTGTTCTTTCTTGGATGCACAAGTTGGAATCGTACTTGATGCTTTGAAAAAATCTGGATTGGAGAATGAGACCTACGTTATTTATCTTTCGGATCACGGCGATACAATGGGTGAGCATGGAGTCTTCTTCAAATCGACATTATATGAAGGAAGCGTAGGTATTCCAATGCTAATCAAGGGGCCTGACATAAAAAGCGGGTATATAGAAAAGTCGCCAGTTTCTATAGTTGATATATACCCTACTGTATTGGAATGTACAGGTATAGCAGAAGATGAATATGATAAATCATTGCCTGGAGTGTCTTTATTAGAGACCATAAAAACACAAAATCCAAATCGAACAATATATTCTGAGTATCTTTCTTTTGGTTTTTATACATCTGCGTTTATGCTACGCAAAGGCTTTTGGAAGTATGTCTTCTATGTAGGAGAAAGGTCTCAACTTTTCAATCTGAAAGAGGATCCTGATGAGTGCAATGATCTTGGGAATAAAGATGAGTACAAAGAGATATGCAATGAAATGGAATCTCTTCTTAGAAAGATTGTAGATCCCGAAGAATTGGATCAGATTGCCAAAGGGGCCCAGAAGAATGTTCTTGAAAAAGTGGGAGGAAAAGAAGAATTCCTAAAACATTTCAAGCCATCTCTTTTCTCTCCAATTCCGGATCTTGATAAATAAATCAATAAGAGCTTTGTATAAGCTAAATCACTATAGTTAGGATGTATGGAACAGCCAATAACCTAGCTATAGTGTTGCTTTTAGTGAGAAAGAATATCCCTCTTTTGCATCTGGTTTAACAATGGTTCTTTTTTTAGATATCGAGCATAGTTCTCTTTGATTATTTTGAAGCAGTTCGCATTGAAATTGGGTAGGTGAGGAGTTGCATGTGGTGTTACATAAACATTTGGAAGGTCCCATAATGGACTGTTCTTGCTCAGTGGCTCCTCTTCGAAAACATCAAGCCCAGCTCCTGCTATCTTGCCGTCTCTGAGCGCTTCGATTAGATCTTCTTCTTTGATAATTGCACCTCTGGAAATGTTTATTAGCATTGCTGACTTTTTCATATGTGAAAAAATCTCTTTGTTTATTATATGGAACGTCTTGTCGTTAAGACTTGTTGCTAATGCAATAAAATCCGATTGTTCCACCAGTGGTAAGATTGAATCGCCATTCTCGAATGAGTATTTTTTCGCAAGTTCATATTCATCTGATATATTTCGATAACTGTAGGCAATAACATTCATTTTGAATGCATTGGCCTTCTCCAGAATTGCTTTTCCAGTGTTTCCGAACCCAATTATTCCAAGAGTGCATCCTTCTAGGCTTCCTGATGTTTTCAAAGGATTCTGGTCCCATATATGGTTTTGTTGGTTATATATTAATTGTTTGCATTTGTATATATGGTTTAGAAGGAAATAAAAGACGTGTTCCGCGAGTGCATCCGCAGACCTCCCAGCAGCTCCTGTAATCTTTATATTTTTTGCGAGAATTGATTTTAAATCGACTGAGTCCAAACCTGCGACATTACAGTGTATCCATTGTATTTTGCTATCTGCGCCATAAAGTATTGGATTGACGTTTGGATTTTTTAATATGGCAATATCAAAAGTGAAATCGAGTATTTGAGACAGACTCTCCCCTGCAAAAACAACTTTTGCAGGAGAGAAAATCGAATTCAATGCCTTTACGTTATCTGGCGTTTCATCATAGTTTGTTATTATTTTTGACATAATATCAGTTCCATCTTATTACGATTGCTTCATAGTCAACGAGTTTTTCCAAGCTTATTGATATGAAATCGCCTTCCTCTTTGAATTGAAGTTTCTTTTTGGAGACAATTGTAGAAACTTCTTTTGTTTTTCCTATCTTTTTTATTTTTACATTGATGTCATTTATAGGAACTGGATTAAAATATGATGTCCCAAAATGGCCAGATGTATTTACAAGTTGAACCAATGTGAATGCATGGTTTTTCTCATGAGATGAGGTGATTTCGACCATAGGAGATACGTTTTGTGCAAATGGGCTTATTCCGACAATCGATGAAATCAAATCCTTCATGAAAAAAAGTGTGTTTTCATATCCTTCCCTGTAATATAGTGTTCCAGGTCTCCATGGTACAAAAAAAGCAGTATTTTGCATGTTTGTGATAAGGCCATGGTAGTCGTCAATTACTTCTTTGTAATAGCACCTTTCTGGTGGTCCATACATGTGAGGAGGAATAAGGGAGAAGTATCCTTTTGTACCTTCTTCCAAGATTGCATATTCATAGTCATCGCCAAGCATTAGCACATCGGTTTCTTTCATTGAAGGGAATTTTTCTTCCTCTTCCGCTTTTTTTAGGAACATGGATGAAACCATGTCATCTCTGACAGAAGATATTTTCTTTATTCCTAGGACATCCCTGAATGGCATTTCTCGCAAATTGTATTCATCGTCATATATTCCGCAATTACCAATAATTATTAGTTTTCCACCTTGTTTAGAGTAAGCTTTTAGCGAGTTTACTAAATTTGATGGTAGCCTTTTGATATTTGGAAGCAATATTGCCTTATATTTGCTGAAATCAGAGGTTGTTGATATATCATCTACTAAAGCCTCATCGAATAGGAAATGGCATTCTGTTAATGCTCGTACCCAGCCTCTTTCTTCAGGAATTGTTTCCCAAATCTTGGATTTTACCAGTAGAATGTCTGCATCTGTTTCAAGATCCGAACAGAATACTTGTTCATTATTCTTATGTAGCGAAAAGACTTCTTTGACGGCTTGGTATCCAGTTTTGTCTAAATGATTGTCAAGTCTTCCAATTATGTAATAGTCAAGTCCGCCAAGATTTGCCAATGATTGGTAAAGTCGTAGTTTTTGCTGTGCACTGGATACCGCAACATGTCTGTAGTAAAATCCAATGAAATCAACAGTACAATTGCTTGCAACTTTTTTGCCATCTATGCCTCGGATTGTTCTTGTATTCGATGAGCTGCTATACTGGAAAAAGGGTAGGGGCCTTTTGTATTCGGTATTGGATTCGATTCTTGCAAAATCAAAAAGATCTACAGCGATGTCTGGGTTTAATGAATGAATGAAATCCGCCATCCTTTTATTTTCTCTTTTTACGATATTCTCTTTGAACAGTAGATATTTGCGATAATTTGGATCATTGATGTTTTCATTTTCAGGAATATCAAGGTTGAATTCGTTTTTAAAAAGACGTTTGCAATTGTCACAATGGCATGGTCCATAGTGGTTGTAGCTATAGTCGTCTTCTTTGAATCCACCCATGTTAAAGAATACAGCATCAACATTGAACCTCTTTATGACTTCTTCCATTATCTGATAGGCTATTTTCTGTTGATATTCGCTATTTATACATGAATGTACATCACCATTATAGTTGACGATTTTCCCGCCAGATGTGCGGTATGCCCAATCTGGGTGTTTTTCATATATAGGCAATCTAATTTTCGAGAAATCCATTCTTGCCATGACTTTTAGATTTGCATCATGGCATTTCTTGATTATAAGATCCAAAGAATCGCCTAAAAGATATGGGTTTGTTGTCTCATCTGCAATAGATGTTGTATAAGATGCAATTATACCTGCAACGTTGATCATTGCAATTGTTGCCCCAAACGATTTCATTTCATCGACATATTTTTCTGCATTGATATCCATCATATCGACTTCCCGCAAGTTTGTTTGGATATTTCTCCATGGGTAGTTCGACCACCATTTGTTGTTTGTAGACATATGTTCTCCTTAATTATTGGTATGACCAATATACTAATATGGTTTTAAAAAAAAAGAAAGAAAAAGTTTATCGATTATGTCATGATTATATAAAATGAGAGATTTAGTATCTGCATTGTTATTTAATTGCTTTATATATAGCAAGATATACTAATATTTGGCATGATATATAAAACTGAGAGAAGATATTTTTTCGAATTTATCTCAAAATTTTTTGCTTGACATCTTACATTAATGAATTACCATATAACAAAATTGGTCTAGAGGTTAGTCCAATATTAAGGTGGTAAGTACATGAGAAAAAATGCTTCTAAATTCAGAAAGAATTGTGGTGAAAGCAAATATATAGGCCTATTGTTGATTTTGCCTTGGATTATTGGCTTTATATGCTTCAAAGCGGTGCCTTTGTTTTTATCTTTCATTTTTTCGTTTACAAAATATAACGTAATATCCTCGCCTAGCTTCATTGGATTAGAAAATTATGAAAGCATGATTTGCGATCCAAATTTCTGGGATGCGGCAAGGGTGAATGTTGAATATGTTTTAATGACTGTTCCAATGAGGTTGTTTTTTGCCTTGTTTATTGCTTACATTTTAACGTCTAGAGTGAAAGGTATTGGTTTATTCAGAGCTGTTTATTATATACCATCGCTTATGGGCGGAAATGTTGCAATTGCTATTTTATGGCGTTTTCTATTCTTAAAGGAAGGATTGATCAATTCCTTATTATCAAGTGTTGGACTGGGGCCCTTTGCTTTTCTCTCTGGGGATTTTTCTTCTCTCTTTATCGTGAGCTTTCTTCATGTTTGGCAATTTGGTGCAACAATGGTTGTCTTTTTGGCTGCACTTAAGGGTGTTCCTGCATCATTTTCGGAGGCAGCGATTGTTGATGGCGCTTCGAGATTTCGAATTTTCTTCAATGTGACTTTGCCATACATCTCTCCTGTTATTTTCTTCAACTTAATGACTAATATGGTTACTGCTTTTCAGGAGTTCAATTCGCCTTTCATGGTGACGAATGGAGGGCCTGGCAATGCGACTACGCTTATGAGCCTTCTTATATATAACAATGCATTCAAGTTTCTCAAAATGGGATATGCAAGTGCACTGTCTGTTGTTTTGTTTATCGCGATTGTTGTTGTTACATTGATTTTATTCAAGACCTCCCAAAAATGGGTAAATTACATGGATTAAGGGAAATGCATTATGAAGAAAACTGTATCTATTGTTTTTTTGTATTTGTTTTTGATAGTTGTTGGTATTGTTATTATCTATCCGTTTTGTTGGATGATTGGAGCATCATTCAATGATACGTATTCCTTGCAAGCAAATTTGAGTATTTTCCCAGAAAATCCATCTCTTAATGGATATTTGAATGGCTGGAAAGGTGCTGGAATACATACATTTGGGACATATTTCAAAAATACATATGTATATGTTGTGCTAAAGGTTATTTTCACAGTGATTTCCTCTGTGATAACAGCATATGGTTTTTCAAGATTCCAATTTCCGTTTAAAAAACCGTTTTTCTCGATTTTGATAGGTACGCTTCTTTTTCCAAGTGTAGTTGTCATAGTCCCTGTTTATATTATTTTCGCAAAGATCGGTTGGGTCGATACATATGCACCGATGCTGGTTCCCGCTCTTTTTGCGAGTGAAACATATTTTATATATCTGCTTATACAGTTTTTCAGATCTATTCCAAGAGATATGGATGAAGCTGCGATGATAGATGGTTGTGGGCCTGTTCGAAGACTTAATAAAATACTTTTGCCCATGTTGAAATCTCCAATTATTACAGTCATCCTGTTTCAATTTATTTGGACTGGAAATGATTTCTTGTACCCAATGATATTTATATCGTCAGAAGAAAAGTTTCCAGTGTCTGTTGGACTGAAGCTCTTTATGGACAACTCTGGTGCTTTGATTTCTTGGTCAAATATTTTTGCTATGTCCGTTTTGGCGATAATGCCTCCTCTGATTGTGTTCTTATTTGCTCAACGGGCTTTTGTTGAGGGTATTTCAACATCCGGGTTAAAAGGATGAAAAAGGAGATAAAAATGAAGAAGATTTGTTTGGTTTTAGCCATGGTTTTGGCTATTGCATTGTTTCCTGTCTTTGCAAATGGAGAGAAAGAGGCAGATGCATCAAATGGTGTTGCTAATATCTCATTCATGTGGTGGGGAAATGAAACAAGGAATGCTGCTACTATAAAAGCAGCAGAGGATTTTATGAAAGAAAATCCTAGTGTTAAAGTTACTCCGATGCCTAATCCTTTCAATGGCTATCATGATAAAATTCTTGTCCAGCTGGCAAATGGTACTGTTGCAGATATTTTCTGCTATAGCACAGAGTGGATGACAGAAGTAGGATTCGAGGATAATTGTCCGCTTCTGGATTTGAATACCGTGTCAGAATATATTGATTTTTCAGGCATCGATGAAAATCTTTTGAAAGGTGGTATGGCAAATGGAAGATTGCTTGGAGTTCCAACAGCAATCAGTGGACAAACTATTTCTTTCTATAAAAATGCAATCGATGCATATGTTAAGAAGAGTGGTGACAAATGGCCTGCAGTAGAAGGAGAAAGCTGGACATTCGATGATTTCTTGGCTTATGGAAAGAAGTTCCATGATGTAATGGGTGAAAACTATTATTTCTTGGATTTTGGAGGAGATTGGAATGGCTTTGATAGCGTTTTCACATGGATTCTTAGCGAAATCTGTAATAGTTCTTATATAGATGAAAAGTGCGAAATAAGATTTACAGAAAAAGATCTTGAAAAGACTTTCGATATCCTATTGGAGATGACAGAAGATGGAGTGTTGCCAAGCGTTGATTTCCAGACTGAAATCTTCTCTGGAGTATCTTCTCGAGATGCATATTTGGCAAATGGCCAGATGGGTAGCGTGTTCCATTGGACAAGCAATATCCAGGAGAATTCCGTAAAATCAAATAGTGAATTAGTTACAGCAGCTTATCCAATTCTTGGTAGAGAAGAGAATGATGGCATCTTTGTCCGTCCTGCGCAATTTTGGTCTATCTCAGCAAAATCAAAAAACAAAGTAGCAGCTGCACAGCTTATGAATTATATTTTGAATTCACCTACTGCAGCATCGGATTTGGCATTGGAAAGAGGTGTGCCTCAAACCAAAATCGGAAGAGAGACTTTAGCAAAAGAAGGACTTTTGTCTGGAACAATTGCAAATGCTACTGATTATTTGATTGAAGAAGCGGATGCAAGTTACAATTGGTTTGTTCGTATTCCTGAGGTCTTGAATGAAATCAACCAAACATGGGCAGATGTTTTGCATTCAAAAATCACCGCTCAAAAGGGAGCAGAAAAGTTATACGAAAATCTTCAAAAAATTGTTGGAAACATGAGAAAAGACTATAATATTTAATAAAAAGGTATGATATGGCTTGCATTTTCATGCAAGTCATATTTTACGAGAGAGGAGTTGTATGTATCCAATTAAGCAGAATAAAATTTATGAAATCATAATGGAAGAAATTACAAATATTATTGGTGAATCTAATCTGAAGCCTGGTGATAAGCTTCCATCTGAGCGAGATATTGCAACTCTTTTATCTGTCAGTAGAGCTTCAGTTAGACAGGCTATTTCTGCTTTGATCTCCAAAGGGATCTTGATTTCAAAGCAAGGTGATGGCACCTATGTTGCTGACACGTGTTCTGATAATGGAAAAAACATTGTAGAGGAAATAAGCTTGTCTCTTGCTTCTGAACAGGTTTCTCCTGTAGAGATAATTGAAGCGCGACGCATTGTAGAATGTGAGATTGCAAGACTTTGTGCATTGCGCGCAAATCATGAGATTCGAGAGAAACTTGTGAATGTAATCAACAAATTTGATTCATATGATCCTAAAAAAGGTTCTTTGAAGAATCTTGTAAATGAATTGCATCTCACAATTGCAGAAGGATCTAACAATCGGGTTTTGATTCTGATGATGAAGACAATATTGAGATTGATGACAGGAAATATGTGGCATTTGTCTAGAAGTATTCGTCCATACAATTTCGAGTATTCATTTGAATATCATGCTATGCAGCAAAAGGAGATTGTTAATGCAATTCTGTCTAAGAATCCAGATGAGGCAGAAAAAGCAATGGAGCGCTTCTTGGATAACATTGGAGATGAAATGAGGCTTGTCTTCAATGATGAGAAATCACGAAAATAATAAAGAAGGAAATGATATGATTATTGGATTTATTGGACTTGGTATTATGGGAAAGCCCATGGCCAAGAATTTGCTAAAAGCAGGATATTCGCTTTGTGTATATGACATTGTTGCTTCTAATATCGATGTATTGGAAAAATGTGGTGCACGACCATGCAAGTGCATCAGGGATGTAGCAGACACAAGCGATATAATAATTACAATGCTACCTAATTCACCACAAGTAGAAGAAGTTGTTTTGGGAGATAATGGTATTTTAAGTGGAAATGTAGAGGGCAAGATATTGGTCGATATGAGCTCTATCAACCCAACTTCAAGCAAGAAAATATATAAAAGATGCATTGATAAAAAAATGTCGATGATAGATGCTCCTGTGTCAGGGGGAGAACCCAAAGCGATTGATGGAACATTGTCAATAATGTGTGGGGGAATGCATGATGTTTTTGAGCAGATAAAACCTATACTTATGGCAATGGGCAAGGATGTAACTTATTGTGGAGATATTGGAGCAGGTAATACAACAAAACTTGCAAATCAAATAATTGTTGCGGGCAATATAGCATTAGTTGCAGAAGCATTTACATTTGCAAAAAAGGCAGGTGTTGAGCCAGAAGTTGTTTTTAATGCAATTAAAGGTGGACTAGCAGGTTCAACTGTTATGAATGCCAAGGTTCCGATGATGATCAAAGACGATTTCAAGCCTGGATTCCGAATTGATTTGCATATAAAAGACTTGGACAACGCTATCCAAACAGCACATACTGTGGGTGCTCCTGTCCCTCTTACTTCAATTTTGATGGAGTTCCTTGAGAATTTGCATTTCGATGGAAAAGGCAACTTGGATCATAGTGCCCTAGCATGCTATTACGAGAAGCTCTCTGGAGTCAGTATTTCTTCTAAATAGGATACTTGTGTTGGAGAGTGATTTTAAATCCATAATTATTTGCATTTAAAAAGGCAGGCTGTTGATAGAAGAAAAGTATGCAAGTCTCTTGATGTTTTCTTGCTTGGAGATAGTATATATTTTACATACGCCAAGCAAGATTTTTGATTGTACTTGTTTCACACTCTGATTGTTAACACAAATGCGTATGCCAGGCTGCAACATCATGTGGAACTTCTTTCTACGACATATGTTCCAATGATCGTCTTTTTTGAAGCATGTTCTCCATTAAGCACCATCAACAGATTCCTGACTGTTGTTATGCTTGTGTCATAAAGCATGTTGTCCAGTGTTATTGATGAGTCTACTAGTAAGATTGATCCGTAACTTGCAACCAAAGTGATTCATTTATGATGAGGTTCTACTTTTCTGTTTGGCTAAACTTTATTGAATAGGCTTAATCTTGATATTTCCAAAGTCTCTATAACTCATGATCTTCCTAAAAACTGAAAGTCACAGATTCATTTTTTCTGTGAAATCGAATGTGTAAACAGCGAATGGAGTCCATAAAATGTTGGACAGCTTTTTAAGAGAGGGAGATTAGCATGGTTGGAGAAGCAGCTCTTAGCAACAAAGCCAAAGGTGTATTTATATGGATAAGTCTTAATTCAAGTAAGATATGCTTTATTTTTCTGAGAACTGTCTTGACAAGTGTCTTAGGTCTCTGAAATGGCTGTTTTGTCCCGTTGCCAACACCATTTTTCAATAATGGCGTAGTTTTGATGTACAGAAAATTTTCGGATTTGATTGTTCTGTCATGAAGAAAATCGAGTAGTTTCTACAAGAATAAAAGCAGAAGCTACTGTACCAGCAGAATCCTTATATTCCTGTGCTTGTGCATATGGCATTCTTCTTCATGGGAACGCTTCTTTCTCTCGCCACAACAGGCAAACGGGATTACTAGCGCTCCTGCTTTTTTGACTCACCTTTGCCTTTATGAATACAACCTGAAAAGATATCGGTCTAAGATATTCTTTATTCTCTGAGAACAGTCTTGCCATGTATCTACTGAGGCATAATTTCAGCTTTTGTGCATAGACTTCGAGAAAGTTCAAACAAGCCTTGATATGGTATATATCTTGATATATATTAATTATACAAGGAGATGCATTACTATGATGACTGCAAAGCTGTTTGAAAATGGTCGAAGCCAAGCGGTTCGACTTCCGAAGGAATATCGCTTCAATGGTGATGAGGTAGCGATTAACAAAGTTGGTGACATTGTTATTCTGATGCCGAAGAAAAGCAAGTGGTCAGGTTTCTTGAACAGTTTGGAATTGTTCTCGGATGACTTTATGAGTAATGGCAGAGAACAGCCGACGGTACAGGAACGTGAAACTCTATGAAGTATATGCTGGACACTAACATCTGTATCTATGCTATTAAGCATAAGCCAACTGAAGCCATAAAGAATTTTCTAAAGCATGATCCAGATGATATATGCATCTCATCCATTACTTATGGAGAACTGATGCACGGAGTAGAAAAGAGTCAAGCGGTGGAGCGAAACCGTGTAGCAATCATGTTATTCTTGTCATCTATTTCTATCCTTCCTTTTGACAATGATGCTGCAGAAGAATACGCAAAGGTTCGTGCAGACCTCGAACGAAAAGGAATGCCAATTGGCCCGATGGATATGCTGATTGCTGGTCATGCAAAATCGAAAGGGGTGATTCTTGTGACGAATAACACTAAAGAGTTCTTTCGTGTTGAAGATTTGGGAGTTGAAGACTGGACAAAAGAATTGCAGTAGACCAGTCGACAGAAACTGACATTTTTATTTCGTTTCAAACGAAATGATAACGAAATGCTGTTTGATATATTTCGTTTTTGTGAGGTATGCTAAAACAAAATTCGACTTGGATGTGTATTATGAAATACTTATCCTCTGCGGATGCAGCGAAAGCAATGGGGATTACAGTCCGAAGAATTCAGCAAATGTGCAAAAAGGGAGAGATTTCCGGTGCATCCAAAGAAGGATGTGCATGGCTGATTCCTGAAGATGCAATTTTTCCGTGTCCAAGCGAAAAGAAAAAGCCATTGCCGATTGGAATCTCTGATTTTCAGGTTGCAACGACGAACTATTATTATGTTGACAAGACTTTATTGATTCGTGATTTTCTGGATACAAAGCCGATGGTGTCTTTGTTTACACGCCCGCCACAATTTGGCAAAACACTGAACATGGACATGCTTCGGGTTTTCTTTGAAAAAACATGTGATGACACTTCAGTTTATTTTAGAGATAAGAAAATATGGAAGTGTGGCGCCTCTTATACTAAGCAACAAGGACAGTATCCAGTTGTTTTCTTGACATTCAAGGATGTGAAATGCCTAACTTGGGAAGAAATTTTTCAAAAAATTCGTCGGCTGATCTCGCTTGAATTTATACGACATAGTGAACTGGAAACAAGTCCACTATTGAATTCATATGAAAAAGAGCAATATCATCGTCTTGCCGGAAACGATGCCAATGAAGTGGATTGCCAAATGGCGCTTCAAATTCTGACAATATTGCTGCATAAGCACTACGAGAAGGAATGTATCATTATCATTGATGAGTATGATACCCCGATTCAACAGGGACATAGTTGCAATTTCTATCCTGAAATTGTGAATTTTATGTGCAATTTTTTTCTGGAGGGCTTAAGGATAATTCCCATCTTGCCTTTGGCTTTCTTTCTGGAATTTTGAGAGTGGCCAAGGAAAGTATTTTCAGTGGCATGAACAATCTGAAAACGAATTCTATTCTTGATGATAGCTATAGCGAGTATTTCGGCTTTACGACTGAAGAGGTAATGGAGATGTTGCGCTATTACAAAAAAGAAGAAAAGTTTCAAGAGATTTGCGAATGGTATGATGGGTACCGATTTGGCGATACAGAGATCTTCAATCCATGGTCGGTTCAGAGATCACAAAGGGGCTTTGTAAGCTTTTATGCGGTGAAAAAATTACAACCTATGTGGATACAAGTGTGATTTATCCAGAGGTTCGAAAAAATCCGTATAGCATCTATAGCTTTTTGCTTGTTGCGGGGTATTTGAAAGTTACAGCTATCTACCCTCAAAATGATGGAAATTTTATGTGTGATGTTGCAATTCCAAACAAAGAAATCGCTTTTGTTTATGAGAAAGAGATTTTAAATCGCACTAATCAGAACGGTACTTCTGTTTCCATCAGCCAAGCCATCTTTTCAGGGGATGTGCAAAAGTTGCAATCTTTGCTTGAAGATTTTATGTTGCATAGTATTTCCTTCATGGATGGAGCCAATGAAGCTTTCTATCATGGCATGATGCTAGGTTTGTGTGCTGTTCTCGGAAATCGGTATCGAGTACGGTCTAATCGTGAATCTGGATTTGGTCGATTTTACATTCAACTGATTCCTTTGATTACTGGAATTTCTGGGTTCTTATTTGAATTCAAGCATACCAATGATGCGCATGCGGATTTGGATGCTTTAGCAGATAGTGCGCTGCGACAGATTGATGATAAAAAGTATGATACAGAACTGCGTAGTGAAGGTGTCAATTCCATCATTAAGATCGGAATTGCTTTTCGAGGAAAGAATGCAAGAGTTAAACGAAAATAAGAGCGTGTGTTTCTATAGAAAGGTCATTTAACAGGTTGATTTACATAGTAAAAAGACCTAAATATTCAAAAGGGGGTTATTCGTTAGTTGTTTTATTTGAAAAAAAGTCGAAAGAAGTGTGCGAATTTAAAAAAAGAGCTATACTTAAATTGTGGAAGGGGATTGTACTCAAAGGAGATATGCTCTATGAGTGAATACAATATAGACATCGCGGATATGCAGTGTTGGGTTTTCCGCATGGCTCAATCCAAGTGGAGAATGTCTTCTGGCGACTGTGCTGAACTTTTTAAGAAATACGATATTCTTGGATTTATTTCTGAATGCTATGACATACTTCATCTAAACGGTTACGCCTGTGTCCTTAACGATGTTGAAACCTTGTTAAAGAATCGAGGAGTATCTGTATGATCGAATTGCATGATGGGATGCTTTTGTACCATGGCAGTTATATTGGCCTCCCAGAGATCGACCTGAATCGTTGCTTTGGTGGACTCGATTTTGGTCGAGGTTTTTATCTTGTATCTTCCTATGAGCAAGCATACAATTACGTTCAGCTTTCAGTTAGGAAAGCAATGCGCATTGGTATAGTTCCAAAAGATTTCAATCCGGAAGACGGACAGATATCTGTTTACAAATTCCACTACGATCCCAACCTATTAGCTTACTGTTTCCAAGGAACATCTATTGAATGGCTCCATTTTGTAGCAGCAAACCGAAAAAATGATTTGTTCCCGCAACTTTTGGAAAAATACAGCATCATCGACATCATCGGTGGAAAAATTGCAGATGACCAAACGGCTCACACATTACAGCAGTATGTTGGTGGAGTTGACTTTGGTATCCCAGGCACGCCAAAAGCAGATAAAACAGCTATTGAAAAACTTCTTCCCAATCGACTAAAAGACCAGTTTTGCTTTCGCACTTTGGATGCTGTTAATCATCTTGAATTTATAAGGAGTGACCGCTATGGAGATGTCAAACTATAACTTCACAGATACTCAGAAAGAAAGCTGTGCTGTCAGCCTCATGCGCGATACGGTCAAAGAACTCGCTTTGCGTGACACTATCTCCTATGAAGATGCACTGCTACGCTTCACAAATTCAAAAGTTTATGAAGCACTGTTTGACTATGGCACCGGAATTTGGAGAGAAAGCCCCGACTATATTCTGAATCTCTATGACTATTGCAATTCTGAAAAGACAGCCTGAGTTTTAGTAGTTACGCATGAAATTGACTCTGTGCTAAGTTGCTAAGTATCTTTACGAAAGATATCAAGGTATTCAGTATAAGAATATATCTTTGTTTTTCCAGATTTTGAAGTTTGCTTCAAGATTCCATCTTTGACCAAAATAGAAACAGCTTTCGCAACAGTATTGTATGAAAATCCAAGACCTGTAGCTGTTTTCTGGATATCAATGATAGGATTGGACTCCAAATAGGTGAATACTTGAAGAACACTGGCACGCTGTCTCTTTGTCAGAGGAGCAAATAATTTTATATTTTTATCGTGTAGTGCAATAAGACTGTCAATCGTATTGATTGCATCTTCAGCAGAAGAAGCAAAAGCCTGAAGAAAAAAGGAGATCCACTGCTCATAATCGCCTGTTCGTCTTACTTGAGTCATTCGATCATAGTATTCAACACGGTTCATCTTGAGGTAATAAGAAATATAAAGTGTCGGAGTAGACAAGATCCTTTTTTTCATCAAGAAAAGAGTAATGAGAAGTCGTCCTACACGTCCATTGCCATCAAGAAATGGATGTATGGTTTCAATTTGATAGTGGATTAATGCTGCTTGGATCAAAGGGTCGAGATTATCATCATCGCTATTGATATATTTTTCGAGGTCAGACATTGCTGTTAACATGTCATCTGGGTTTGGTGGAATATAATGAGCACTTTTAAGTGTGCTTCCGTGACCACCAATCCAGTTTTGCGAATACCGAAATTCACCAGGATTTTTTTCCTGTCCTCTAACGTTTTCCATTAGGAGTGCATGAGTCTCTTTGATTAGACGATTGCATAAAGGCAATGTATTTAGCCTGGCAATGGCAAATTCAGTTGCATGAATATAGTTGACAACATCAGAAACATCTCTGTTTGCATTCTTTTCAAGAAAAGGATTCAAGATATCATCAAGCGTGCACTGTGTGCCTTCAATCTGCGACGAAAGAAGAGCTTCTTTCCGAACGTACATGGAAACGAAAAGTCCCATGTTTGGTATGCGGGAGGACAAAGCTTCAAGTGTTGCTATTTTCTTGTTTGCATCAATAAGTTTTGTCAGGAGTTCACCAGATAGCTCAATAGTAGGATTTGGTGGCATAGGAGATGGTCGAAAGGATTTATACATCATTTCGCCAGATAAATTACTTACGAATGTTCCTGCTCTGTTTGCCATGATTGCTTCCCTTTATTCGAAAAATGGAATTTGAGTTTTCTGGAATCATTTTAATATATCAATTTCAAAAAAACACCTTTTTATGAAAATGAAATACAAAAGAAATATCAGAAAAATGATTTTAATGAAATTTATGCTTAATCTGGCATAGGACGCAAGCAGGTGCGTAGCGTCTGAAGCTTGGGTCGAGATATATAATGAGATTATGAGTGATGAGCATGTAGCGAAGAGCCATACCCGAACATTGCTTCTTTACCATCTTGTGTTTCCGTCAAAATACAGAAGGAGCGCATTCGTCCCAGAGGTGGAGGAAACGCTCAGGTGTGTGCCTTGAGATAGAGAAGCGGTATGAGATAAGGTTTGTTGAGATAGGCATGGAGGAAGACCATGTGCACCTGCTGGTGCAGGGTGTTCCTACAATGCCTGTGACTAGGATAGTCACAATAATAAAGAGCATTACTGCGAGAGAGATATTCAAGGCACACCCGAGGATCAAGAAAGATGTGCTATGGGGAGGGAACCTGTGGACTTCTGGCTACTATGCCAACACTGTTGGCATGTATGCCAGCAAGGACACGATAAAGATGTATATTCAGAATCAAGGGAAAAAAGAGGATTCTTACAAGAAGTTGTATGAATCGCAACCTGAGCTAGATTTTGGCATGTAGGCCAAAATCTATACAAGATGGTGAAGCCGCTAGGCTTCCGATACCTCGACCCTTGGGTCGAGGAGGTTCATTGACGACGGCTTCAATTGTCATTCTAGCTATTAGTACAATCGAAGGTACAAGAAAAGAGAAAACCCCTATTGTTTTGGACTTTAACGCCATAAGAAGATATAGGGCAGTATTGAAAACAATTGTGCATAAGAAGGATGCAATTTGCTTTTTATAGCTCATCTCAAGAGATTTTTCAGCATTGCTATCCTTTGTGTTTTTATGCCACAAGAAATATCCCATATCGAAGAATCTTGATGCATGGCTGTAAACTTTGAATATATTCCATTTGAAAGTGCATATTTCTTTTTGCAAAGACATGATCTCAAAACCATCACGAGATGAAACTTGCTTGAAAGAAGAAGGATTGTCGCCTTCGATACAGAGAAGAATCTCATCAACTTTCGCACTATCCTCAAGAAAAACAATAGCTTCGTCTATGAGTTTTTTCCCAATGCCAATACCGCGAGCTCTGTCAGAGACATAGAGCCAGCCAATATAGCCAACTTTTACACATGCATCGAAGATATCTAGGTTTACTCCGCCTAAAACTACTCCATTCTCAATAGCAATCAATGTAGATTCAGGATAGAGATAAAAAATCGAATGATAGGCTTTAGGAAAAGAAGAGCTCATTATCGCCTTTGCTTCTTCTATCTCGTTGTCATTGATTAACCTTACTTCAACCATATTGGCTAATTATATAGCAAAATATTGAGTTAGAACGGTGTTGACAACGGGATAAAAC
>DKCO01000031.1:0-2175 GCA_002452215.1 Spirochaetales bacterium UBA6872
GCCTATCAGAGAAGCTTTCGGCTCTTTCATGGCTATTTCTCGAAAGATATTCACCAGCAGAGCCGATTGCTGTGTTTCACTCAGAATGACCACAATGGTCAGACTGAATTCAAAATATGTACCTTTTTAAAGTGGGCTCAATCATATAAGTCTGCATAATCCTTAGGCTGCTTATTGCCATCTACAAATCGCAACACAGTTGATTTAGAAGCTTCTGTTGATTCCGAAGCCTCAGTTGCACTACAAGACAACATTCTTTTTAATATTTCCAACAATTTCATATCGCTCTTTTTTATAAGAACTTATTCTCTCTAAAAATACGTCTTCACAGCAAACAAGAATTGCTCAATAAAGATTTTCTTGAAAGCTGCAATGTTATTCTGTTCATAAAACATGAGCATTGCCTTCTTATAGTCGATGGAGTCAACAGTTCGGAAAGAAATCGGACAATAGCCATTTGCTATCAAGATGGCATTACTTGTAATTCTTGCCGTCCGCTTGTTCCCATCTACGAAGGCTTGAATATATGATAATAGCATTAATGTCAAGAGTGCTTTCTCGAATACATTATTTTTTCCATTCACCAGCGTACAAGTATCCTCCAATGCCTCACGAATCTGAAACTCGTTATCGAGTGGGCAATAATTAGTACCCGTAATACCAACACGACGATGGCGGATATTTCTGTCAACTCCCAACTCCTTTGTCAAGATGTAATGAATATCCTCGATTCTATGCACAGACAATTCTTTCAAATAATCTGGCACATCCAGCACAAAATCAAGCGCATCCTTATGATTAAGCAACATGATGGCCTCTTCTTTTGTTTTTCCAGAAGCCGTCTGCTTGTCCTTCAACAATCGTTCTGTCTCTAAAAGAGAATAGGTATTGCCTTCTATTTGTGATGATTTCCAAGATAAATCAACTCCCAGACGCCCCATCTCCTTACGATACTCAAAATCTGTCATACCTTCAGTATTTTTCTCAAACTCCTTTTGCGCAGCAGTCAACACTTCAAGCTCTTCTTTTGTAAAAATCTTCACCTTAGGTAAGACTTCACGAATCAAGTCAAAATTAAACGATTCTTGTACTACACGTTCATCGATATCCTTATCGAAATAAGTAGCCAAATCCAAAGGCATGGTTACGTGAGCTTGCGGAGTAAGTCTGTACTTGGTAGCAGGACCACGCCCTACCGTCTCAACATTTCCCTCCTTAACAGCAGCAGAAAGTAATCTCTTCATTGTGCTATCACTGGGTGCTTCCGTAAGACCTGCCATTATCTCAGCCCTATTTGCCAAGGGATGATAATGCAAGAACTGTAATATTTCTATATCTAATGTCATCTTCTTTATTTATTAATCGGCTCAAATTTACTCATTTTTTGCCAATAATCGGGTCAAATTGAGCCGATTTTGTAGATATTTAACGCTATTTTGAGCCGATTCGATAAAAACATCTTTAGGAATAGACAAAATGGGATTGATAAAACCAAGCTACGAATAGGCATAATCATCTATAGCAACCTTCCAAGAACTATGGCTTAAAGTAGCAAGAACATCAAAGTTATTTTTTGAGCGAAGCTTTTTTGTTTCATTTTTGAAAATCCAATTAAAATTAAATCTTTCAATAATATTATCCAAATTTCGTATATTATACTAACTTTGCATATATAATTGGATGGTTCGCTACATTCCGCTCCAACTCGCTACATTGGTGATACGATTTTATAGCATTCAAAAACATAGATAAGTAGCTGATTTTCAGCAAGGCTACATTTCGATACACTTTTCAAGTGCCCAAAAGGCAAGCAAGATAACGAAAAACGAATTTGTCTGATTAGAATATTGGATGCATATTTCATCCAAATATCGTACATTATAAATATAACTTAACAAATATGTAAAATTATGTAAATTGCAAAAAATTAGACTAAAATTGCTACTCAGACTCTACCCTATGAAAGTTCGGCATCTGATTATCAGATAGTTAAGAGAGGTGTTAATTTGCTTTCGAATCCCTCTCTCTCCGCTCAAAACAGCGTAACTATCTGATTATCAGAATGTTACGCTGTTTTTCGTTTTAAGGCTGCGCCAGATTTGCGCCAGTAATAGTCTATACGTAGAATCAACGTCTTCTATCCCAAGAACCATGGGCTCTAAAAGATGTTAAAAA
>DKCO01000031.1:2330-3145 GCA_002452215.1 Spirochaetales bacterium UBA6872
GTACGTTGGTTCGTCGATTTCTTTGCTTTGGATCCAGCAAGCAATAACATGAGACGAAAAAGATACTATATTGGCAATAACCTCTCTATTGCCGAGAAGAAACGTAAAGCTTCTGAAATCATCCAAGTTCTTACAGTACAACTCTCCCAAGGATGGAATCCATGGGTTACAGCTGACGATGCTCGTGGTTTTGTAGCTTTTGATGATTGCATTAAAAGATACTTGGAGTATGTCGAGAGAATGGATAGAAAGAAAACAAGAGATAGTTATCGTTCAAGAACTAACATCTTGAAAGAATATCTCAAAACGATGCCAACTCCCATCAACTACGTTTATCAGTTCGACACCTCTTTTTGCAATGGTTTCTTGGATTGGATTTACCTTGACAGAGAAAGTTCTCCACGAACACGCAACAACTACAGAGGATGGCTTTATGGCTTCGCAGAGTTCCTTATTGCAAGAAAGCATATTAAGAACAATCCTGTTGATCCAATCAAAGTCATGCCTGAACATGAGAAGTTCAGAAAAGACCTCTCAGCTAAGATGTTGCAACAAATGTCATCGTATCTGGAAAAAGAGGACAAGCACTTTTACTTGGCTTGCCTGATGCAGTATTATACGTTGATTAGACCAGGAGAACTTAGTCATCTAAAAGTTGGCGACATTTCCATAAAGAACCAGACTATATTTGTCTCCAAGGAGTTCAGCAAGAATCATAAGGATGCAGAAGTCGGACTAAACAAGACTATCATCAAGTTGATGTTGGACTTGAACACTTTCGCTTCCCCAAACACCCATTATCTGTTTGGAGAAGG
>DKCO01000059.1 GCA_002452215.1 Spirochaetales bacterium UBA6872
AAAAGTTAGATGTAAGTCATACAATATGATTTTATTTGCCAGCAGAGGTTGACATAATTTCCCAAAATGCATATATTAGTCAAGGTGTCATCCTTTAAAAGGATATTTCTGTCATGAGATGACAACAGAGCCAAACCGATTGCTGTGGCGATAAGGTGGTTCCGGGAAGTAGGTTTTTACAATTTTAAAACGTATGTCGCAGGGCTTATCTCTTCGACCTCTGGAACACTTAAGTCAGATAGCAATCAGTTGTCTCGCGCAAACGGTAAAGGCTTGGGCCTTTATAACGATATTATTTGATTTGTGGCGTTTGTCCACAAGGAGGAACTGATGGCTAAGGAAAAATTCGAAAGAACTAAGCCACATGTAAACGTAGGTACCATTGGTCACGTTGACCATGGTAAGACCACACTCACCGCTGCTATCACAATGCACTGTGCAAAGCTGTTCGGAGACAAGGCCCTTGCTTATGATGCAATCGATAATGCACCAGAAGAGAAGGAAAGAGGTATTACAATCAATACAAGACACGTTGAGTATCAGTCAAAGAATAGACACTATGCTCACGTTGACTGCCCGGGCCACGCTGACTACATCAAGAACATGATTACTGGTGCTGCTCAGATGGATGGAGCTATCCTTGTTGTTGCTGCAACAGATGGTGCTATGGCTCAGACAAAAGAGCACATTCTTCTTGCAAGACAGGTTGGTGTACCAGCTATCATCGTATTTATCAACAAGTGTGACCAGGTTGATGACCCAGATCTTATTGATCTCGTTGAGGAAGAAATGAGAGACCTTCTCACTGAGTATGGTTTTGATGGTGCTAATTGTCCTGTTATCAGAGGATCTGCATTCCAGGCAATGACAAATCCAGACGATCCAGCTGCAACAAAGTGCATCGATGAGCTTCTTGACGCTATGGATACATATATCCCACTCCCTGCAAGAGCTATCGATCAGCCATTCTTGATGCCTATTGAGGATATCTTCTCAATTTCAGGAAGAGGTACAGTTGTTACAGGAAGAGTCGAGAGAGGCGTTATCCATGTAAACGATCCAGTTCAGATTGTTGGTATCAAGGAGACAAAGAACTCTGTTGTTACTGGTGTTGAGATGTTCAACAAGCTTCTTGATGAAGGTCAGGCAGGAGACAACATTGGTGCTCTTCTCAGAGGTGTCGATAAGAAGGAAGTTGTAAGAGGCCAGGTTCTTGCTAAGCCAAATACAATTACTCCTCACCAGAAGTTCCTTGGAACAATCTACGTTCTTTCAAAGGAAGAGGGTGGAAGACACTCCCCATTCTTCGATGGATACAGACCACAGTTCTACTTCAGAACAACAGATATCACAGGCACATGTCACCTTCCAGCAGGAAAGGAAATGGTTATGCCTGGCGATCACACAGAGATCAATGTTGAGCTCATCCACCCAGTTGCTATGGATAAGGGACTCCGCTTCGCTATCAGAGAAGGCGGAAGAACAGTTGCTTCTGGACAGGTTACAGAGATCACAGAGTAATCTTAAATGCATATTAAGGTTTGTCCGGGAGATTTCCCGGACTACCTATTGATTTTTTGGAGATTTTTTTAAATGGCAAACGAAAGAATTCGTGTGAAGTTGAGAGGATTTGACGTTGAACTTGTAGAGCAAAGCTCGAAGGCAATTGTACAGACTGTAGTCAAGGCTGGTGCTAAAGTTTCTGGTCCTGTTCCACTTCCAACACGTATCAACAAGTACACTGTCCTCAGATCACCACATGTAAACAAGAAGAGTCGTGAACAGTTTGAAATGAGAACACACAAGAGATTGATTGACATCCTGGATCCAACCCAGAAGGTTGTTGAAGCCCTGATGAAACTTGAGCTCCCAGCTGGTGTGGATGTTGAGATTAGACAGTAAAGTTGAGGTAAGAGATGTTAGGGCTTATCGGCAAAAAAGTTGGAATGACACAGGTTTTTGATGCTCAAGGCAGACTCACACCTGTGACAGTAATTAAAATTGAAGATAATGTAGTCATCGCAAATAGAACCGAAGAGAAGAACGGCTATGTTGCTGCAGTATTGGGATCGATGGATAAGAAGAAGTCCCAGGTTACAAAGCCATATGCTGGACAATTTAAGGATGTATGCGAGCCAAAGAGAGTTGTTGTTGAGATGAGAGATTTTGACAATGAAGTCGCTGTTGGTGATGTTCTTGGCGTTGACTTGTTTAAAGATGTAGCTTTCGTAGATGTAACTGGAACCTCAAAAGGTAAAGGTTATCAGGGCGGTATGAAGCGTTATGGCTTCGGTGGCGGTAGAGCAACACATGGTTCAAAGTTCCACAGAGATTTGGGTGGCACAGCCATGTCATCTACACCTTCCCATACATTCAAGGGCCACAGGATGGCTGGTCATATGGGAAATGAGAGAGTCACAGTCCAGAATTTGAAGGTTGTAGCAGTAGATTCAGAGATGCAGGTCCTTATGGTTAAGGGTGCTATTCCAGGCGCAACTGATGGTACTGTTATCGTTAAGAAAGCAGTTAAGAAGTAGGTTAGGTAGAGAATATGGAACAGAAAGTATTTTCCACAGCCGGTAAAGAAGTCGGGACAATTACACTAAACGATTCTGTTTTTGGGATCGAGGTATCAACTGGCTCTATTTACCATGCCATCAGAAATGAAGCAGCAAACCGCCGAGTCGGAACTGCATGTACAAAGACCCGTGCTGAGGTCAATTACAGCAATACTAAGCCTTACAAGCAGAAGGGAACTGGTAATGCGAGAAGAGGTGACAAGAAGTCTCCTATTACAGTTGGTGGTGGTACAATTTTCGGACCAAAGCCAAGAGATTACTCATACTCTCTTCCTAAGAAGGTCAAGAGACTTGCGATGAAGAGCCTTCTAACACTCGGTGTTGAAGAAGGAAGACTTGTTGTTGTCGAGGATTTCACCAGTGAGAATGGCAAGACTAAGGAAGTTGCAGCTATCATGAAGGCTTTTGAAACAGAAGGCCAGCGCACTGTCATTATTATGAAGGATGATGATGCAATGCTTAGACGTGCAGCAAGGAATATTCCTTATTTGCATGTGCTTGCTTACGATAAGCTCTCTGCTAAGGAATTACTCTATGGTAGAAAGATTATCGTGCTCAAGGGAGCAGCTTCTAATCTTAATGATTTCTATGGTGAGAACTAAGGAGCAGAGAGATGAGAGCAGATCAGATAATCATTAAACCAATTTTGAGTGAAAAATCGAATATTGCACGTGAAAGCGAGTGCAGAAAGTATACCTTTGCTGTAAATAAGCTTGCAAACAAGTTCGAGATTATGGATGCTTGCAAGAAGCTTTTCAATGTTGATTGTGTTGCATGCAATACCATGAATGTTGGCGGAAAGCCAAAGTTCTCCAGAGGTAAGGGTGGCTATATCCAAGGCTCAACTCCAGACTGGAAGAAAGCAATCGTAACTCTGGCCAAGGGACAATCTATCTCGGCCATTGACAATATCTAAGGAGAAAAGGAAATATGGCTCTTAAAACTTATAAACCAAATACTCCTGGTCTCCGCCAGAAGGTTTCTTTGGTTAGATCGGAAATTACAGAGAATAAGCCAGAGAAGTCTCTTACAGTTGCTCTTCCGAAGAAGGCTGGTCGTGATACCTTTGGACGCATCAGCGTTAGAAGACGTGGTGGCGGAGCAAAGAGAGCTTACAGAATCATTGACTTCAAGCGCAACAAATATGGAGTCCCTGGCACTGTTAAGACAATTGAGTATGATCCAAACAGAAGCGTAAACATTGCTCTTGTTGCTTATGTAGATGGCGAGAAGCGCTATATTCTTGCACCAAAAGAGCTTGCTGTTGGAACAAAAGTCGTTTCAGGACCAAATGTACCACTAACAGTTGGAAATGCTCTTCCTTTGAAGAATATTCCACTTGGCTTGGCTGTTCACAATGTGGAACTTAACCTTGGCCGTGGTGGTCAGCTTGTTCGATCTGCCGGATTGAGTGCTTCTGTAATCGCAAAAGAAGGTGATTATGTAACATTGCGTTTGCCTTCAGGCGAGATGAGGATGGTGTTCGGCGAATGTTATGCAACGATCGGAGTGCTTGGAAACGAAGATCACATGAATGTGTCTCTCGGAAAAGCTGGTGCTTCAAGACACCTTGGCAGAAGACCAAAAGTCAGAGGTGTTGTAATGAACCCAATTGATCACCCACATGGTGGTGGTGAGGGTAAGACTGCTGCAGGCAGACACCCTGTTACTCCATGGGGTAAGCCAACCAAGGGAGCAAAGACTCGTTCTAAGAAGAAGCCGTCTAGCAAGTTTATTGTTAAGAGGCGAAAGTAGGAGTAGGAAATGGCAAGATCAATTAAAAAGGGTCCTTTTATCGAAGCTAAGCTTCTTAAGAGGGTAGAAGCAGCAAACAATGCTGGTCAGAAACAGATGATTAAGACATACTCCCGTAGTTCAACAATCATCCCAGAGATGGTAGGTTTTACAATCTCTGTGTATAATGGCAAGACTTGGGTTCCAGTTTTCGTAACAGAAAACCTAGTAGGTCACAAGCTCGGTGAGTTTGCTCCTACAAGGAACTTCAGAGGTCATGCATCTGATAAGAAGGCTAAGTAGTAGGTAATATGATGGAAACTAAGACAGGTTATAAAGCAGTTGCTAAATATTTGATGGTTTCTCCTTCAAAGGTTCGTCCTGTAGCAAATCTCGTTAGAGGTAAGGGCTATACTGAAGCAGTTGCCATTCTCGAAGCAATGCCACAGAAGGGATCGAATCTCATTCTAAAAGTTCTCAAGTCCGCAGCTGCAAACGCTTTGGATCAGAACAAGAAGCTTGATGAGGAAGCTCTTTATGTTTCTGAGATCAGGGTAAATGAGGGACCAAGACTCAAGAGAGTATGGGCTCGTTCACATGGAAAGCGCGATATCCTCTTGAAGAGAATGTCTCATATTACCGTCGTAGTAGACGAGAATGCAAAGGTGGGCAGATAATGGGTCAGAAAGTAAATCCAATTGGACTTAGGTTGGGTATCAACAAAACTTGGAAGTCAAAATGGTATGTTGATCCAAGGGAGTATATCGATACACTCCACGAGGATTTGGTGCTCAGAAAAGCATTTCTGGCTTGTCCCGAAGTTGCAGGAGCAGAGATCAGCGATGTTGAAATTATTCGTAAGCCACAACGCGTTACTCTTTGTGTAGCCACAGCTCGCCCTGGAATCATCATTGGTGCTAAGGGTGCAACTGTAGAAAAGCTTGCAGAGAAAATGCAAAAGCTTACAGACAAGAAAGTTCAGATCAAGATCAAGGAGATCAAGAAAGCTGAGTGCGATGCACAGCTTATTGCGCAGAATATCGCAAAGCAACTAGAGGGCAGAGGTGCTTTCAGAAGAGCTTTGAAGAATGCAATTTCAAGGGCAATGGCTGGTGGAGTACAAGGAATCAAGATTAAGTGCTCAGGTCGTCTCGGAGGTGCAGAAATTGCAAGAACAGAGTGGATGAAGGAAGGAAGAGTTCCTCTTCACACTCTCAGATCTGATATCGATTATGGTTTTGCAACTGCGAATACATCATTTGGTGCCATTGGTATCAAAGTATGGGTATTTAACGGTGAGATCTATGATCATGCAAAAGCTGATGACGATACAGTCGGTACTCTTGTAAAGAAGAAGTCCGAAGCTGAGGCAAGGGGTTAGTAGTATGCTTAGTCCAAAGAGAATCAAATATAGAAAGAAGCAACGTGGCACACGCGATGCAGTAGCCCACAGAGGCAATACACTCTCCTTTGGCGAATATGGTCTGATGGCTATTGAGCCACGCTGGATCACAAACCGTCAGATCGAGGCAGCCAGAGTTGCAATGACTCGTCACGTTAAGAGAGGCGGTAAAGTCTGGATTCGTATCTTCCCTGATATGCCATATACAAAGAAACCGGCAGAAACAAGACAGGGAAATGGTAAAGGCGCACCAGAGGGTTGGGTAGCAGTTGTTAAGACCGGAGCTATCATGTTTGAAATGGGTGGAATCGATGAGGAGCTTGCAAAAGAGGCTCTCACACTCGCTGCATCCAAGCTTCCAATCAAGACAAAGTTTGTCTCCCGCGCTGAACAGGAGTAAGGTATGAAGTCATATAAGGAACTCAGTTACAAGGAGCTCGTTGCAAAGCGTGATGAGCTCAGAAAGGACTTGGTCGATCTGAGAATGAAGAAGGTTCTTGGCCATCTGGATAACCCAATGGCTATCAGAAACACCAAGAAGAATATTGCTCGTCTTAACACAAGAATCCATGCAATTGACATCGGACTTGAGAAGACATCTAAGTAAGAGAGGCACGGAAAATGGAATCAAGAAAGAAAAGGATGACTGGCTTGGTGGTTTCCGACAAGATGGAAAAGACCATCGTAGTAGAGGTTGCCAACAGAACACTTCACCCAATTTACAGAAAATACGTGATCTCTACAAAGAGACTTAAGGCTCACGACGAGAAGAACGATGCACATATTGGCGATACAGTCCGCGTAGTGGAATGCCGCCACCTTAGCAAGGATAAGTGCTGGAGACTTGAAGAAGTCGTCGAGAGAGCTCGCTAAAGGAGAAAAGTCATGGTACAGATGCAGACTTATTTGAACGTAGCGGACAACAGTGGTGCAAAGCGTGTGCAATGCATCAAGGTTCTCGGCGGCAGCCACAGATATGTTGCTGGAATCGGTGACATCATCGTTGTTGCAGTTAAGGACGCTCTTCCAAATGGCGCAATAAAGAAAGGCGACGTTATGAAGGCTGTAGTAGTCCGAACTAAAAAGGAATACCGAAGACCTGACGGTACCTATATCAGGTTCGATGATAACGCTTGTGTTATCATTGATGCCAACAACAACCCACGCGGAAAGCGTATCTTTGGACCAGTAGCTAGAGAGCTTAGAGATGGTTATATGAAGATCGTATCTCTCGCACCGGAAGTGTTGTAAGGGGAAGAAGATGAGACTTAAAAAAGATGACACGGTCATGATTATTGCCGGAAAGGATAAAGGCCAGACTGGTAGAATCGTGCAGATCGACCCTGTTAATGAGAGGGTCTATGTCCAAGGCAAGAATATGGTTAAGAAGACCATAAAAAAGAGAAACCCGCAGGATAAGGGTGGCATCAAGGAAGTTGAGGCTCCAATCCATGTTTCTAACGTTGCACTCGTAACAAAAGGAAACAAAGTAAGCAAGATTGGATACAAGATGGTAGATGGAAAGAAAGTCCGATATGCCAAGAAGACAGGAGAGGTGCTATAAAATGGCTGATGAGAAGTTCATACCAAATTTTAAGAAAAAGTATCTCGAGATTGTAAGACCTGAGCTTCAAAAGGAGTTTAACTATGATACTCCTATGCAGATTCCTCAGCTTGAGAAGATTACTGTTTCTGTTGGTGTTGGAGAGGCTACTACTAATAAAAAGCTCCTTGACGCTGCAGTAAAGGAACTCGAGCAGATTACTGGCCAGCATGTCGTCAAGACAAAAGCAAGAAAGTCCATTGCTAACTTTAAGGTTAGAGAGGGGCAGGAGATCGGTGCTAAGGTTACTCTTAGAGGCGACAATATGTGGTATTTCCTTGAGAGACTTATTTGTATTGCACTCCCTCGTGTTAAGGACTTCAAGGGCGTAAATCCAAATGCTTTCGATGGCAATGGAAACTATTCTCTTGGCATTACCGAGCAGATTATCTTCCCAGAGATTGACTATGACAAGATCGAGAGAGTCAGCGGATTGAATGTAGCAATTGTTACATCTGCTGTTAATGATGAGCAAGGATTTGCTTTGCTTAAGGCTCTCGGTATGCCGTTCGCAAAGTAAGGAGTACTGAAAGAAAATGGCAAAGAAGTCTTTAATCGTTAAATGTAAAAAAGATCCAAAGTTCTCAACAAGACGATACAATCGTTGCAGAATTTGTGGCAGACCTCGTGGATATATGCGCGATTTTGATATGTGCAGACTATGTTTCAGAAAGCTGGCCTCTGAGGGACAGATTCCTGGTGTGACAAAGTCAAGCTGGTAGGAGATAGGGAAATGGCAGTTAGTGATCCAATTGCAGATATGCTGACTAAGATCAGAAATGCTAGTCAGGCTAAGCATGAAAAGGTTGATGTAACAGCTTCAAATCTTAAGCTCCAGATTATCAAGATCCTTAAGAATGAAGGTTTTATCAAGAATTTCAAGAAAGTGACAAAGGATGATCTGACATTCATCAGAATATTCCTTAAATATGAGGACGATCAGAAGCCTGTTATCCATGGTATCGATCGTATCTCCACTCCTGGTCGCCGTGTTTATTGCGGTTACAAGGATATGCCTTCCATTTACAATGGAATTGGAGTGGTAGTCGTTTCAACCTCAACAGGTGTTGTTACTGGCAAGAAAGCTAAAGAAGCACGTGTTGGTGGCGAGCTTATTTGCACAGTCTGGTAAGGAGAGAAGATAAAATGTCTAGAATCGGAAAATTGCCAGTTGCTATTCCAGCAGGTGTAACAGTTAAGCTCGAAAATGGCTTTGTATCTGTTTCTGGCCCAAAGGGAAGTCTTTCCCAGTATGTCAGACCAGAGGTCAAGGTTGATATCCAGCCTAACGAGGTTGTTTTGACAAGGATCAATGATGAGAAATCATCAAGAAGCTATCATGGTCTTTATCGCCAGCTAATCAATAACATGATTGAAGGTGTTTCCAAGGGATTTTCAAAGACTCTGTTGATCAATGGCGTTGGCTACAGAGCAGAACTTAGCAAGGATGGGAAGATCCTTATTCTTGCTCTTGGATACTCAACAATCATAGAGTATGTAATCCCTCAAGGAATTACAATTACAGCAGATGGCCCAGGCAAGCTTACAGTTGCAGGTATCGACAAGGCGCAGGTTGGTCAAGTAAGCGCAGAAATCCGCTCACTTAGAGGACCAGAGCCATACAAGGGCAAGGGCATCAAGTATGAGACCGAGAATATCCGCCGCAAGGTTGGTAAGTCCGGTGCTAAGAAATAAGGCGGTTTAGGTTATGAACAGAATGATTGATAAAAGAAGAAAGCAGGCCAAGAGAAAGGCTCACATCAGAAAGAGAATCTCTGGAACCGCTGCCAGACCAAGGTTGACTGTATTCAGGTCCAACATGCATATGTATGTACAGGCTATCGACGATACAGTAGGACATACACTGGTTTCTGCATCTACTGTTGAGGCTGAATTGAAAGATCTCAAAAATACAGTTGCTGACGCTGAAAAGCTTGGAGAGGCTGTAGGAAAGAGGCTCTTAGAGAAAAATATCACGGCAGTCGTGTTCGATAGAAACGGCTATTTGTACCATGGTATTGTGAAGAGCATCGCAGATGGCGCTAGAAAAGCCGGTGTTAAGTTCTAGGAGCGGGTATGGAAAAGTCAAGAGATAAAGAATTCAAAGATGGCTATGTAGAGAAGCTTGTTACTCTCAATCGAGTTTCCAAGACTGTCAAGGGTGGAAGAAAAATGTCTTTCGCTGCCTTGGTTGTTGTTGGCTACGGTGATGGCAGAGTAGGATATGGCTTCGGAAAAGCAAATGACGTATCAGATGCTATCAGGAAAGCTACAGATAAAGCTAAGAGCAGCTTGATCACAGTTCCTTTAAAGGGAAATACAATCCCTCATGACATGGTTGGGAAATTCAAGAGTGCTTCAGTTCTTTTGAAGCCTGCTGTTCCTGGTACAGGTGTTATCGCTGGAGGCGCTGTTCGTTTAGTTTGCGATGCGGCTGGTATCAAGGACGTGCTTTCAAAGTCCCTCGGTTCCAGAAATGGCATCAATACAGTCAAAGCTACATTCGATGCTTTTGAGCATTTGTATGATGCAAAGGCTGTTGCTAATTCCAGAGGCAAGACTCTGAAGGAAATGTGGAGCTAAAAATGGCACAGATAAAGATCACTCTTGTTAAGAGCGTTGCTGGATCGCTTCCAGTCCAGAGAAAGACTGTAAAGGTCCTTGGACTTGGAAAGATCAATAGTAGCGTAGTACGTGAAGATAATCCTGTCACCCGTGGCATGGTTCGCACAGTAGAACACCTTGTTAAGGTCGAGGAGGTTTAATTATGGCACAGATTGTTAAGCCAGAAGGTGCAACAAAGAAAAAGACAATCGTAGGTCGTGGCGCTTCTTCGAAAGGTAGAGCTTGTGGTCGTGGACATGATGGGCAGAATAGCCGCTCTGGCGGTGGAGTAAGGCCTGGATTTGAAGGCGGACAGATGCCTCTCTACAGAAGAGTCGCAAGGAGAGGCTTCTCAAACTATCCATTCAAGGAAGAATATCAGGCTGTATCACTTGCAACTATTGAAGCTGTATACGAAAATGGTGATGTCGTTTCCAATGAAACTCTCAAGGAGAGAGGAGTAATCAAGGGAAAGAACACTGTTGCTAAGATCCTTTCAGATGGTGATTTGACCAAGAAAGTGACAATTGAGGGGCTAAAGTGCTCAAAGGTTGCTGCTGAGAAGATTCAGGCTGCAGGTGGAGAAGTTAAATAAAAACGAAAGGTAAGTCAAATGGCAAACACTCTGGTAGAATCATTCAGGATAAAGAGCACTAGGAAGAAGATATTCTTCACGATAGGTATTTTGATTATCTCTCGAATTGGAGCTATGCTTCCTATTCCTGGAATAAATCCGGCTGCAGTACTAAACTACTTCAACTCGAATTCCAACTCCTTTACTGAATACTTGAATTTCTTCTCCGGCGGTGCATTTGCAAACTTCTCGATTTTCATGTTGGGAGTAATGCCATACATCAGTACTCAGATTATTTTGCAGTTGCTGATGGTGGTAATCCCATCGCTTAAGAAGCTTGCAGAGGATCCTCAAGGTTCAAAGAAGATTCAGCAGTATACTAGATACGGTAGCGTCGTGGTTTGTGCATTGCAAGGTGCAGCAGCATCTGTATATGCACGTGGTATTCCTGGCGCATTGGCAGTCTCGTCCGGAGTATTTATTCCAGTTGCTATAATCAGCGTTACAGCTGGTTCTATGCTCTTGGTTTGGCTTGGCGAGAAGATTACTCAGTATGGTATTGGAAATGGTATCTCGCTGTTGATCTTTGCTGGTATCGTAGCTAGAATCCCAACTGCTATCTACACTATGATTCAGGGAATTGGTAACCATACAATCAACCCTGTATCTTTGATTGTAGTTGTTGTTATGTTCTTCTTCGTCGTTGCTCTTGTTATCTTTGAAGAGAAAGGACAGAGGAAGATTCCAGTTGTATATTCCAGCCGACAGGTCGGAAATAGGTTGTATAGAGGGCAGAATACATTCTTCCCTGTAAAGATTAATCCATCAGGTGTTATTCCTGTAATCTTTGCTTCTACACTCCTTTCATTCCCCTTGCAATTGGGATATAATTCGAATATTAAGTGGCTACAGGCAGTAGCAAATTTCTTAAATCCGCAGCGTGCCCCCTATCTAATCATCTACACCCTGCTGATTTTGGGTTTTGCTTACTTCTATACCTCATTGGTTCTCAGACCAAGTGATATTGCTGAGAACATAAGAGCGAATGGAGGTACTATCCCTGGTATTGGCTCAGGCTTCAAGAAGGATGCTAAGGGCAATGTTGTGATCAACAAGGAAACAGGCAAGCCAGTGACTGTTCTGGAAGATTATCTGAGAAAGGTTATTAATAGAGTTGCTTTCTCTGGTGCAATCTTCTTGGCATTTATTGCTTTGATTCCTACATTGATTCAGCTTGCATTTAATTTGCCTTCAAGTGTTGCCATGATGTTTGGTGGAACATCTCTTATCATTATGGTAGGCGTTGACCTCGAAACAGTTAATCAGCTCGAGACAGAGCTCGGTGAGCATAAGATATCAAAGGATTACCGCCCTAAGAAGCGCAAGACCAATAAGATCTAATTAGGAGCTTTGACTATGAAAGTAAGAGCAAGTGTCAAACCAATTTGTGACAAGTGTAAAGTTATTAGACGCGGAGGAGTTGTTCGCATTATTTGTGAAAACCCAAAGCATAAGCAGAGACAGAAATAAGGTAGGAGACCAATATGGCACGTATAGCTGGTGTTGACTTGCCAAATAAGGCAGTTAAGATCGCATTGACATATATCTATGGTATCGGCAATAAGTCTGCTATGGATATTTGTTCAAAGACTGGAATTGATCCAAATGTCAGGATTAATACTTTATCCAGTGATGATATCGGTAAGATTAGAACTGTACTAGAAGAAGAGTACAAGATTGAGGGACATCTCAGAACAGAAGTTGCTCTCAATATCAAGAGATTGATGGATATCGGATGCTACAGAGGTCTTCGCCATAGAAAAGGACTTCCTGTAAGAGGTCAGAGGACAAAGACTAACGCTCGAACAAGAAAGGGCAGAAAGAAGACCGTCGCAGGCAAGAAGAAATAAGGATAAGGTATAGAAAATGGCTAACGTAAAGAAGAAAGTAAAGAAGACAGTTCTGGAAGGAAATGTATATATCCAGGCGACCTTCAACAATACAATCATTACTGTTACCGATCTTACCGGTAACGCAATTTCTTGGGCTTCTGCTGGTGGACTTGGCTTCCGTGGAGCAAAGAAATCAACTCCTTATGCTGCACAGACAACATGCGAGACTGCTGCGAAGAAAGCAATGGACTATGGTCTCAAAGAGGTCAATGTTTACGTAAAGGGACCAGGTGTTGGGCGTGAAAGCGCAATTAGAGCTCTTGGCGTAATCGGTTTGAAGGTAAAGTCTATAAAAGACGTGACTCCAATCCCTCATAATGGCTGTCGTCCACGAAAGACTCGCCGTGTTTGATTTTTCTATCAGGCAGTCGAGCCTGATAGATATTGCTGCTTAGATGCAGCATGATTTTATAGGAGTAATCATGGCTAGAAAAAATCTTCTTAAGGGCTTCAAGAGACCGACTGGGATTATCTCTGATCACACAGTATCGACTCCAGATTATGGCAAGTTTGTAGCATATCCATTCGAGAGAGGGTTTGGAACTACTGTTGGAAATACACTCCGCAGAGTACTTCTTTCTTCGATTCAAGGCTATGCTGTAACAGCAATCCGTTTCACTACTTTCTCAAACTCTGATTTGAGAGAGGCTCATATGGTGACTTCGGAATTTGAGCCATTACCTGGAGTAAGAGAAGATATCTCAGATATCATTGCAGCTATTAAGAAATTGCAAATCAGCATGCCAGAGGAAAGCGAAGGGACGATAATCACTATTCCGTGCAAGGGACCAGGTGTTATCACTGGAGCAGACTTCGAGAGAGATCAGGTGACTGTAACAAACAAGGATCTCGTAATATTCACGATGATGGATGATTGCGATCTTGAGATGGAAGTCCAGATTGATCTCGGTCGTGGCTATGTGCCATCAGAGCTCAATGAAAAGTATTCAGAAGAGCCTGGTACGATTTCTATTGATGCATTCTTCTCTCCTGTTAAGAGAGTAAAGTACTCTATCGAGCCTACGAGAGTTGGTCAAAGAAATGACTATGACAAACTTACTCTAGAGATTTTCACAGATGGAACTATAACACCTGAGGATGCTCTTGGAGAGGCTGCAAAGATTATCAAGGAGCATTTTACAATCTTCATTAACTTCGACGAGGACAAAATCTGTACAACAGAAGAGGTTGATGAGGAAGAAGAGAGGATAAAGAAGCTTCTAGATACTCCTGTTGAGGAGCTGGAGCTTACAGTCCGTTCTTCAAATTGCTTGAAGAATGCTGGAATCAAGACAATCGGCGATTTGGCAAAGAAGACTGAAGAGGAAATTGGAAAGACAAGGAATTTTGGAAAGAAATCCCTTGCTGAGATTAAGGATAAGCTCAAAGATTGGGGGCTTACTCTTGGCATGACCGACTTCAGTGTATTAAAGACATCTATTAAAGTTCCAGAGAGTAAGGAAGTAGAGAACAATGAGGCATAGAGTTGGATTCAATGCGCTTTCTCGTAAGTCTGGCGAACGCAAGGCACTAAAGCGCAACATGGTCACATCTCTCTTTAGATTTGAGAGAATCGAGACAACTAAGGCTAAGGCACTTGAAGTCAGAAGGATGGCAGAAAAGATGATTACACGTGCGAAAGTGGATAGTGTCCACAATAGACGTGAAATTGCCAAGTTTGTTTATGATGAAGCTATCGTAGACAAGCTCTTCAAGGAAATCGCTCCGATGTTCGCAGAACGCAAGGGTGGTTACACAAGGATTCTCAAGACTGGTTATAGGCTTGGGGACGCTGCCGAGATGGTAATTCTTGAGCTAGTCGAAAAGACAGCATCAAAGACAGAAAAGGCAGAGAAGAAGGATGCAAAGAAAGCGAAGAAAGCTGAGAATGCATCCGCAGCAAAGTAATCGAGAATAGGTTGCTCACTGCTGAAAGTCTTCCTATTGGAAGAGTATGGGTTTTACCCTAGCGCCGTCACAGATGTGGCGGTTTTTTATTTGCCTTAAACAATGCAAATTATATAATAGGTCTCTCAATATAAATCAATGATTGTCTTGACAGCAACAGTTCTTTGATTCACTATCAAAATGTTATACTTTTAAAAGGAGGTATCGAAAAGATGCTAATAACACTATTGATATCCCTCCTATGTTGTATTGCTGGTATAGTTGCAGGTTTTGTAGGCCGTTGGATTTATGCGAAGGTTAAGTTGACCTCTGTTGAGCAAAAAGCAAAGCGCTTGGAGGCAGATGCTGTAAGAGCCGCTGAGGCAAAGGCTAAAGAGATCATCCTAGAGACTAGAGAGAAGCTCCAAAAAGAGCAACAAGCTCAGGAGAGTGAAGCGAGAGAGAGACGATTCGAATTGCAAAAGAGCGAGCGACGACTTTTGCAAAAAGAAGAAAACCTTGATCAAAAGCAACAAGAAATCGAAGCTGTCAAGCGACAACTGGGAGAGAGGGACGAAGCTCTTATCCAAAAAGAGAAAGAAGCGACTGAGAAAGAGGATATGCTTTCGAAAGAACTTGAGAGAGTCGCTCAGATGACACGAGAGGAAGCTAAAGACTCGATAATAGAGCAAATGAAACAAAAGGCCGAACATGATGGCCAAGTTTACATCAACAAAATCGAGCAAGAAGCGCAATTGCAAGCAGATAAAAAGGCTCGTGACATCATAGTCACATCTATTCAAAGGCTTGCAACTGAAGTCTCTGGAGAGATTACTACCACATCTGTAAGTCTCCCATCTGATGAGATGAAGGGACGAATCATAGGCAGAGAAGGACGCAATATCAGGACTCTGGAAACATTGACAGGTGTCGATATCATTATCGATGATACTCCTGAAGCTGTCGTCATCTCCTGCTTTGATCCTGTGAGAAAGGAAATAGCAAGAGTTGCGCTTGAGCGACTTGTCCAAGATGGCAGAATCCATCCAGCGAGAATCGAAGAAGTTGTAAACAAAGTCTCAAAGGAAGTTGGCAGGATAATTGTTGACGAGGGAGAGAAGGTAGTATTTGACCTTGGCATCCACAGCATGGGAACAGAGCTTATTAGAGCGCTGGGGCGTTTACACTTCAGAACTTCCTATGGCCAGAATGTTCTCTTGCATTCAAAAGAAGTTGCTATACTTGCTGGTATGATTGCATCTGAGGTAGGAGCAGATGCAGAGATTGCAAAGCGTGGTGGCCTTTTGCATGACATAGGAAAGGGAGCAGAGACAGAAAGCGAAGCCAACCATGCGGAGCTAGGCGCTGAACTCGTAAAGAGACTCGGAGAGGATCCTAAAGTTGTCAATTGCGTTCTTGCACATCATGGGGATGTTGAACCAACTTGTCTTGAATCGATTATAGTCCAGATTGCTGATGCAATCTCTGCTGCACGCCCTGGAGCCAGAAGAGAAAGCTTGGACAACTACATCAAGCGACTTGAATCGCTGGAGAATATTGCTAAAGGTTTCGATGGAGTTGATAATGCATTTGCAATCCAAGCTGGCCGAGAGCTCAGGATAATGGTAAATAGCGACAGTGTGTCGGATGAAGGTGCTAAGAAGATTGCACAAGGTATCGCAGAAAGGATTGAAGCTGAGTTAAGATATCCTGGCAAGATTAAGGTTACAATCATCAGGGAGACACGAGTTGTGGAGTATGCAAAATAATGGATAATACCATTCGAGTGATGATGATTGGAGATATTACCGGATCATCCGGCATGGGAGCCCTTTTAATGGGGCTCTCTTCAATTGTCGAAGAAAAAAAAGTATCATTTGTGATTGCTAATGGAGAGAATGCTGCAGATGGATATGGCATCTCTATTGAAAACTACAACGATATGAAAAAGCTTGGAGTAAATGTAATCACAAGTGGAAATCACATATGGCAAAAAAGTGATATATTCCCGATTATGGATAAAAATGATGACATTCTACGTCCAGTTAATTATCCAGAGCCGTGTATAGGGATTGGCTATACTATCAAGAATGTTGCTGGTATTGAAATTGGCGTTGTCAATGGGCAAGGAAGAGTTGATATGGCATCAATTGATGATCCTTTCAAGAAAGTCGAGATGGCAGTTGAAAGAATCAGGAAGAGGACTTCGCTTATATTTGTCGATTTCCATGCAGAATCAGCAGAGGAGAAAGAGGCTTTGGGGTTTTATCTCGATGGGCGCATCACAGCATTCGCTGGCACTCATACGCATATCCAGACAGCAGATCAACGGATTTTGCCAAATGGAACAGCTTACATAACTGATCTTGGTATGACAGGTGCAACATGCAGTGTAATTGGTTTTAAACCAGAGATTTCTATAGCTAGACAATTGACACAAGTTCCATACAAAAGCGAAGTTTCGGATCATAAGGGCTCTATTCAAGGAATAGTCGTAGAGTCAGACATCAATAGTGGCAGAGCACTATCTATAGAGAGGTTCCGTACTTAGTAGCCAATTTATAAGAATATATTCGCCTAGGATTTTTATAGTGTAGTATTTATTATCACTCCATCAGATATGATTGATATCTTTTGAAAGTCTGTAGCAAGGCCTATTGTTCTTTCTATTTGGTCTATCGCCTTATTGATATCAGATGAGAACATAAGATCATTTGAAAACTCTGCAAATATATATCCATTGCTATTTGTAACTCCAACCAATTTTGTTTTGGACGGAATGTATGAGATTATGCCTTTTCCGATTTCAGCATCATTCAGTGGCAATAGAAGTGCTTCCAAGACATTATGCAAGTCATCATGAGTGAATGGTTCGGCCTCTTTTGCAACAACAATAGGTCCATTTATGTTATATAGACAGACATCAATTGAACTTGGAATTGGTTTTGCTTTTGATTGCTTATACAATTCTATGTGCTCAGCTATTTTTGCATTTGATATATTTGTCTTTGCATATGGGTAAGCGATAAAACAAAGCAATACCGAATAGATGACAACCAAAATCGCAAAAATCAGAGTGTAGCGCACTCTTGTGTGTTTATTGCTCTCTGCTTTCTCAGGCATGAGGTTATTCTATTCTATTGATGAAGATATCGCAAGAACTATTGAATTCTCTTCTTTACACTCTCTTTTTGATAAAGATATCATAAAAATATGGTATTCAATGGTGGCATATCGGTTTCAGAGGGATTGGCATATGGTAAGGCCCATCTTTATATTCATTGCAAAAACCAGATTGAGCATGTTCTTATAAATAAAGACGATGTAGCATCTGAGATTGGTATATTTAGCTCAACTCTTGAAAGTCTTATAGAAAAAGACAAGGCACTTGTGTATAAAAACGAGCAAGAGAAATCGCTTATTGATATGAATATTGCAATGCTTTCTGATCCGGAGCTGAAAGCTAAAGTTGAAATGATGATATCAGCAAAGCTATACAATGCACCATGGGCTGTTTCTGTAGTACTTGATGAATATATAGATGCGATGAAAGCAATCAAAGATGAGTATATGTCAGAGAGAGTATCTGATTTCGAGGATGTGAAATACAAACTTGTAAGCACTCTTTTGGATAAATGCAACGATATCTCTCTTTCTGAGCCATCAATTTTGGTTGCCGATTATCTCTTGCCATCAGAGCTTCTTTCGCTGGATAAGGCAAAACTGAAGGCAATTGTAGTTGAGAAAGGTGGTGCTACAAGCCACATTGCAATCCTTTCGAAATCCCTTGGGATTCCAGCAATCCTTGCGATGAAGAACATTACGAAAGAAGTGAAGAACTCTGAATGGATTATCGTAGATGGGATAGATGGCAATGTAATATCAAATCCAAATGCAGAGCAAATTGCCTATTGCAATGAAAGAATTGAAACAAAAGAAGAAGAGAAAGCGGAGCTTTTACGCTCGTCTGGGCTTCCAGCAGTTACAACAGATGGCCATAGGATCCACCTTTTTTGCAATATAGAGGGGCTAGATGGTTTGGATGGAGTTCTTAAATCGGGGGCAGAAGGTATAGGGCTTTTTAGGACAGAGTTTTTGTTTTTGCAAAAAGATCTTTTTCCTAATGAGCAAGAAAGAGCTGAAATCTATAAGAAGGTTGCCTACGAAATGAAGAATGTAGGCCCAGTTGTTGTTCGTACAATGGATGTCGGAGGAGATAAATTCTCAGACTCTCTTGGAATTCAGGAGGACAATCCTTTCCTTGGCAATCGTTCGATCCGTTATGCAATGAACCATAAAGAGCTATTTAGAGACCAGTTGATATCGATTTTGAAAGCTAGCATCTACAATGATATAGAAATAATGTTTCCTTTTATAAGCGGTCCCGATGAGCTTGCTGATGTCTTGGAATTTTTTGAGAATACAAAGAATGAGTGTAGAGAGAAGAACATACCATTTGACGAAAAAATGAAAGTAGGTACAATGATTGAAGTTCCGTCGGCAGCCATAACAAGTGACATCATTGCTGATATGGTGGATTTTATGAGCATAGGGACTAACGACCTTATTCAGTATACTATTGCTGTTGATAGGGGCAATGAGAAGGTCGCCAAGTTCTACTCGGCATTGCATCCTGCTGTGCTAAGACTGATTAAGAGCGTTGTTGAGAATGGAAAGAAGAAGAACAAGCCTGTCTCGATTTGTGGAGAAATGGCAGGATCATTAGAGTATATGCCCATTTTGATAGGATTGGGGATGGAGAGGTTGTCGATGGTTGCTCCTGCTGTGCTTAAAGCAAGAGAAAGGATTCGTGCTCTAAGCTATGAAGATTGCAAGAACCTTGTCTACAGGCTTTTGGAAAAGAAAGACGAAAAGAGCATAAAGAAGGAGCTCGAGGAATTTAACAATGGAAAAACTTGATATACGAAATAAAGCCGATATAGATACAAACTTGCCACTTGTGTCGATAATAGGTAGGCCAAATGTCGGCAAATCGACTCTTTTCAATAGGTTGATTGGGAAAAGACGCGCTATAACAGACCCAACAGCCGGAGTTACAAGAGACCCGATTCCTGAAAGATGGTTATTGGGAAACAATCCAGTCACTCTTGTCGATTCTGGTGGAGTGAAGGTAGACAAAGAAGGTCTTGATTATGCTGTATCAGAAAAGTCACTCTCTTTGCTTTCCATGAGCGACATAATATTATTTATGATGGATGTGAATGAAATAACAGCCGAGGATCAGATGCTTTTGAAAGAGCTCAGGCCATATACAGATAAGGTCGTTCTTGTTGTGAACAAAGTTGACAATGTAGAAAAAAATGATCTTGTTTGGAACTATTTCAGCTATGGATATCAGAGAGTTCTGGGGATATCGGCTGCACATGGAACAGGAATAGAAGAACTCGAAGAGACAATCCTTGGTATGCTTGACTTGGAAAGGACAGAGGAAATCCCTGAGGAGCCTGAGACAATAAAGCTTGCAATTATGGGAAAGCCGAATACAGGTAAATCCACGCTTACAAATCTCCTAACTGGGAGGGATATATCGATAGTATCCGAGATTGCAGGAACAACGAGAGATGTCATGCGTGGCACATTTGTCTATAAAGGTACGGAGTACACTGTGCTTGATACAGCAGGCATCAGGAGAAAATCCAAGGTTGATGAGGATGTGGAGTACTACTCTGTCAACCGTGCAATCAAGACAATTGATGAGAGTGATGTCGTTTTGTTGATGATTGATGTCAATCAAGGCCTTGCTGAACAAGATAAAAAAATTGCGCAGCTCATTGTAAGACGAGGAAAGGGCGTGATTCTTGTTCTAAACAAGATAGATAAGCTCTCTGGGACTCCGAATGAGCTTTCTGCAATAAAAGACAGAGTAAGATTTCTTTTCCCAATCTTGAACTTTGCGCCATTGATGCCTATATCGGCTCTTGAGGGACAGGAGATAGGCAATCTTCTTGATATGGTATGGCAAGTTTGGAGGCAATTGAACAAGAGGATCGATACATCTGATGTCAATAATGCTCTAAAAAAATGGACAAGCGACCAAGAGCCTCCTCGTGGAACTTCTGGCCATTACAAAGTTCTTTATGGAACTCAAGTATCTGAAAATCCTGTTAGATTCCTTTTCTTTGTAAACAGAGTGTCCAACTTCCCAGAGACTTATATTTCATACATGAAAAACTGTATCAGGAAGGATTTTGGATTTTCATATATTCCTGTAGAGATTTCGTTAAGAGAAAGAAGACGAAATGCCTCGTTAAATGAGAAAGGTCCTAAAAACAGTGAAGTTGAGGTGAAGAAGCTTGTCAACAAGGCAAAGAAGAGCAAAAGCACCAAAAAGAGCGGAATATCCAACAAGCCTGGAAACAAAGCAAAGATAGGAAAGCTAGAAGAAAGAGCAAGGACTGTTATCCGAAATAGCAAACAAAAGAAGGGCAGATAATGGGATATGCAAGCGATAATGGAATAAAAGCAATATGTTTTGATATCGATGGGACTTTTTATCCTAAGTGGAAGATGGACCTGAAGTTGATAAAAGCATCTGTCTTTCATATTCCATTTGCATTGAAGTACAACAGATGCAGGAAAAGAATACGCAAAGATGATGCCTTTGGGCTTTATCCTGCAATGAGCTATGATGAAATAACAAGACGAGGAGCTCTGCTATGCTTTGGCAATTCCTCTGAGCATGCTCAAAAACTCTTCAGAAAAAAAGAGAAGGCTGTATTCCATGATTTCTTTCTACGCTCTTATCGAAATATAAAGCCAGCAAAAGGTGTTGCCGATGCGCTTTCTATTGCGAAGGAAGAGGGTTTTAAGCTTGCTGCTCTTTCTGATTTTCCTATTGGTGTGAAATTGAAAGCAATGGGGATTGAACAATATTTCGATTTCTCGATATCTTCTGAGGACCTTGGGCATTTCAAGCCTTCAAAAACTCCATTTGCAGCTCTTTCGGAGCGTCTATTGCTAAAACCGAATGAGATTCTATATGTTGGAGATAGCTACCAAAAGGATGTGCTTGGCGCTAAGAATTATGGCATGCACTCGTGTCTTATTTTCAGTAAAGCAGGAAAGGAATATACTGATGCCGATTTATCTGTCCAATCTTGGGCAGAGTTCATAGAGAAGGTTTTTTGATAGGGTAGAAACATGGATACGGATTTTCTTACATATGCTATAATCGGAGTCGCTTTTTTAATTAATCTGATAATAACGTTCGCATTCAGGATTGCCGACAAGAAAGACAGGACATTAAAAAACATTAATAACCAGATAAAGAATTTCAGAACAGAAGTAAACTCAACAGTAGCTCGTGTAAATACTACAGCAAAGGATTGCGAGATTAACATACAAAGCAGAGTTGAGCAAGCTGATGCAGCTAATTCCAAGCTCGCAGAATCATTGGATATGCTAATGGTGCATCAAAAAGAGCTTTCTGATTTGGAGTACATATGCAAGAGTTACAAAATTGCACTTGAAAAGCTGAAGGGCCAGACAGAGCAAGCAGAGGCGAGGATTTTGGCTGTGCAATCTGAAGTGCGAAAAGCAGAATCAATCAATGCATTTACTCTTTCTTTCCAGGCAGATGCAGAAAGGTTAACAAACCAAATGCAAGATCTAAAGACAGAGTATGTGCGTCTAATTGCGTCAACAGAGCAAGGATTGAAGAATGCTGCACAAAATCAACAAGAAGAGAATAGCCGTGCATTGATGGCATTTTCCGATGCAATCGAAAGAGCAAGGGGAGAGCTTGTTGAGTTTTCAAACAATGAAAAGATTGGTATACAAGAGCTTTTCAACCATCAAGAGGCTGCAACAGAAGAGGCTCTTAATAGACTTGACCAGCATAGCAAGTTGATCAATGACTCGATTGAAGATGCAACCGATTCTCTTGATAGATATAAGCGAGATCTTGAAGAAAGCCTCAAGGCATTGGATGCAAAGCGTTTGGATATTGATAGCGCTGTTTCAGATGTATTCTCGAAGTTCAAACTTGACATGGAAAACACTGGCGAAGCAGTGGCAAATACCCTTGAGTCCAAAATCAGTGACAAAGAGGATGAGCTGAATGCATCGTTCGATCTTTATTGCGAAAAACTTTCTGATAGAGAAAGCCAAAGCGATAAGATTCTGGAGGAGATCGATACCAGAAAAGCGCTAGCTCTTTCTTCTCTGGATCTTGCAATAGATAGCAAGAAGAAGGATATCGAAGGAGCAATTACTAAACTTGAGAATGAAAAGGATCTATATGTTTCAAGAAGCCAGGAGGCATTGGACAAGGTCTTCAAGGAATCATTGGCAAAGACACAAGATTATATTGCATCTATTCGAAGTTCAAGCGATGATCTCGTCCAGCACTTGTCCGATAGGATAGGTGAATCGAGAGAGGCATATGCAATAGTATCCAGCGGAGCGGAAGATAAACTGGCAAAGGTTGTAGAGACACTATCTGATCTTGAAGGCAAGATAAAGAGTTCCCAGAGCAGCTTCAATGCGCTAAGTGAGGCGATTACAACAAAGAAGCAAGAGCTTTATGATATAAACAAATCCGAGCAGGATGCGAAAGATAAGCTAGATAAGATTTATGTCGATATGCAAAAAGCAAAAGATGCGGCTCAGCAAGCAAAAGAGGCAAGAATCAATGAAGAGGCTCGAGTTGTAAGGCTCAAGTTCCAGCAATCAACGATAAAGAAACAAGAAGATGACAAAGAAAAAGACAATAGCGATGAGAGCCAAAGCAAGAAAAAACCAGAAGAAATGATAGAGGAATTTCCAGACGACATAGAGTATGTCGATTTGTCAGATGATGACGAGAAAGAGTAGTTGCCCTCCTAGATAATCATTATTATCTTCATAATGTGTCCTTAGTGATGAGGACACATTTGTTTAAAAAGGCATTCAAATGAGTAAGAAAAACAAACATATAAACAATGATCGAGGAAAAACAATGGCAGATGCTGAGAAAGATTTGAAAAAGGATCTTAAGATTGACGAAGTCGAGAATCTTGACAAGGATGAAGAGGATCTTCCTGAAAATGTCCCTTCTGAGGAAGTTGAGGACAAAGTTCCAGAGTTAGAGGCAAAGATTGCTGAGCTGGAAGCACTTGTTTCAAAAATGAAGGATGATGACTTGAGGCGTGCTGCTGATACTGAAAACTACAAAAAGCGTCTTAGACAGGACAAAGAAAATGCGATTAAGTATGCAAATGAGCAACTAATAGGCGATTTGCTATCGCCTTTGGACAATTTTGCTCGTGCAATCGAAGCTGCTGACTCCACTTCTGATTTCGAAGCGATGAAGAAAGGTGTTGTCATGGTCGAGGACCAAATGTTGAGCATGCTGAAGTCCAAGTGGGGACTCGAGATGATAGATGCTAAAGATAAGCCGTTCGATCCCAACACAATGGAAGCTTATACAGTGCAAGAAAAGGAAGGAATCGACAAGGAGATGGTAATCCAGGAATTTGCAAAAGGATGGATTCTAAACGGCAAGGTCTTGAGGACAGCAAAAGTCATGGTCGGAAAACCAAAATCCAATTGACTTTCTCGGAATCGATATTATCTTAACATGTGTGGGTTGAGGCCCGCGAAAATAAATTTTAAAAATTCAATGGAGAGTAAATAAAATGGGAAAAATTATAGGTATTGATTTGGGTACAACAAACAGCTGTGTTGCTGTGATGGAAGGAAATGAGCCAAAGGTCATAGCCAATAGCGAAGGTGATAGAACAACTCCTTCTGTAGTTGCTTTTAAAGGTGATGAGCGCTTGGTCGGAAAGCCTGCTAAGAACCAAATGGTTACAAACCCTGAAAACACTATTTATTCAATAAAGAGATTCATGGGAAGAAAGTTCCATGAGGTTGCAGAAGAGATTAAGATGGTTCCATACAAAGTTGTTGCTGGGCCAGATGATGAGATTAGAATAGATATAAATGGAAAGCTATATTCACCACAGGAGATTTCCGCAATAGTCTTGCAAAAGATGAAGAAGACAGCTGAGGACTATCTCGGAGAGCCTGTAACTGAGGCTGTTATTACAGTCCCTGCTTACTTCAATGATGCTCAGAGACAGGCTACAAAAGATGCTGGAAAGATTGCTGGATTGGACGTAAAGAGAATCGTTAACGAACCAACAGCCGCAGCTCTTGCATATGGATTCGGAAAGGATTCATCAAAAGAAGAGAAGATTGCTGTTTATGACTTCGGCGGTGGTACATTCGATATTTCAATTCTTGAGCTCGGAGATGGCGTATTCGAGGTAAAGAGCACAAATGGTGATACCCATCTTGGTGGTGATAATATCGACCAGGTGATAATCGATTGGCTCGTCTCTGATTTCAAAAAAGAGTATGGAATCGACCTTTCAACAGATAAGATGGCTCTTCAGAGATTGAAGGAAGCAGCAGAGCAAGCGAAGATTACTCTTTCTTCTTCTACTACTACAATGATCAACTTGCCATTTATCACAGCTGATGCAACTGGTCCAAAACACCTTCAGAAGGAGCTTACAAGGGCAAAATTCGAACAGATGATCGAGTCCTTGGTTGAGAAGTCAAAGACTCCATGCTTGAATGCTCTCAAGGATGCAGGACTTTCAGCAGATCAAATTGATGAAGTAATCCTTGTTGGCGGTTCCACAAGAATCCCAATGGTTCAGGAAATGGTAAAGAAGCTCTTCGGAAAGGAGCCTCATAAAGGTGTAAACCCAGATGAGGTTGTTGCTGTAGGTGCTTCTATTCAGGGTGGTATTCTAAAGGGAGACGTAAAGGATGTGCTTCTTTTGGATGTTACTCCACTTTCTCTTGGAATCGAGACACTCGGAGGCGTTACAACAAAGCTTATCGAGAGGAATACAACTATTCCTACAAGAAAGAGCCAGATCTTCTCAACAGCAACAGATGGACAGACAGCTGTATCTATTCATGTATTGCAAGGTGAGAGAGAGCTTGCTAGCCAGAACAGGACTCTTGGAAACTTCAACCTCGAGGGAATTGCCCCAGCACCACGTGGAGTGCCACAGATTGAGGTTACATTCGATATTGATGCCAATGGTATCGTCCATGTATCAGCAAAGGATCTTGGAACAGGCAAGGAACAGAAGATTAGAATCGAGTCTTCTTCAGGTCTTTCCGAGTCAGAGATTGATAGGATGGTAAAGGATGCAGAGGCTCATGCTTCAGAGGATAAGAAAGTAAGAGAGACAATCGAGGCAAAGAATAATGCCGAGAGCCTAGTATACTCTACAGAGAAAGCATTGAAGGACTACGGCGATAAGATTTCTGCTGATGAAAGGAGCAAGATTGAAGCTTCTGTAAAAGACTTGAAGGACGCTTTGGCCAAGAGTGATGTAACAGCTGAAGAGCTAAAGAGCAAGACGGAGAGTTTGCAACAAGCTTCAATGGAGCTTGGACAGAAAGTCTATGAGAGTGCACAGCAAGCTCAGTCGCAAGCTAACAGTGGCGCGTCATCTTCCTCTAGCTCCGAAAGCGAGAGCAAGAAGCCAAACGATGATGGTACCGTTGATGCAGACTTCGAAGAGGTTAAGTAACATCTCCAAGTAAGATAGTAAGGCAGCATGTGTCATCACATGCTGCTTTTTGCGGTTATGGAGGACGATAAATGGCTAAAAGAGATTATTATGAAGTTCTGGGGCTTCAGAAAGGAGCTTCGGAAGAAGAAATAAAAAAGGCTTATAGGAAGATTGCTATGGCCAATCATCCTGATACGCATCCGAATGATAAAGCTGCAGAGGAGCGATTCAAGGAAGCTAGTGAAGCATATGAGGTGCTTTCTGATGCAAAGAAGAAAAGTGCTTATGATCAATATGGCTTTGCTGGTGTAGATGGGATGGCTGGAGGAGCTGCTGGCAACTATCAAAATGTTTATAGAGACTTCAGTGATATATTCGGTGGAGGATCTGGCTTTGAGGATATCTTTGGTTCATTCTTCGGAGGAGGAATGGGCTCTCGCACAAGGCGCGGAGGATATCAACAAACACAGCAAGGGCAGTCGTTGCGACTTGATGTTGTATTGGATTTCAAGGAAGCTTTGTTTGGATGCAAGAAAGAGATTTCTTTTGCGCATGAAGTTGCTTGCGAAAAGTGCGGTGGAACAGGTGGCACTGGGCGAAAGACTTGCCCTACTTGCGGAGGAACTGGCCAGGTTGCATCTGGAAATGGTTTCTTCCAGCTTGCAACTACTTGCAAGACTTGCAAAGGCAAAGGTTATGTAGTTGAAAACCCATGCCCAGAGTGCCATGGGACAGGTACTGTACGAAAATCCGAGAAGCTAATGGTGACAATTCCTGCTGGAACTGACAATGGCACAAGGTTGACATTGAGGGGAAAAGGCGATGCTGGCGAGAATGGCGGAGTTGCAGGCGATTTGATTCTTTTTATTACAGTTCGTCCTGACAAGTACTTTGTAAGGGATGGAAATGATATTTATTTGCAAGTTCCAATCTCAATCACTCAAGCATGTCTTGGTGCCTCTATTCAGGTTCCTACAATAGATGGAAACGACGTCATTGTTGACATTCCTTCTGGATGTCAAAGCGGAAAAATATTGAGGCTAAAGAAGAAAGGAGCTCCAATTTTCCAGCGAGAGAATGAGCGTGGTGATATGTATTTGAAGATTGTTGTCGAGATTCCGAAAAGACTCTCGATAAAAGAGAAGAAGATAATGCAAAGTCTTCAAGATGAGATGCAACCGACAGAGAAGCCGGAGCCTCAGAAGTTTGAAGAGTAGAAGATGGAGGGTGAGAGCCCTCCAATTTTTTTGCGAATATGATAACATGTCACTTTTTTGATTATCCCTGTTTTTTCTTTTTCTCATCATATTTCTGTTAGAAAATGCTTTTCTTCAAACATTTGTTAGTATGACAACGCTACTATTTTCGTTATTGATATCATAAATAAAGCTTAGGGTTTTGATGATAACCATTATACTAACAATTGTAAAAATTGCGGTATACCTCAATATTTAATAAAAGGTAATAATGCATTATCAATTAATTATTCTATCATTTTATAGAACATGATAAACATTTTTTGCTAATAAACGAACAATTATTTGGTATTTTTGTCGCAATTTGTTGATTTTATGTAATTTTTTATTAAAAAAATAAAGTTGACAAGTACAAATATCAAGTATAGCCTAGTATCATATTTTTAGGTTTACCTCAAAATTGGGGTATTTGACAGCAGTATTGGCTATGAGCCGAGGAACAGACTATGAGCAAAAGAATTCCCGCCATAATGAATCTTTTTGAAAGTCAGGAATTTTGGACTGTTGCGCAAATGTCAAATGAACTGGGTGTGAGCCAAATGACAATTCGCAGGGATTTTGATGAGCTTGAAGCAAGAAAGCTGATTAGAAGGCTCCATGGCGGAGCTGTTGCTGTGAAGACCCAAAACAATGAACCGTTTTATGATGATAGAGCGAATGCATTTGTCGAAGAGAAGCGCAAGATAGCCTTGGTTGCGTCAAAGATGATTCGCGACAATTCTGTTATTGCTATAGATAGTGGCTCCACTTGTTTTGAGCTTGTTAAACTAATCCAGAAAAGAAGGCTGACAGTTGTTACGAATAGCTTTAGAGGCATAGGAGGTCTTCTTTTTTCAGATAATATAAAAGTCGTAGTCCCTTGTGGCATTCTTCGTTCTCATGAAGGGTCAATTTCTGGTCCAGATGCTGTTTCATATCTTTCGAAGTTGCATGTCGACCAGTTTTTTATGGGTGTTGGAGGGATAGACAGTAATGCTGGCTTTACCGACTACAGCCTTGATGATGTTGCTGTCAAAAAGATGATAATCTCAAATGCCTCAGAGGTTATAACACTCGCAGATTCATCGAAATTCAACAGAGTTACATTTGCAAATATATGTCAAGCCACAGAGGTTGATAAGCTCATTTGTGAGATACGCCCCGTTGGCAAGTTGAATGATTATCTTCAACGTTCAGGAGTAGAGGTAATCATTTCAGACGTTATGGAGGAGATATGAGTAAGGAATGGCTTAAAGAAGTCTATGGAGTTTCAAAACCTATTGTAGCTATGTGTCATCTGGATGCTATGCCAGGCGATCCAAGATATGACAAGGCAAAGGGCATGCAATATGTTATAGACAGGGCATATGAGAACTTGAAAGCCTTGCAAGATGGAGGAGTTGACTCTGTTATGTTTTCAAATGAGTTCTCGCTTCCGTACCAGACAAAGGTAGATGCAATAACATCAATGTCCATGGCAAGGATCATAGGAGAGTTGAAAAGCGAGATCAAAGTGCCATATGGCGTAAATGTTCTTTGGGATGCTGTATCGACATGCGAGCTTGCTGTTGCGACTGGAGCAAGCTTTGTCAGGGAGATCTTTACAGGTGCATATGCAAGTGATTTCGGTATTTGGGATACAGATTGTGGCAATACAGTTCGACGAAGAAATGCTTTAGGAGGAGAGAATGTTCGCTTGATGTTCAATATTCTTCCTGAGGCCAGTGTCTATATAGCTGAGCGTGATATCGAGGATATTGCAAAGACTACAGTGTTCAATTGCCAGCCCGATATAATTTGCGTGTCGGGAAGAACTGCTGGCTCGAAGACAGATACATCTATCTTGGAAAGAGTTAGCCACGCTATTCCTACTACCCCAGTCTTTGCAAACACAGGAGTCAGGCCGGAGACTGTTGCAGAGCAACTATCGATAGCTGATGGTGCTGTTGTTGGAACAGCTTTCAAGAAAAACGGTGATTTTTTCGAAATGGTTGATATCGAAAAAGTGAAAGTGTTTATGGATGCGGTAAACGCAGTCAGAAAATAAAAGAATAAGAAGGAGAGGTTGAGATGAAGAAATTAACTATTCTATTTCTCATTATGGTCTTGTCTGTATCTCTTGTTTTCGCTAGTGGTAGCCCAGAAAAGGCTACAGAAGCAAAAGATGACAAGGTAACAGTCGCAGTTGTTATTCCTAGCCCGCTAGGAGACAGATCATTTTGCGATAGTGCAAACGAGGGAGTAAAGAGAGCAAATGCAGAGCTTCCAGTGCAGGTTGATTTAATTGAGACACAGGGTGTTCATGAGCACGAGAATGCAATGCGTGGTGCAATTAATAAGGGATATGACTTGATTCTTGGCGTTGGCTTGGACACTCAAATGATGCTCGATTTGGCAAATGAATATCCAGATCAAGCATTCGCATCTCCTTCTGAGCTTTATGCAGATGAGCTTCCGGACAATCTTGCATCATTGCTGATCAATGTCAATAAATCGAGTTTTCTTGCAGGGCTCATTGCCGGTTACATGACTGAGACAGATAAGGTTGGTGTAGTTGCTGGTGGAGACTCTCCTGGAATCAACCAATTTGTATATGGCTTCAAGCAAGGTGTATTGGAAGTAAATCCTGATTGCAAGTTCTATGTGAACTATCTTGGTTTTGATTTCTCGAATCCTACATTGGGAAAAGAGAGCGCAATCGCATTGTATGACGAGGGTTGTGATATTCTCTATAGCGTTTGCGGGCTTTCCGGAGAGGGAGTGCTTGCAGCAGCGGCTGAAACTGGGAACTACGCTGTAGGTGTTGATACTGTGCAAGATGAATTCTATCCAGGTTCTATTATCACATCTGTAATCAAGAGAGTTGACAATTCTACATATGACCTTATCAAGAGCTATGTTGATGGCACATTCGAAGGTGGATTCAAGACATTGGATATCGAAGATGGTGCAACAGGAATATCTTGGGATATTGGTTATACAACATTCAAGGATAATGCTCCTCAGAAGATGGCGGCTAAAGTTGATCCTGCTAAAGCTTTGGTTGAAGAGTACAAGGCTAAGATCCTCTCAGGAGAATACAAAGTCTATGATGCTCTTACAGAGGAACTTTGGGATTCTTTGAAGAAGTAATAGTGTTTGCTACAGCCATGCTTTTTTGGAGCATGGCTTTTAAAGGAGGCAAAGATGGATGCGATTCGTTTTGAACATATAAGCAAGTATTATCCATCCACAGGTGTGCAAGCATCAGATGATGTCACATTTTCAATAAAGAAGGGTGAAGTGCATGCAATATGTGGAGAAAATGGAGCTGGCAAAAGCACATTGATGAATATTCTTTTTGCACTCGAAAAACAGGATAGCGGCGATATTTTTATTAACGAGCAAAAGTTGGTTTTCAAAAATCCAAGCGATGCTATTTCCAATGGAATAGGGATGGTTCATCAGCATTTTAAGCTGGTTGATTCCTTTTCTGTAAAGGAGAGTATTCTTTTGGGAATTGAGAAGACAGCTTTCATTGATAAGAAAAGAGAAACAGAATATGTTCGAAAGCTTTCTTCTGATTTTAATTTGCCAATAGATCCAGATGCAATCATTGATTCATTGCCTGTAGGTCTATTGCAAAGAGTAGAAATCTTGAAAATGCTTGCAAGAAATGTCGATATATTGATTCTTGATGAGCCGACAGCAGTTTTGACACCACAAGAAGTAGGCCCTTTCCTCACTACGATGAAAACTCTTTCTGAGATGGGTAAGACTATCATATTCATATCTCATAAGCTACAAGAAGTCTTGCAAATAGCTGACTCGATTACTGTTATGCGTCATGGAAGAGTAATTAGATCAGGTATAGATGCAAAGCATACTACAGTTACTGAGCTTGCAGACTTGATGGTTGGACGAAAAGTAATATTGCAAATTGACAAAGGTATTTCACATCCAGGTGAAAATATCATGGAAATAAAGGACTTGACAGTGTATAGCCCAATGGGAGTCAAGCTTTTGGATAATGTTTCATTGTCTGTCAAGGCAGGTGAAATCTATGGGATTGCTGGCGTTTCAGGAAATGGACAAGAGGCTCTTGTCGCATCAATTGCGGGTAAAGTTCATTCATTATCTGGCTCGATAACACTTTGCGGAAAAGAGATTGAGAAGCTTTCTGTTTACGAGAAGCGAAATTTGGGAATTGCATATGTTCCAGAAGATAGGATACATGTGGGATTGAATATGCTTAGTTCGTTGGCGGACAACTCATTGATGGGATTCCAGAGGAAAAAAGAGTTGAACAACGGTGTTTTCCTTGACTCGAATGCAATAGAAAAACGAGCAGAGGAGATGATCAAGGACTATTCAATTGCTGGTGCATCTGTTTATGGATATGTCTCAAAGTTGTCTGGAGGCAACATGCAAAAAGTGGTCTTGGCTAGAGAACTTGATTCAAAACCGAAGCTATTGATTGTAGAGCAGCCAACAAGAGGACTTGATGTTGGAAGTATCGAAGCTGTTCATAGAATGTTGATAGAAGAAAGAGATAAAGGTGTTGCAATTTTGTTAGTCAGCGTAGAGATGGAGGAGATACTCTCTCTTTCCGATAGGGTTGGTGTAATGTTCTCTGGAGTCCTTCAGGGAGAGCTTTCAGGAGCTTCTATAAACGAAAAGGATATCGGTCTTTTGATGGTCGGCTCCAAAGGAGGGCAAGAATGAGCAAAAAACAATTTGATCCAATGACTATTGTTATGCCTGTTGTTGCACTGTTCCTTGGTGCATTTGTGGCTATTCTCCTGATTATGGTGACAGGAGTGTCACCATTCAAGTCATTGAAGGTATTAGTTTCCAGCGGCTTTGGATTTTCAGGCAAAGTGTTCCCAATTTTCATGACATTGGGTGCATCAACTCCATTGATATTGACAGGACTTGCCGCAATGCTTGGATTCAAGGTCGGTGTTTTCTGTATTGCGCAAGAAGGACAATATGTATTTGGTGCGATAGTGGCAGCATGGCTTGGTGCATCTCTTGATTTGCCACCCGTAATTGCCATTCCTTTCATAATAATTTCATCGATGATTGCAGGAGGAATCTATGGAATGATTCCTGCTGTATTGAAGGTTAAACTTGGCGTCAATGAGATCATCTCATCGATTATGTTGAACAACATATCGTCACTAGTTCTTGAATACATGGTAGCTTTCCCATTAAGAGCTGATGCTGGGCAGAAAGCTCAATCAGAAGTCATAGCCAAAGCCTATTGGCTTCCACAGTTCATATATGGCTCAAGATGGGGTGTAAGTTTCGTAATAGCAATCGTTTTGATTGTATTTTTCTATCTGCTGATTTATAAGACGCGATGGGGCTATGAGATGAGAATGGTGGGTGAGAACAGAAAATTCTCTGACTATGGTGGAATAAAAAGCTCCAGTGTCATTATAAGGACACTTGTAATAGGAGGCGCAATTGCTGGTCTTGCCGGCTGTATGGAGGTTCTTGGCAACTACCACAGGATAATGACAGGTTTCTCGTCAGGGCTCGGATTTGACGGTCTTTCTGTTGCGATGCTTGGCATGTCAAACCCAATAGGCGTTGTAATAGTATCGTTTTTGCTCGCAGGAATCAGGCAAGGTGCGCAGCTCGGATTGCAAATTAATTTGCAAATTCCAAGAGAACTTGGCGGTGTTTTGATTGCGCTGGTTATTCTGTTTATCGCTATTGCTAATGTCTACAGGCCTTGGCTGGAAAAATCAATCAATAGAATTAGAAGGAGGAAGATAGATGGATAACTTCTTCGATATTATAACTTTGAATGTCTTAGCTAGTGCAATCAGGCTTGCGACTCCTGTGATTCTAGCATCGCTTGCAGCTGCTGTTTGCAATAAAGCTGGTGTCTTGAATCTTGGAATCGATGGCTATATCACAATGAGTGCTTTTGTTGCTATCGTTGGTGCTTATCTTGTGAGGAATTTCACATCGGTAGGGCAAAATCATCCCCTTTTTGCAACTTATATGGGCGTTTTATCTGCAATGGTATTTGGTGCGCTTCTGGGGCTTATGTTTGCTTTTCTGAAAGATAGATACAATGTCGATTTGACTGTCTTGTCCATTGCAATGAATATGCTTGCTGTAGAGATCACTGTCTATTTGATGAGAACAATATTCCATCAATCTGGGACATGGTCAGATCCTTCAATAGTGCAATTGCCTTCAATAAATATTCCTGTGATAAAAAGCATTCCTGTAATTGGAGGATTGCTCAGTGGATATAATGTAATAGTGTATTTCACATGGCTACTTGCAATTGTCCTTGTAATCTTGATGCACAGAACGAAATATGGGCGTTATATCGTAGCTGTTGGAGAAAATCTTGAAGCTGCGAAGTCTGTTGGAATAAGTGTCTCATGCGTTCGCTATAGTGCTCTTATATTTAGTGGTATTTTATCCGGTCTTGCAGGTGCGTTTTTATCAATTGGGCATCTTACGCTCTTCACGCGCGATATGGCATCTGGTAGAGGATGGCTTGGAAATGCGGCTGCACTCTTTGGATTTAATAATCCTGGAGGCTCTTTCTTCGCAGGGCTTTTCTTTGGTTTTGCAGATGCTCTTGCATTGAGATTGCAAAATGTAACAAAGATTCCTCCTTACATAATCCAGCTTATGCCATATGTGCTTACATTGCTTATTCTTTCGATTGTTTCATATAAGTCGATTTCGAAGAAACGAAAGAGAGCAATTTATTAATCAGGAGAACAAAAATGAAGAAGATATTGAATGCAAATGTTGTTATAACAATGAACAAAAACTTTGAGATATTGAAGCCAGGCTATGTAGTTTTAGATGGCGACAAGATCATAGAGGTAGGAAAAGGAAGAAAGGATTCATGTCAGGATGGAGAAGTTATCGAGATGAGAAATAAACTCTTGATGCCTGGATTGATAAATTGCCATGCCCATACTCCAATGATCCTTACAAGAGGAATGTGTGAAGGAGTGTCTCTGTTCACGATGGATGGCTTTTTGAATACATTGAGAAGATTCGAGCACTATGCTGATGCAGATCTTGCTTCATTGACTGTTCCTTGTACACTTGCAGAGATGATTCGCACTGGAACAACGTGCTTTGCTGACCAGTATTTCTATGCAGATAGGATTTTCAATGCTGTTGACAAAGCTGGGATAAGAGGGCTTATTTGCTATGGAATAGTCGAGCTTGGAGATCCTGTTTCAAGGAAAAGAGAGACTGAAAATTGCGAAGCATTCCTTGAAATGTGCCAAAAGCATGATTTCATAAAAGGCTGGGTTGGTCCACATGCGTTCTTTGTGGATAATAGCACAGATTTGATAAATATCGAAATTGCGTTGGCAAAAAAGTACAATACAGGCTTTCATATACATTTTGCTACAAGCAATGAAGAGAATGATTATTGCAAAAAGCATTACAATTCCAGTGCTATAGAGAAGATGAGAGAGCTTGGAATTTTGGAGATCCCTATTCTAGCAGCGCATGCAATAACTGTTTCGGAGTCTGATATGGAGATAATCAAGGATTATCCGTTTACTCCTGTCATGGCACCTTCTTCTTCTATGAAGAGTGGGTTCCCTGCAGCTCCAGTGAAGGCATATCGTAGCTATGGGATCAATGTGGCTTTGGGAACAGATAACCTATGCGCATCAAATAGTGCTGATATGTTCAGAGAGATGGCAACAGGCGCGAAACTTATCATCCACAGAGAGCACGATGTGAAAGCAATCACAGCTTTCGATATGGTTAAAATGGCTACATTGGATGGTGCGAAAGCGATTGGGATGGAAAAGGAGCTTGGATCTATTGAGAGTGGCAAGAAGGCTGACATTATTGCATTGGATTTGAAAGATCCTGGATGGGTTCCTTTCTGTGGTCAGGATTATTATACACAGCTTGTCTACTCGATTTCTGGTATGTCTGTAACAGATTCTATTGTAAACGGGAGATTCCTGATGAGAGATAAGGAGCTTTTGACAATTGATATAGAGAAAGCGCAAAGTGATGTAGATAAGGCAACGCAAGAACTTATTCGGAGAATGAAATAAATTGACAAAGAGAGTCCTTGGAATCGATATTGGTACAACAGCTATAAAAGTTATAGTCCTAGATGCAATATCTGCTAGTCGAATGGAAATCGTAAAGACAGTAAGTCTTGGACATGACTTGATCTCATCTTTTCCTGGTTGGGCAGAGGAGAATGTCGGAGTTTGGAGAGCTAACCTCTATAGCATACTTTCGTCTTTGTCTTCGGAAGTAGACCTTTCTTCCCTTGTTGCAATTGGTTTAACTGGGATGACACCTGCATTAGTTTGCTTGGACTCTGAGCTAAATCCCATTAGAAACTCGATACAGCAGAATGATATGAGAACGTCTTCTGAGGTTGATTATTTGAAGAATCTTCTAGAGAAAGATGGGTCGTATTTTGCAAAGACGGGTTCCCATGTAAACAGCCAACATATTCTACCAAGACTGCTTTGGCTCAGAGCTCATGAGAGCGAAAACTATCGCAAGATCAAGCATATTATAGGTTCATATGACTATGGTGCTTTTCTTTTGACAGGAAATTTGCATATCGAGAGCAATTGGGCACTCGAAAGCGGTTTGTTTAGTCTTTCTGGAGAATTCTTGGATGATGTTTTCGCGCTATCAAGATTAGATAAAAGTGTCCTTCCTCCAATTGCACTTCCAAACCAGGTTGTTGGATATGTTACAGATGAAGCTTCAAAAAAAACTGGAATCCCATCAGGTGTTCCGGTATATGCTGGGACAGCAGACCATGTAGCATCTGCATATTGTACTGGAGCCAGGGGAAATGGTGATTTGGTCCTAAAGCTAGGTGGAGCTGGTGATATACTTCTTTCCTTGGATCACTTAGTTCTCGACGATAGTCTATTCATTGATTATTATTGCTCCAAAAAATGCTCATATGTCTTGAATGGATGCACAGCGGCGAGTGGAAGTCTTATCAAATGGTTCAGAAACGAATTTGGAGGTGACTTCAAAGAGCTTGACAAGGAGGCTGAATCTATTCCTGCTGGATCTGATGGAATCGTGATTCTCCCATATGTCTTAGGAGAGAAAACTCCTATTTTTGATCCCGATGCTCGAGGAGTGATATACGGTTTGTTGCTTTCCCATACAAAAGCGCATATCTATCGAGCTATGCTTGAATCGGTTGCATATGCTTTTCGTCATCATGTGGATATTTTCAAGAAGCATAATATAGAAATAAGAAATGTCTACATAACAAATGGAGGCTCCACAAGTCCTCTATGGAGACAGATTATGGCTGATGTCTTGGGATGCCAAGTGAATTACATTCGCACAAATCCAGGCTCTTGTCTTGGTGCGGCTTTTATTGCCGGGATTGCAAATGGTGTATGGACAGAGGATGTGATATCCGATTTTACAAAGCAAAGAGAAATATCGTACCCAGATGTTGCCAACAAAGAAAGCTATGATAATGCTTACTATATCTATCGGCAGTTATATCCAAGGCTTTTTGATCTGTTTCATAAAAACAGGTGAGAATAGTTGTTTTCAGAATATATTCAAACACAATCCCAGAAATTTGCTGTATAATCAAATAAAAGTTATTTCAATTCTTGTGAGGACAGCTATGTGGCAGATTTGGCTTGTTGCAGCGATGGTTTTCGCTATTGTTGAGATTTTTACGCCTGGGTTTTTTTCTCTATCATTCTCTGTGGGGTGCCTAGGAGCAATTATACCATCATTATTGGGCTTGAGTTTGGTTTGGCAAGTATTGATTGCACTTGGCTTTTTCTCGTTGTTTGTGATTTTTCTTAGGCCACTGATCTTGAAAATCACAAATAAGAAAGTTCAGACCAATACAGAGAGACTGATTGGTATGATAGGTGATGTCATAGCTACAATAAAACCGTTTGAGAAAGGAAGGATCAAAGTGGATGGTTATGAGTGGGCGGCATCATCCAATATGGAAATCCATGCAGGAAAAAGAGCAAGAATTACAGCTGTAGATGGCAATACTTTGCATGTTGAGGAGGTTTAGATGTCGAGTTTTTTGATTGTTTTAGTTTTTGCAATCCTTGTTGTGTTATTCTTTTTTTCTTCCTTGAAGATAATTCCACAATCAAAGACAATGGTCATTGAAAGACTTGGAAAGTACAATAGGACGCTTAAGAGCGGTGTCAATATCATAATTCCATTTCTTGATAAGCCAAAAACTATAATATGGACTGTAAATGATAATGGAGAAAAAAGGAAAATCGATACAAAGTGGATTGATCTCAGAGAGCAAATATATGACTATCCATCGCAAAGTGTCATCACAAGAGACAATGTGAATGTGGAGATAGATGCGCTTCTTTATTTCCAGATCACAGACCCGGAAAGGGCTGTTTACGAGGTTGCAAATCTGCCTCGTGCAATAGAAATGCTTACACAGACGACTCTGAGAAACGTACTTGGGGAGCTGGAGCTTGATGAGTCTCTTACAAGTCGCGATACAATCAACTCAAAGCTATGCTTGATTCTGGATGAAGCAACAGACAAATGGGGCGTAAAAGTAAACAGAGTTGAATTGAAGGATATCACACCGCCTCCATCTATCCAGGAAGAGATGGAGAAACAGATGAAAGCCGAGAGGGAAAAAAGAGCGACAATTTTGATTGCTGAAGGCGAGAAGAGGGCGAAAATTCTTGAAGCAGAGGGTTACAAGGAAGCTGAAATTGCCAAAGCTGAAGGAGAGAAGCAATCAGCTATCTTGAGATCCGAGGGCGAAGCGAAATCCATAGAGGCTATCAAGGAGGCTTTGGGAGGCAACTCGAACTATCAAAACTACATTATTGCACAAAAGTACATTGCAGCATTGGAGGCAATGTCTTCAGGAAAAGATAGCAAAATTGTATATATGCCTTATGAAGCAACTTCGATACTATCATCAATTGGTGGAATAAAGGAGCTCTTTGAGTCAAAATAAACTATTCTTTGGAAAACGTTTGGAGTAAATGTGGATTTGCTATATTCCACAAGATTGCAAATTGGCTTTGAGCCCGAATAAGAAAAATCGCAAAGATCTTTTCAGAGGAGCTCAAAGTCTTGAAATTGGCCTAATTGATTTTATACCAAGAAGAGTTCTTTGAAATATGGTAGCGTTTCAATCCAAGAGCAGAATTCATGCCATTCTGATAGCTTATGGTTCTTTCTTGCATTGTACATTGAATATGCATTTTCATATGTCAATGAGCATGTTCTTTTTTGGTTATAACTTTCTGGCAAGAGCTGTATCATTGAGTACCACAGCTCTTTGTCTTTTCCTTCAAGATAGAGCTTTCTGAGTTTTTCTAGCTCCTCTATGACGTTTTCAAAGCATGCTTTTGCCTCTGGGACAATTCGTTCTGCAGAGAAGTCAGAGATATCAAAGCGTTTTGACTGTATTTTGTGCATTGTGGATGTAGAGTTGGCCGTCGTACCAACTTTGTATGTGTCATATTCTTTCCACCAATAAATAGGTGCTGTTATATCGACAGAGATGAATATCTGCCTGATGAATTTCCTATGGTCAGGCCCTGCGTGGCACAATCTTCTTGCAAGAGCTAGATCATTTTCCCCAAGATGGAATGTCCCTTTTTCATCAACTTTGCTATCACTATTTGCCCAACTGTTCATTGGGTTTCTTGCACCTCTTATAGCATTTTCGAAGTTCATTACACAAGTTTTCTCTAGTTTTATCATAATCTCAATCCTCAAAATTATTGTATTGATTAACAATATTTAAACAAGTAGTGATAGGTATTATGACTTACATCTAACTTT
>DKCO01000001.1:0-24887 GCA_002452215.1 Spirochaetales bacterium UBA6872
TCCTTGAGGAGAACCTTTTTCCCTTGCAATGTCTTATCCCCATAGTGGAAAGCGGTGTCAAATGATAAGGCATTGCATTTATCGACGATCTTGGCATCGCGCTTGACGGGAAGGAGAAAGTGCATATCCGGATTGTCCTTCAATTCTGGTTCTATGTTCTTTAACTGAAAGCCCTTGTCTGCAACAATGATGCCCCTCTTTATTCCATTTTTATTAATAAAGCCATTTACTGTTACGCAATCCAGATTGTTTCCTGGGTAAACTGATGAGCATATAGGCTCCATTGTCTCTACATCAAAGGCATAGAGGATGGATATATCTCTGGTCCCCTTGACTCTTGCCTTTCTGCTATATGAAGAAAAATCATTGGCATTGCTATTGTCTTGCTTGAGCGTCCCGTCTATCGCAACCACATGGGATGAATCCACTCTCTCTATCCTCTTTTCATAGAACGAAAGCCTCTTGGAATCATCCATGCCAAGTTTCTTCAACAATTCGGTTACGCTGTTTTTGGATAAGGCACAGCCAGGATAATATACCTTGGTAAAAGTCCTGCTGTATTCCGTCGAAAAACAATTGCAGGCGATCTTCGGTTTTATCGCTAAAAGCATAGCTATAGCCATTATGTTGGTTGCATCATTTATAGGGAAAACAGACAAGAGATCCTGGTAGATATCTTTCGACTGAGAATAAACAAAAGAGGAGGCCCCATAACTGAAACACTCAGACTCCTTTGCTGTCTTTTCTTTCTTGGCTACAAATACACCATCAATTATATGGCCTATCACTTTACCATTGGAAGGCATGGGATTTCCTCCTGGGGTATAGCTGATTGCCCCTCTTTCCCTGACGGAGTAGCGGTACTTCGTATTTCTTTTGCTATCTTCAACAATTGTATTCTTCGGTCTTTCTACATTCCTAATCTCTAATGGTACAGCCATAATAAAACTCTCACTTATATTATAGTTCATTATATAATAATCGGACTAAATATACAATATTTTATTTTACGTTATTGCCAAGGATTCCTCGCTTCATGTAAAGAAAAACCACCCTTTTTAGGATGGTCTAGGTAAGATTCATTAGATAAAATGCATTTTTTATGCTTTTTCTTTGTTCAAAAAGCTTTTTCCCTTAATTTGTATAGTCCGATATTTTGGGAAAGTTTTAGTCTATACCAAAAGCTTTCGCTACATCAGGAATCTTTGGTGATCTCTTTCCAGGCTAATAACTCTGGCATTATTTTAGAATCGGAGGACATTAAAACGACATTCCCCTTTACCTGAGAAATAATCCAATCAATTACACTCTGAGAAACATTGAAAGTTGCTGTCATCCTTTCCCTCATAATTATCAATAAATAACACCATTCGATAACCAACTTAAAAATATCATTGCTTGCTGCAATCTTCAAGCAAATAAAAGCTTTCAGAATGAACTACCAAATATGAAATCGTAAAAATGCCATCCAATACAGATAGCAATTGCGATGAAATTTCATGTCGCTACAACAAATCCTTATAGCTGATTTCCAAAGCAGGAGCAAGCTTCCTTGCCACATTGATGCCAATAGGTCTCTTTCCTCTCTCTATCTGGGATATGGATTCCCTTGCCACTCCTGATTTCTCAGCAAGCTCTTTCTGTGTGAGACCTGAATTCCATCTGTATGTACTGAGCTTTATCCCTGGATTGTCTTTTATGCCCTTCTTCGCATCCTTGTACCAATCCATATCAAATGGATCCAAAAGTTCTTCTCCATGATTGTTCCAGAAACTTACATTCTCTTTTCCATATGTTGTATTGACATATTGCAAAAGCCCACTTGAGATAGTTCCTTCTATCCTTAGGACTTCCTTATTTGTATGGGGCTGCTTCACGACTGCCAGCATAATACACCTCCACTATGATAGAATCTTTTTCCCATATCCAACAAGCTACCCAGTGGTAACTCAGGTGGCAATGGTACTTTGCCCATCCTCTCCCAGATTCCAATTCAGAGAAGTTTTTCCAGTTCTTTCTGATTGGTCCATTGGCTCTGATATCATCCAAAAGAAGAGCGAATCTATATTTCTCCATCTCTGGAAGCCTTCCAAGACTCTTGCATGCCTTCTTGGATAATCGTACTTCATATCTTTTGTTCATGATGTAGCAAAAATGCTCCTTTGTCAATAAATGTAAGGATGACTGTCATCCAAATATCCTGTCTATCTGCTCTGCAACAGGAAGAAGGTTCTCTGCATAGATATGGGTATATCCCTCTTGTGTGCCAAGATCTTGATGATGCCAGGAAAGATACTCCTGCACAAGGATATTGTTAAGCTTTGATAGAACCAACTCTGTATTCAGGGAGTGCCTCAAAACATGAGGTGATATCTTCTGGATTCTTTCAGGAGCAATGAAATCCATCTTGAAATCAGTAAGGCATCTTATGCGGTCAAAACATATCTTTATGCCTTGTCTTGTGATATTTGGGAAGATCAGATCCGATGGAGCATCTGGCTTCAGATATGGCTTGAGGATTTCGTAAGTAACATTGGCAATGGGAATAGTTCTTATGATGTTCATCTTGGGAAGTCCTATTGTCTTCCAGTCCTCGTCCTTTCTGGCTCTGTTGATCAATATCTGCTTGATTCCATTCCTCTCGTTCAATTGAGCCGTGCAAAGAGCTGCGGCTTCTCCTCTTCTCATGCCGGTTGTAGCCAAGACTCCAAAAAAAGCCCTGTATTCCTCTGAGAGAAAGTGATTAGACTCCCATATAGCCTTTATGTCCTGAATCGGGATGGCAACCCTTTGTTGTTTCTCATAGCTTATATTCGCAAGACCAGAAGCTGGAGATTGGATAATGTATCCAGCTTGGGAACAGTATGAAAGGATGCTTTTAAAGGCTTTCCAGATATTGTATGAGACTGATGTAGGTCCATATTTGAGCCAGATTTGCTTTCTTATCTCTATGCATTCGATTCTGGATAAGTCCTTTACAGGCTTCAGCAAGTATTTGCTAGGTATAGTTTCCAATAGCCTTTTTGCTTTCGATTGCATATTCACAGCATGAAGATGTCCATACAATCTTCCTGTGATTTCCGATTCCTTGAGCCTGGGATTGGTGTCTATATTGGCAAATTCTTTGATGCAGCTTTTTAGAGTCTTTCGCTTCTCGATTTGCACAACTGGCACACGGATGAATTCCTTCAAAACGGCTTCTGCCTCATTTCGTGATTTTGTGCAACAAGAGATTCTTCTTCTCTTTCCTGTCTCGTCATAGGAAAAGAAGTACCAATTGCCCTTATCTTCAAAAAGTGTTGGGATTTTGTTTCTTTTTCTCATTTTTTGCTCTCCTAAGTGAACTCGATTGTTCTTTTTTGTTCCTAAAGAACAAAAACCGATTCTATCAAAACTTCGGTAGAGCAGAGTAAATACTTACTATACAACAACTTACGAACTAAAGCGACCGACGGGAATCGAACCCGCATCTTCAGCTTGGAAGGCTGAGGTAATAGCCATTATACCACAGTCGCAAACAACAGACATAATATTAAAAACTATCAAATGTCTTGTCAATTGCTTTCTGGATATATTCTGATTTATTTTTAATCCAACAATATATCGAGGCAAATATGACCATTTGGAATTATTGTTGTATATTATCTCTATGAATATTTTTCTTGAACGTTATGCTGATGAAATACTTATCAGCTCTTTAGGGTTGAAAAGCGGAGATGTTCTTTCAATCAATACAGAGGAATGCAACTCGGAGTTTGCACACATACTTGCCAAGAAGGCAAGAGAAATAACAGGAAATGGATGCTATATACAGTTGATAGAAAATGGCAAAGTTGTTGCAACTGAAGAAGCAGCAACCGATTTCCCAATCGAGAAAAAGCCAACTGCCCTCCTCCACCTGCCAACATATAAGGAATATGAGGAAATAGAAGATGAGAAGATCTATGAGGCACCTAAGCTTCAATCGTTCAGGCTTCTTTCCGAACCATTGTTCAATCCTTCACCATCGATTCCATTTTCTTCTGCCCCAAGCCCTAACAAAGCATGGGGAAAAAGCCTCGATGATGAGGGAACAGCTTCCCTAGCCTCATCTCTGATTTCAGATCTCTTATCCCTTGGAGAAGATGACTACCTTGAAAGGACAAAAAGCCTCAAGGAGATCTTGCGCTATGAGAGAGACAAGCTGAACAAACTCGAACTTGCACAAGGCAGAATAACAACAGAAGAAGGTACAGACTTATCATTTAAGTTCCTGGATGGCTCTGAATTTGCGATTACAGAAACATCGACCTCAAATGGCAGGCTCTTTACTCCAACAATCTTCTCATCAGATATTTTCAGAGCTTTGGACAAAACATCGCTAAATGGATACCTAAACATTACAAGGCCGATTATGCTCTTTGGAAAAATGATTACAAATCTTTCTGTTACATTCGAAAATGGATCAATCGTAGATTTTTCCTCTGATGAAAGGTCTGCCAGATTATTCTCACTTTATTTGAAACAAGACAGGGAAGCAGGAAAAGCGTCGATGCTCTCTATTGCAGAAGAGACTAATCCTGCATCATTTATAGAATACTTTTCTTTTCCAGAATGGGACAGAATGAGAACTACATCTATAGTCCTTGGCGGACCACGCCCTGAAGGAATAAAAGAGGAAGTAAAGTCAGAAACTGTAGACAGCTTGGTATATCTATATCTTCCTATTGGATCCGATTCAATGATCATAGAAGCAAGCGATAATAAAGGTGAAGAATTTACAATTGTAGAAGATGGAATACTCCAAGAGGAAGAATAAAGATGATAGAGGAATTTGCAAACAAGCTTTCAATATTGGTTTTGAAAAAAGGAATAAATCTAAAAAAAGGACAATGTCTTAATATTGTTGTAGGCCCAAAAAGTTATGAGTATGCTCAAGTCATGGCAAAAAAAGCATATGAGTTTGGCGCAAGATATGTGAATATATCAATAAACGATGCAAGACTTACAGGTGCAAGGTCAATTTACCAAAATGAAAAAGAAGACTTGGAATTCGTTCCAAGCTTTCTAAAGAATGCCGACTATGAGTTTATAGCAGAGAACTGGGCAAGAATCAGGATCGACTCCGGAGAAGACAGAATCGACGACTTTGAATCCAATATGGAAAAATCGCAAACCATAACAAAAGCAATCAGGAAAAGCGGAAAAGAGTATTCAGAGAAAACAATGTCCAATGAGCTAAGCTGGAACGTTTGTGCTGTTCCGGGCCCAATGTGGGCAAAGAAAATCATGGGCGAAAACGCAACAGAGGAGGATCTTGCCAAAGTTATGTCGAGGATTTTGCGACTCGATAACGATGATTATCTTGGCGCATGGGATGATTTTGACAAAACCTCGAAAAAACGCTCATCATGGCTCAATGGATTGAAAATCAAAAGCTTGCATTACAAATCGCCAGTGACAGATTTCAAAATCGGCTTCAGGAAAAATGCTAGATTCTGCGGTGGATCTGGCATGCTAAAAGATGGAAGCGAGTTTTTTGCAAATCTACCAACCGAAGAGATCTTCACAACTCCAGACTTCAGGACAGCAAGCGGATACATTACAACAACACGTCCAGTCAGAGTATTGGATCATGAGACAAGGGATGTTACTCTCTTCTTTGAAAAAGGTGAAGTTGTTGACGTAAAAGCAAAACAAGGCCTTGATATAATGAAAAAATATCTTGCTATTGACGATGGAGCAAAAAGAATAGGAGAAGTAGCCCTAGTAGATGAATCATCTCCTATCGCACAATCCGGTCTTGTATTTGGATCCATCCTTATCGATGAAAATGCATCATGCCATATTGCTTTGGGAGCTGGTTATACAGAATGTTTCGATGTTGATAAGCCACTTGTAACAGATGAAGACAAAATAAACGCTGGTTGCAATATTTCTCTTGTACATACAGACTTTATGGTTGGTGGAAAAGATCTTGATATAATCGCAACAACATATGACGGGAAAGAGATTAAAATCCTTGACAAAGGGCATTTTACTCTAAAATAAGAAAAAACAATAATTTGAATGATTCTTATGGTTGTTTTATATCCTATTTAATAAAATTCAATATTATATCGATATAATACATTGAGCGTTTCGATAGTGATTAGGAAAAAAATCCATCAAGGATCATCATTATTACAAATCCTAAAGCAGATCCAAAAACACCAAGATTCGAATGCTCTCCCTTTGCTGTTTCAGGGACAAGGTCCTCAATTACAACATAAAACATTGCGCCAGCTGCAAATGCCAAAAGGTATGAGAGAATACTAACCATCTCTCCTATTATGAAATAAGCAATAAAAGAAGCAATTGGTTCTACAATACCAGAAAGAGATCCACTTAGAAATGCTTTAAATTTGCTCTTCCCTGCTTGATACAATGGCAATGAGACAACAAGCCCTTCAGGTATGTTTTGTAACGCGATGCCTAAGGAAAGAGCGATAACAGTTGAAAAGCTAATGCTATCTGAATAGAATGCAAAAGCTCCTGCGCTAGATCCAACAGCAAGTCCCTCTGGTATATTGTGTAGTATGATTGCTATGATCAACAACGAACTCTTTCCAAGCTTCGACTTCACTCCCTCTGCCTGGTCAGAGCCGAGATGAAGATGGGGCGTGAAATTATCAATTACAAGAAGAAATAAGATTCCTAGCATGAACCCAAATGATGAGGCAATATACCCATCTCGTTCGATTGCGGGAAGCAATAGCGACCATACAAGGGCCGCAAACATAACGCCAGATGAAAAGCCAAGAATAAACTTTTCAATTTTGGAATTCAACTCCTTTTTGAGGAAGAAAACTCCAAAAGAGCCAAGACTTGTACCAATCCAAGGGATAAGAAACAAAAAGGACAAGTAAAATAAACTATACATAACAAAACTATATTGGATATAGAAATGAGCGACAACTACCTGCTTTCTTTTTCTTCAAATACAAATGTGCTTGTGCTATATCTTTCCAAGATATCTTCAGCTCTAGCTATATTAGGCTCATAGCTCTTTTTCTTGGTTTTATCATCAGCTTCTGTAACGACTAAAAGGTTTCCATCAGGATCATGGAGACGAAGAATGCGCTTATTATTTGCAACAGAAAGAGTGTAATCAATATTTGAATCACATTGATACAATTTAAAGAGAAATTTGTCAAAGCTAAGGACTTCAAGCTCAATGACAAGACTCTGTGATTTTGAATTTTTCGATGGAATGGTTCCTGTCCTATCATAGTATTCTTGATAAGACAGGAGATTTATACCATCACAAAGCTCAATGTAGTCATCAAAACTATCTAAGACATCCAGCTCCAAAAGCCCTATATAGAACAAAGCACTGGAGCTAATATCTTGGCAAGCAATATCAACGCTTTTGAGCTTCAATTTCACCTCCTAGAGAAGAAGGAGACAGAAAACTAGAGTAAAGAGAGCAACAGTTTCAACGATACCGATTACGATAAAGTAGTTAGCTGTACCCTTTCCAGTCTCAGCAAGAGCATCTGCTGATGCAGCTGCAACCTTTCCCTGGATGAATGCAGATAACCCAATTGCAAGTCCGCCCAAAACACCAACTGAAAAGCACAACAAAGGATCTGCGCCTGAAGAGAAAGCCGAGGAAATGAAATTCATCAACAAGAAACCATAAATCGTCTGAGTAAGAGGAGCACCTGCAAATCCTACAAGGATAAACGGCACAGCCTTACCATTGGCATAGCATTTTTTCCATCCGCCGACTGCCGCTTGGGATGCAAAACCAGCTCCCAATCCTGAACCAAGTGCTGAAAAACACAGAGCGCAAACCATTCCAACATAAGCAATATTATTCATTTATCAACTCCTTATATGCTTAAACAACATTATTTACAAGATCCTTCTCTTTATCTCTGAAAGGATCATAATTGTATCCACTCCACTCCATTCCGAGCTGATTGGAGAATTCAAGTACATTGAGCCTAACTCCATGTACAACCACAGACAAAAGTCCCATTACAATATTTATCATGTGTCCCAGAACAAGAACCAACACTCCAGCAGGAATCGCAAATCCATGTAGCATAGGAGATGCCATGTCATTGAACGACTGGGCAATAGCAAGGGAAGCCATGCCTACAGCAAAAAGTCTTATGTAACTCATTATGTTCGAAAAACATGAGACTGTGTTCAAGAATGTCGTAAAAAATCCACCAAGAGATGCCAATAGGCCTTTCACAAATGGAACGCCAGGGCTTTGAGCCCCAAAACAACACACAAGTACAAAGCCAAACCCAACTCCATATGCAATCAACTTCAAAGGAGCGCTTTCACCTATTACTAGATAAAGGACAAGCAAATACAAAAGACATGTATCGATAAGCCAGCCAAAGTCCGCCAAGAATGAAAGATCTTTTTTAGGAATCTTTCGGAAGATGTTGATCATGCATGCAATCGATATATGAACAGCACCAATCATAAAACATAACTTCATCATCATGTTTTGCACGTAATCAGCATCGACACCCTTAAGCTGAGGATAGTTTGCAAATTCTGGAACAATCAAATATTGCAAAAACGGCAATTTCTCAAGAATCCAGAGAGATCCAAACCATGTTCCAGTAATAGCTCCCCATGCAACAGTAGCTGTACTGAAGATGTACAAAAGGGCATTCAGATCCGAGCATTTCTTGCTCTTTATGTTGATCAAGACCGCGACAAGCAGGAACAAAAGCCCATAGCCTGCATCACCTATGATCATAGCAAAAAAGAGCGTCAAAAAGATCTCAAACCACAAAGATATATCCGGCTCTCTATATCCAGGTACAAGGTTGAGCATATCGAAAACAGGCCCAATGAACCTAACAAAGCCCTTTCTGCGTATTTTTGTAGGAGGATTGTCATTCTCAGTTGGCTCTGTCAACAAATACCCAAGCTCCTCTTTCAGGCAAAAGGCTTTGAAAGCATCTTTAGACGAATCAGGGATATAGCCCGAGATATAGATTATATCAGAATCATCTTTGACTGTAGCGCTTACTTTCTCAAAGATTATTCTCTCCTTGTCCTTTTCAAGTCCCCTTTTCATCTCGTCAAGGTAGCATCCAGAGTCAATAAACCTCGTCTCGAGCTGTTTCCTCTTCTCTATATCGGCTAGGATCTTGGCATCCAATTCCTTTGTTGAAATATGAGGAAGCTCAATCGGAGACATTTGTATATCCTTAGGCATTTTCTCCTCAAATGTCAGTATTGCTTTTAGCTTTCCATCATAGGAGAGACGCAAATAATTAAAGCTTTCTATCTTAGAAAGTTTTCCAAGGTCCTTTTTGCCAAGAAGATAGATCTTTGGCGTAAGACCATTATGCTCAAGATACTCTATATCCGATATATCGAAATTCCCGAAAGGGGCAATTCTCTCCTTCTCAGCATTGAAGCTATGAATCTCATTCTCAAGACGTCCAATCTCATCAATCGATTCCTCCAAAGAAGAGATAACAGATTCAAGCTCAGACTCGGAGAGCGAGATCTGCTTGATATCCTTAAGCCTCTTTTTGTTTTTCTCCTCGATAAGAGAAATGATTTTTTGATATCTATCGCTATCTTTCTCAAGGCGATCAACAGTTGTAGACTTACTTACAAGATCCGATATATGCATGACGCCAAGATCTCGAAGTGCAATTAAAAGAGACTCTTTCTTGCTGCTTTCCGAGAAAACAGTCACTTTGCTCATTTTCTCAATCATCAGCCTACCCTCACAAGTTTCTTCTTTGCGATCTTTCCTCTTACGACTGCAGCAGTTTGCTGGTCTTGAAGATAGATTGCAATAATCCTGATATTCTCTTTTGTCTCAGGAATCTTTACTTTCTCAAAAAGATTCACTCTTTGAGAAGTAGTACGCAACTCATTGTTCAGAAGTTCTATCCTTTTCTTCAGTGTTGATATCAAAGCATCATACTTTGCCACATCCCTCAAAGCAACAATCGCACTATCGACCCAAAGAGGATATTTCCTAAGGTCATAGAAAATATCTTCAAATTGAAGTTCTTTGAAGATTGGAACCCTGACTCCTGCGATGTTTCCCTCGTCAAGCGCAATTGTCTTCACCTTGATGAGGTTCCCAATCGAAAGTTCTGGAGGCAAAGATGTGTTTGCAGAATATACAGCAATCCAGCTATCCATATCCTCAACGGCCTTCTTTTTTTGGTCTTCAAGGTCCAAGATCTCAGCCTCAGATTGCCTTATCACAATCTGTAATTGCTGTTTCTTAAGTTGCAATGTCGGAAGATAGCGATTGTATTGCTTCAATGCATCCTTCTGCTTCTTCTGTTCATTCTTCGTCAGTTTTACAGCCACGATTACCTTTCCTTCGGCCAATACTTTGCAATTAAATCGGACTTCAGAAGAGTCTCGTTCGGCTCAAAGCACTCAGCAAGAATAGCCCATCCAAGATCCAAAGCCTCCTCAAGAGGGATATTGACAGAAAGATCCATCAACTTAGATTCGAATAGAGCACCGTATTTCAAAAGCTTATCATCCCAGTCACTCATCTGGAATCCCATTGATTTCTTCTCCAAGGAATCCTTGTACTGGGAATAAAGCTTGATCATTCCATCCATCAATGACCTATGGTCATCGCGAGTATCCTTGTTGACATTCTGCTTCAATCTGGAAAGAGATCCAAATGGCTCAATATGCCCACCTTTAAGATAGTATTGGCCTTCTGTAATGTAGCCTGTATTATCAGGTACTGGATGAGTAACATCATCGCCAGGCATTGTTGTAACTCCAAGGATAGTCACAGAGCCAGCACCTTCGAATGTAACAGCCTTCTCGTATCTAGATGCAAGCTGGGAATACAAATCACCTGGGTATCCTCTGTTTGATGGAACTTGGTCCATTGTAATTGCCATTTCCTTCAAAGCATCAGCAAAGTTCGTCATATCTGTAAGAAGAACAAGCACCTTCTTTCCTTGAAGAGCAAAGCGCTCAGCAACAGCAAGTGCAAGGTCAGGAACTAGAGTACATTCTACAGTAGGGTCCGATGCTGTATGGACAAACATGACAGTCCTCGAGAGCGCACCAGATTGCTCAAGTGTATTCTTGAAGAAGAGATAATCATCATACTTCAAGCCCATTCCACCTAGAACAATGATATCTACTTCTGCTTGCATAGCAATACGTGCAAGCAGCTGGTTGTATGGTTCTCCTGAGATTGAGAAAATAGGAAGTTTTTGCGACTCTACAAGTGTATTGAATACGTCAATCATAGGAATACCAGTCCTAATCATGTTCTTTGGGATAATACGCTTGGCAGGATTTACAGATGGACCACCAATCTCAATCATATTGTCAGTCAACTCTGGGCCATTGTCTCTCGGCTTTCCAGCACCATCGAATACTCTTCCTAAAAGATTGTCTGAAAAAGAAACTCGCATTGGTACACCAAGAAATCTGACACTGTCGCCAGTAGAGACGCCTTGAGCTCCAGCAAAAACTTGCAATGAAACAATATCATTATCGAGCTTAATGACGTTTGCATAGCTTTTTCCAGAGCTGGTTGTAATCTCTGCAAGATCGCTATTGCGTACGCCTTCTGCTTTTACTGTTATAACATTTCCAATAATGGATTCTATCTTAGTATATATCTTTTGCATGCTTACCTCACTCTAGACGTGAAGAATTCCCTTACGCCGTTCTCAGCCTTGGAATACTCCTCTGTACCTTCTTCCTTTCCATTCCAATCAAGGAATCTCTGTCTGAGCTCATTGAAGAAAGCTCTTGCATCTTTCTTATCTGCAAGTTGGAAATCTGATGCGATGATCTCTTCCAAAAGAGCAAAGATATTTCTTTGTCTCTCTACAGACACAGTTGAATCCACAGGATCAAATGAATTCTGTTGCAAATAAACAGAATCTACGAACTCCCCTTTTTGATAGACGATATAATCCTCAAGCGATGTTCCTTCTTCGCCTACGACCTTCATCATCTGGTTGATCTCAGCAGATCTCTTGACATATCCAAATACTTTAGCAACACGAGATGAATCTATTATGCCTTTGTATTTCGACCACGATTCCAAAGGATCGATTGCTGGGTATTTTCTTGCATCGGATCTTTCTCTTGATAGACCATGGAATGCACCGACAACCTTCAGCGTTGCTTGCGTAACAGGCTCCTCGAAGTTTCCACCCGCTGGAGATACAGTTCCACCGATTGTGACAGATCCAAATCTTCCATCTTTCAAAACAACTTTTCCAGCTCTTTCATAGAATTCAGCGATTCGCGACTCAAGATAGGCAGGGAAAGCTTCATCTCCAGGAATCTCCTCAAGACGGCCGGACATCTCTCTCATTGCCTGAGCCCAACGGGATGTAGAGTCAGCAAGCAAGAGAACATCAAGTCCCATATTCCTGTAATACTCAGCCATCGTAACAGCTGTATAGACAGAGGCCTCACGAGCCGCAACAGGCATCGATGATGTGTTGCATATTATGATCGTCCTTTCCATCAAGGATCTTCCAGTCTTTGGATCGATAAGCTCTGGGAACTCCTTCAAGATCTCAACAACTTCTCCGGCTCTTTCACCACAAGCGGCAATAATAACAATGTCGACATCAGCATTTCGGCTTGTCAAATGTTGCAAGACAGTCTTCCCTGCTCCAAATGGTCCAGGAGTACAATATGTACCACCCTTTGCTACAGGCAGGAATGTATCTATGATACGAATCTTAGTGACCATAGGCTGATCAGGCATAACTCTTTCCGCATAACCCTTGATTGCAACCTTTACAGGTTGGGATATTACCATAGAAAGGTTCTTCTCTTCGCCTCTGTTGTTTTCAATCACACAAACTGTATCTCTCACATTGTAGGATCCTTTATCCTTTATGCTCTTTACTTTCCATGTGCCTACAAGATCAAATGGTGCCATTATCTGGTGAGTAAACAAACCTTCTGGGACTGTTGCGAAAGTATCTCCAGCAGAGATTGAATCACCAACTTTCTTGGTTGGAGTGAACTGCCAATCCTTATTTGGGATAGGATCCAAGTAAACACCTCTTTGCAAGAAGAATCCACATTCCTTTGCAAGCTCAGGAAGAGGGTTTTGCAATCCATCAAAGACCTGTGTCAAAAGACCAGGGCCCAACTCAACAGACAATAGCTCATCAGTGAACTCGACTTCATCGCCAACAGCGATTCCATTTGTCATCTCATAGACTTGCAAGCTGGCAACACCATTATTTACACGTATTACTTCACCCTTAAGCCTTTCGTTCCCGACAACAATGTAACCCACTTCGTTTTTGATTACATGGTCATCAAATGAAACATTTACCATGTTTCCATTGACACCAGTAACATGGCCTTTATTCCTTGCCATAATCACTCCTTATGAATATATCCTTCTCGATATTTGAAAAAAGTCTTTCGAACTCAGCTTTGCCCTTTTCTCTGTCAAAAGCAGAAGCGCGCTCCTTTATTTGCAATTTCAGCCCATAGATTATCAAGGCATCTGTCGAAAATGGAGATGACAGTTGATGCTGGTCGAGAAAATCAAAATACAAAGACAAAATCATCTTCTCTGCTTTCAATGCATTTTCTTCACCCACAATTCTCCTAACGCTTTCCTCCAATGCCATGTCTTGTGTACACCTCGCTTTGTAGCTTGGATCTAAAAGACCTAGCTTTTTAGCTCTTTCTTGAGTAAGAAGCTCATTGAGTTTGAAGATGAAATCGTCCCATTCCTTTACAATGTGGTTCTTGCCACTATCGCTTTGATCGTGAGCAAATGTGGCTTTCAAAAGATCTTTGTAATCAGACTTTGAAAGATGTGTCTTGGCACATTCTAGAAACTCACTGTATGTAATTGGAGAATCCTTATCCATCCAAACAGATGGCAAAGATGAGACGAAATAATAGTATTCGGCCACTTTTATCCCCTTAGATAATTCCTTTCAAGGAATCGGATAGATACGGCATCAACAGCTCTGTACATGACTGTGCACTATAGTCCAAGTAAGCCTCACCATCCTTTTGCACAACTCTGAAACCTGATGCAACAGCTGGAGAGACCTTAAACTCTAACCCTTCTGATATCTCTTTTGCAAAACTCTTTGAAAGGGTCTTTTCCAGAGCAGAAAAATCATCCTTGGAAAGCTCGATATCAACATCGGATGGATTGTTATCAGCTTTAATTGCAAACTCGATGCATTTAGCAAGAACATCTCCATGAAGCTCTTTTTCAAGCTTTATTTCCAATAATTCATTGAATTTCTCTTCAATCTCTTTCTTCAATGAAAGAGATACATCTCTTGCAGCTTGCTTTATCGCTGCGTTGGAAGAGCTTGTTTCTATTTCAATTTGCTTTCTTGCATCTTGAAGCATCTTCTCACTTTGTGCTTTCGCACTAGCAATGATATCACTTGCTTTTTTGTTAGCATCAGCGATTATTCTATCGCTTTCCTCTTTTGCCTTCTCTATTCCATCTTTCTTTATGGAGGCAATAAGATCTTGAATCTGCTGTTCCATAGCTAAAAACCACCTAAAATTTCAAATACCCTAATATTCTAATTGTATTAATAGGATTTTTCAAAGGAGATTTATAAACAATTGTTAATATTTGGCTTATTTTATGCATTTACGTTTGATTTGGGATTGAATAGAATTCAATGTATGCCAGTACCAAATGAATTTTTGAGAAAAGATAGAATTAAATGCATATTGAAAATAACAAACATCAAAACAGATCAAATATATCTTTTGAAAAGCCTTGATGCTATAAAAAGCTACAAAGACGAACGCTTCAAGCTCGACTTAGGTCTCCATGAATCCAAAGAATTGCAAAAAGCATATACAGACCTAGGGCTTGAGCTTTTCACAATAGAAATCGATACAGAAGCAAAAAAAGATGATGATCTAGATGAGCTTTTGGATAAAAGAAAAGCCTATTACCAAGAAAAAGGCAATAGGCTTTACAATTAGATCTTGATTTCTCCCCTGTCGATTTTTATCAAGCGCCTTACTCCTTCGACAGCGACTTTTATTGCATTTTCAGTGTCGTGGAGTTTTGGGTTGTCCATGCCAAGCTTTTCTCTCTCTTGGTTGCCTACCACGAAGAACTCGGAGCCAGCCCTGGCACCTAGATGGGCAGCGACTGTAAACAAGGCGGCAGATTCCATTTCGCTTGCAAGTGTCCCAAGCCTTTTCCATGCTTCCCACTTTGCATTAAGCTCGTATGATACTGGCATGACATCCGGCTCATGCTGGCCGTAGAAGCTATCTTTGCATTCAACAACTCCAAGATGGTATTTGAATCCTAGTTCCTCTGCAGCTTTCCTCAGGGCATATGTTACTGTGAAATCGGAGACAGCAGGAAACTCAATCGGTGCATATTCCTTGCTTGTTCCTTCCATTCTGATTGCACCGGTAGCTATAACGACATCGCCTCCGATTACAGGTAGTGCGATACCTCCACAAGTACCCATGCGGATGAAAGTATCAGAGCCACACTTGTATAACTCTTCAACAGCAATCGATGCTGATGGGCCTCCGATTCCTGTAGATGTTACACTCACCTTTTCACCTTCCAAGTAACCTGTGTAAGTCACGAACTCCCTTGAGTCGGCAACAAATGATGCATTCTCCAAATGCTTGGCAATGAGAGGAACACGCTTTGGATCCCCAGGGAGGATAACATAACGTCCTACGTCGCCTTTTTTTATGTGCAAATGGTATTGGATACCTGTTCCGTTCATATAATCTGACATTGCTTTCTCCTTTGATAGACTACCATTGTATCATGGTTTGTGTTTTTTGTGAAAAGTACTTCAAACAAGTGGAATAAAAACCTAGAATTGTTGCCATGAAAACCAGAAACGCTCTTTTATTGCTCCTTTTGACATCATTTATCTGGGGATTCGCTTTCGTTGCACAATCCACAGCAGCAAAAGACATTGGACCATTTACTTATAATGCAATAAGAATGCTATTAGGAGCTTTATCCTTAGTGCCATTTTCGCTCAAAACACTTAGAAGTAACATAAAAAAAGAGGGATACACCAAAAAGCTCATGAAAGGTGGTATGATCTGTGGATGCTTTTTGGCAATCGCATCATACCTCCAGCAATTCGGCATTGCATATACAACAGCTGGAAAAGCAGGATTCATAACATCTCTATATATCCTGTTTGTTCCTGTAATAAGTTTGTTTTTCGGGAAGAAGAACCCACCCAGGATTTGGATATGCGTTGCAATAGGATTAATTGGCGCATATTTACTCTCAGTAAAAGATGGCTTTGAAATATCAAAGGGCGATTTATTTGTATTTCTATGTGCTATTTGCTTTTCTCTTCATATTCTTTCAATAGACAAATTTGGGAAAGATGTCGATGCAATAGAACTTTCTATGGTTCAATTTGCAACAGCTGGAGCAATATGCTCAATCGGGATGTTTTTCTTTGAAAAACCTGAAATATCGTCCATCCTCTCTGCATGGATTGCAATTCTATATTCAGGAGTTCTCTCTTGCGCCGTAGCTTATACTCTTCAAGTTGTTGGCCAGAAGTATCTTAAACCAGCACCGGCAACACTAGCATTGAGTCTTGAGTCTGTGTGGGCTGCAATCGGGGGGGCACTTATTTTAAAAGAGAGCATGAATGCAAGGGAATTGGTTGGATGCATAATACTATTTGCATCGGTAATTGTTGCACAGCTACCAGCCAAATCAGAAGAGAGATCAAAATAAAGTCACATATGTCTTGCCCATTCCTCCATCTTCTGGACGAGCAAATGAGACATCCTTGACTTCCTTTCTGGTCTTGAGATATTCGTTTATACCTCTTTGCAATATTCCATCGCCATATCCATGGATAATCGAGAAAGATGTAAGGTTTTCCAAAATGGCAGCCTCTATCTGGTTTTCTATTATCTCGATGCTCTCGTTGAGTGTCTTTCCTCTCACATCGATAACAAATTGAGCTTTTTTCTTATTTGAGAGAAAGTGTGCAACTTCACTCTTCTCTTTTTCTGCTTTCTCGAGCATATTCGCATCAACTTCCATCCTAAGGCCATTTTCGAATGATACGAAATAACGGTTCTTGCCTTTTCTTTGCAAGATCTTGCCCCTTGTCTTTGTGGCCTTTGAAATTACTTCCTGTCCAATCTCGAACTTTACTTCTTTTGTATTATCTTCCGCACGTTTTTCTTTTTTATCTATGTCACGCTTGATTTCTACCTCTTTCTCAAGGGTCTCGTGTACCAGTGATTTTGCTTTTTTTATCTTCTCCTTTGTCAGATTTCCTGATGATACGTCTTCAATGAGTTTCTCAACTCTTTTTCGGAGATCAGCCATATAGTCGCAAATTTCCTTGTAACCTATTTTTTCAAGTTCCAACTCTCTGCTCTTCAGCTTCTCTTCATTTTCCTTTTGCCTCTCTATTCTTGCAAGGAAATCCCTTTTTGCAACTTCAGTCTGTGTAATTTTCCTGTCCAAAGTTCGCGACTTTGAAAGAAGGGATGCAATTATAGATGCAGATGTCTCATCTCTAGATGAAAGCAATCTCTTGGCTTCAGCTATGACGGCTTTTGGCATATCTGCTCTTATAGCTGTTGATATCGCATGGCTATCGCCAGGTATCCCCTCGAGAATCCTGTATGTAGGCTTGGACGATTTATCATCAAACTCCATGGAGGCATTCATCATTTCACTATTGCTGTAAGCATAGTTCTTTACCTGTCCATAATGGCTTGTTGCAATAGTCAATCTTGAATGACCTTTCATGTATCCAAGAATTGCAATGGAGAGGCTTGCACCCTCCTCAGGATCTGTTCCCGAGCCAAGCTCATCAAGGATCACAAGGCTTTTTTCGCTTGCGTTCTTTGCAATTCTTGCAATGTTGGACATATGGGATGAAAAAGTCGAGAATTGTTTTGAAATCGATTGTCCATCTCCGATATCGGAAAAGAAATCATCAAAGATAGGAAGTTTTGAACCAGCTCGAGCCGGTATGAAGCCACATATCTGATTCAACGTCGCTAAAAGTGCAACAGTCTTCATCGTGACTGTCTTTCCACCAGCATTTGCTCCTGAAAGGACTAAAACACGAATATCAGAGCCAAGTTTTATTGTTATCGGGACAGCTTTTTCACCTAAAAGAGGATGTCGTGCATCTACAAGCTCTATCGTATCAGATAGTTCAGGGTGTTCAGACTTGCTCTTCTTCGCCCAAAGAGCAAACGAATAATGAAAATCAAAATCAGCAACTTCATCGACCATCTTTTTCAAGACAGGCACAAGAAATCTTACCTTTTCTGATAAATCATGTTTTATCTTTATCTTCTCATTTCTGATTTTCTCTTCAGCTATAACAACCTTGTTGTTTAGATCAACAAGCTTGAACGGCTCTGCAAAAAGCGTTGCACCAGATGAGGAAGATCCCATTATATATAAGTCCCCATCGTGTTTCTGGTCAGCTTTTAGTGGAATTACAACTCTTTCATTTCTGTATACTGGATTGGTATTCTGAACCAAGTTTTTATTTGAGTTTATATAATAAGATGAAAATCGAAAACGCTCTGCTTTGAAATCCTCTCTCTCCTTGATCAAAGGAAGAAGCCTTGGATGATTTTCATTGACATCTCCCTCAGAATCCAATGAATAAAGAATTTCGGCACTAAGGTCCCTATCTTCTTGGTGAATGTCATCAGATTTATGCAAAAATGAAAGCATCTTGAAGTATGAGTCCAGGAATTCTCCGACTTTATAGATATCAAAACCCGATATATCACCATGCGAGTTCGAGACAAAATCAAAGACTTGGTCAATTGATGGAAAAGTGCTAAGCGATGACTCCTCATCTAGATAGTTCATATATGAGTCAATCTTCATGTAACGCTCATCGATCTCATCTCTATTGCAAGTAGACGATTCTGGATTGATCCTGTCTCTACCGGCTTTTGAAAGAGAGAAACCTTTGACTATATCCAATACCTTATCCAACTCTATATCTATAGCGGTCTTAGCGTCCACTTCTTGCCTTCCTTCTGTACTCGGGCTTTCTTTCATCAAGGCTATCGAGCATCCTCAGATAACTTACATACCTATCTTCATTGATCTTTCCTTCTTCAAGCAGAATAGGAACAGCACATCCCTGCTCCCCCCTATGGAGGCAATGAGGATACAAGCAATCAAGATCCCTCAACTCCGGAAAGGATTCCTTTACTACTGACAAATCCTCGAAAGGAATCAAAATCTCTCTCACTCCAGGCGTATCTATAAGAGAAAAATCCTCGGTTTCTATTAGCGTTGAATGTGTTGTAGTATGTCGACCACGATTGAATTTGTCGCTAATATCACCTGTTTTCAAATTAATTGAGGCAAGTTTATTGATCAAACTCGATTTCCCAACTCCTGACTGTCCGAGAAATGCAACAGTCTTTCCTTTAATCCTGGATTTCAAGTCATCGATACCATCTCCATCAAGGCATGAGACTGCGATAATATCATAGCCAAGCGTTTTGTACAGTTTCCAGCGCTCAAACTCTTGTTCAGTAAGGCCATAGTCAGACTTGTTCATTATTAGGATAATGTCGCATCCGAATGAAGATGCTATTGCCCGATCCACGAATCTTGGCCTAAATGGAGGGGAAAAAGCTGAAAGCACGATTGCACTCAAATCTTGGTTTGCTGCTATTGTTTGATTCAATTCTGCTTTTGCATTCCAACGTTTGAAACAGCTTCTCCTTTCCTCTAACGAAGCAATCAAAGCCTCGCATTTGCTATATGGTTCACCTATTGCTATATCACCAACAGCTACTGGGTTGTATTCAAGATACTCTGTTCTCAATACTTTGCCTTTGATCCTGCAAGTATATATTGTGCCATCATCTAGCGACCTTGCTACATAAACGTTGTTGCTTGATTTTAGTATCCTGAAACGCATAGCTAAAATCATAACACAAATATCAAATTGACAGTAGCGTGCTTTTTATTCAAACTCTTTATATGTTCTCATTCGAAAATTGTATCTATCCCGGTTGCGATTTCTACAAAGCAACAGGCTCAGAGTACTGTCTTCATCATGCAAAAGACAAGAAAGAGATAATCGATAAAAGCTTGGAATTCTTCAAATCCGATGACAAGGACATCATAGACTACTCCCTCAATGGAGCTATCTACTCATCTTTGGATGTAAAAAACAAGAGAATAATAGGAAGCACATTCTCTTTTGCGACCTTTGAGAATTGCTCATTTGAAAATGTCACAATAATCAATTCCTTCTTTGATTTTTCGCTTTTTTACAATTGCCACTTCAAAAACTCATCAATAAGATATTCGATATTCTCAGGCTCTACATTCACTTTATCATCAATCAATGGATCTACTGTGATCCACGACAATTTCAATGGCGCAAACATTTCCGAGTCTGATTTCTCAGAAAACGATTTCTACTACTCATCATTCATAATGTCGAAGCTCATCCAAATAAGAATGGAAGATTGCAATCTAAAAAGGACTGATTTTTCTTCATCCATGATACAAGCGATATCGTTTAAATACTCTAATCCAGATGAAGCTCAATTCAGGAAAAAACCGGAGTACACGATATGAGGATATTCTCACATTTATCAACCAAGACGCTGACAAATGAGTATGTTGTCTCAGATGAGAATAACAATGCAATCATAATAGATCCATCAGCTGCAGACAATCCAATCATAACAATAATAGAAGACCATAAACTCACGATAAAGGGCTACTTGATTACTCACAACCATCAAGATCAGATAGCAGGATTCGGGACTTTCCAAAAGATATACCCTGCTCCTGTGTTCGCATCTGACTACACTATATCAGAATACAAGACAATTCCTTTAAGAGATAGAGACAAAATCAAGATAGGTGAATTGGAAATAACAGCCTACTCATGCGCTGGCCATTCCAATGACAGCATGGTTTTCAAAATAGGCAGTGCGATTTTTACAGGAGACACATTGTATGCTGGCACAATTGCCGACACAGCAAGCAACTTCGACAAGGAGCTTTTATTGAAAAACATAAGAGAAAAGATACTCTCCCAAAGTGCAAATACGCTTATTTTCCCTGCAAGAGGGCCACTGTCCAAGGTAAGAATAGAAAGAATATTCAATATCGATCTTCTAGAAAGTGATGCAACATACCTCTAGTTTATTGATAAATCATCGCAGTGAAGATCCAAAGCCTTTAGTGCATCGATAAATCTTCCAGGAACCTTAGCTCTGAAGACAGATGTCTCGCCCGTAGCCGGATGTGTGATCACAAGTCTTTGGCTATGAAGCATCAAAGTTGCATCTGGAAGTTTCTTGTCTTTTCTTCCATATATTGGATCTCCAATGATAGGATGGCCTATCGATGCCAAATGGACTCTGATCTGGTGGGTTCTGCCAGTATAAATCCGTATCTTCAAAAGAGCATATTCACCGTTTTGTGTCACGACACTGTATTTTGTCAAAGCATCGCGCCCCTCACTTTTGTTGTTAGTCGTTGTGAACTTTTTCCTGTTTTTCCTGTCTCTAACTATCCTTGACTCGATCGTGCCTTGTGTTTGTGCAAAAAATCCTTTGCAAATCGCTATATAGTATTTTTCATTTCTGTGCTCAGAAAACATCTGACAAAGAGCAAGATGGGCTTTTTGGTTCTTTGCAATCACCATAACCCCAGATGTATCTTTGTCCAACCTATGGACTATTCCCGGCCTCAGCTCATCATCACCTGTTTCGAAATCCTCTCCATAAAGCCCAAGAAGAGCATTTGCAACTGTACCATGCCAATTTCCAGCACCTGGGTGCACAGCCATTCCTTGTTCCTTATCAATTACAAGAATATCATCATCCTCATAAATGATATTGAGTTTTATTTCTTCTTTCTCAAGGCCTTCCAAGACATCCTCGTCATAGCTAATTGAAACTTTGTCTCCAGCTTTGACTTTTGATGATTTCTTTGTCTTTTTTTCATTCACGAACAAAGCAAGAGTTGGATTCGAAAAAACACTTCTTGAGATGCCAAGGCCTTCTGAAACAACAGAATCAACTCTCCCATCTCTATCACATATATATGAGTACTCACGCCTTTTAATCATTTTCAGACGCCTCGCCTATTATCCAATCAATCCCAGCAATTAAAAGTGAAAGACCTGCAGCTCCTGCAAACTGGTATAGCGTTGCCTTCATATGGTCATCAGTAAGAGGTACTCCTAGGTTCCTGGATATGTTGTATGTTGCTATAGCGACAGGAAGCGTCACGACAAAGGAGCCAAAGAAAATTATCTCTGCTCGCCTTAATTCCATTGTCCACTCTGGAAACTCATCTTTTTCGTAGCTTTCATACTCATATTTGATTGGATCTGAAAAGAGCATTGAAGATGAGAGGAAAATCAACAAAATAGCAATAGCTTTTTTCATTTTCGTTCTCCAAAGATAGCGCTTCCAATCCTTACTTCAGTAGATCCTGATGCAATTGCATCCTTCCAATCAGCCGACATACCCATTGACAATACAGATATTCCATATTTCTTCTTCAATTTTAAGAACAAATCATGTGCAAAGTTGAATGCTTTTCTGTTTTTCTCGCTATCAAAACCCAATGGACCAACTGTCATCAACCCTTTGAAGTCAAGGTTTTCAGAGCCATGTGCATATTCTGCAGCTTGATATAACTCATCGATACTTGTAAATCCACTTTTTTGTGCCTCTCCCGAGCTATTAACTTCTAAAAGTATCTCAATCTTCTTATTGATTTTCTTGCACTCTGCTTCAACTTGCTTCAATAGCTTTATCGAGTCGATGGATTCTATCCTATCAACAAGAGAAACAGCCTTCCTTGTCTTGTTCGATTGCAAGTGCCCAATTAAATATAGCTTCAATCCATCAGGTCTTTCTCCTGTGAATTTCTCTTGGATCTCTTGCACTCTATTCTCGCCAAAGATCCTTGCACCTTGATCATATGCTTCAAGAATCATCGACATAGGCTTTGTTTTGGAAACAGCAACCAATTCAACTTCATCATTGATTTTCCTTACTTCATCAAGAACGTCTTTATAAAAAACCATATTAGTCTCTCTCATCGCTCAATTTCTTTGCTGGAAGGTTCTTCAAACTCTCTTTGGCTTTCTTTATCTCAGCCTTTGCATTCTCTCTCCAAGCTCTGATATTCTCAAGTTGCTGTTTCAATTCAGCATTGTGGCTAGTACATGTTGGGAATGATGAAATGAAGAGCTTAGCTTTTCTATGTGCAATATCCTTCTTCTTGTCGATTTCATCAAGAAGTCTTTCCCTAATCTCTCGAGCAAGCTCAACCTTTCCTTGTGCAATAAGTGTTCGATAGCGCTCCTCCATCTCTGCTCTCTTTTCTCTCAAATCCTGAAGAACAGCCTTTATTGCGTTCATCTTCATTACAGAAAGCATGAAATCGGTGAACATAACAAGAATAATTGTATCTGAAATAGGTCTATCTAGATAAGAAGGGATATGGGCTATCATCCGATCAAGCCGAGGATTCACAAAATATGTTATGAACAATCCTCCGATGCCAAACAATGTCGAATTTAAGAGACAAACCCTGCCATTTATATTCCCAAACTTCTTTGAGTAATCCCAAAGCTTTATTGAAAATGCTTTTTCCAAAAGCCAAGAGCCTATATATTCAACTATAGAGGTAAGAATCATTCCCAAGATAAAGACAAGAACTGGCCCCCATATATTAATCGTCGAAAGAGGGCTTAAGAAGAGTTTTATGATGATGCCTCCAAATCCATATATAGGCAACCATGGACCATACATGAATCCTCGATTAACTAATCGTCTTTGTCCAACAGAGCAATAAATCACCTCTGCAATATACCCTAGAATCGAATAGATAAAGAACGTAATAACTAGGCTATCGAACGTCATAAGAACTCCTTTTGTCTAATTGTATATAATTCAATATGTTTTCCGACCACTATGGGAAAACACTCAAACTCTACTTCCTTTTCCTCTCAAAAACAGCTACTACATTCGATATCTTATTAAAGACATCATCTGAATTTGACTCTGTCAATACTTCAGCAAAATCAATTGTGATAGTCTTGTTTTTTACAGAAACATTGTATCGTAGGATATCCTTGATTTTTAAGGCAAGGGCTATTATTTCCTTATATGTGTAATTTTCAGGGACAGCTAATGTAACTTCATTGCCTGTTTGCTTCAAGACAATACCATACTTGTCAAGTTTCCTTTCTATCGTAGTTTCATCCTGCTTCAATACAGGCGATTCTTCAGCAATAGCATCATCAAGCAGCGCTGTATCATGTCCCTCAAATTCTTCTATCACTGATAGAGGCTCATGAGTGTTTTCCTCTACTTCAGCCACTATATTCTCAGCTATATCTACATTTGGCAAAACTTCCTCATCAAATGAAGGTTGCAACTCGACAACACTTCCAGACAATTGTGTATCTTCCACTGTTTCATGCTCATCAATAGTTGCAGGAATTTCTCCAGTTTCTTCTGAAGCATCCCTTGTAGAGGACTCTGTCTGGACAGGATCCTCAAATAAGGCTACATCTTGACCTGTAACCTCTTCTGGCAACGAAGAACCATCGGCATTTTTTACTTCACCAGACTCTGTAGCTACACCTATTGGAACATCATCTTCAATTTCAGTCTCAGTATTAGCTTTCTCCTCTTGTTTTGATTCTGTACTCAAAGAGTTTTGTATTGGAGCTTGCTCTATAGTTTCCACTGCCTCTACAGCTTCAGGCTCTTCAATATCTGTTTCTGTCTTGTTAGCTTCCTCTGGCAATGCGTGCTCATCTGATATAGCTTCTGTGTTTGGAACATCTCTATCTTGATTTGCAACCTCTTCTGACAAAGGCTGGTCTGTGGAT
>DKCO01000001.1:24946-25098 GCA_002452215.1 Spirochaetales bacterium UBA6872
CAATCTCTGGCTCCTCAGCTACAGGCTCTTCAATATCGGTTTCTGTCTTGTTAGCTTCTTCTGTCAATGATTGCTCATCTGATATAGCTTCTGTGTTTGGAACATCTCTATCTTGATTTGCAACCTCTTCAGACAAAGGCTGGTCTGTGGAT
>DKCO01000001.1:25147-55334 GCA_002452215.1 Spirochaetales bacterium UBA6872
CTCTGGCTCCTCAGCTATAGGCTCTTCAATAACTAGTGAAGTCTCATTTTCCACTTCTGAATCTTTATTAGATTCCTCATCTGGTATTGATTCTGTATTCGAAGAGTTTTGCATTGGAGCTTGCTCTGTAGTTTCCACGGTCTCTACAGCTTCAGGCTCTTCAATATCGGTTTCTGTCTTGTTAGCTTCCTCTGGCAATGCGTGCTCATCTGATATAACTTCTGTGTTTGGAACATCTGTATCCTGATTTGCAATCTCTTCTGACAAAGGCTGGTCTGTGGATTCAACAACCTCTGGCTCCTCAGCTATAGGCTCTTCAATAACAGGTGGAACTTCCTCTTCAGTTTCAGTCTCAGTATTAGCTTTCTCCTCTTGTTTTGATTCTGTATTCAGAGCTTCTTGCGTTGGAGCTTGCTCTGTAGTTTCCACGGTCTCTACAGCTTCAGGTTCTTCAATATAGGCTTCAGTATCATTGTCAATGGACTTTTGCAATAAAGCTCCATTATCATTTTCTACAGCTTCTGGTTCTTTGGTTTCAAATCCATCAGCATTTGCTACAGTTTCGATTCCTTCTTCAAGTGCCTCGTTTTCTTTTGAATCGTCAACACTCTGGCTTGAGCTTTGAACTTCTTCCTCTCTTGATTTGCTCTCATGTCCGGTTGATACAAGAATGCAAATAATCAAAATAAGAAGACAAACAAGGATGCAAATGGAAGCAGCTATTGCAACTCCAGAGCCTTTTTTCCCTCTCTCACGCTCATTCCTAGATGGCATATCATCATAATCTCTATAACCCATAATCGACAAACTCCAAGCAAATATTTATTATATGCTTATGCATGAAAATGACAATCATATTGGCAGGATAAGCCTAGTTATCATCATAGCATTTGTGGTATTGCTTCTGTCACGGATGATAATTTTGGATACATTCCAAGGCATGAGCCGAAAACATTATTCAGATCCGATTGTATCATCCACATTGGTAAGAGGAACAATATATGACAGAAATGGGAATATTCTTGCATTTCAAGCACCAGACTATGGCTTTTGCGTAAAGTTGTCATCCAATGACAGCAAATCATCATACATTGCATCAACTATTGCACCATATCTTTCCTATGATGCTATTGAAATCGAATCAATGATTGAAAGCGGAGTAGAATTCTTTCCTCTTTCATATATTCCATCAAAAGAAGAGAAAGAATATATAGAGAGCCTATTGGTCAACTTCTCAATCGATGATGATGTCGTTCTGGTGATGAAAGAAATAAGAAAGTATCCATCAGGCCTTAACATTAGAGAATATATAGGCGAAGTTGACGAGTACCTCAACGGAATAACTGGTATTGAAAAGCTATATGACGACAAATTAAAAGCTGTTCCGACATTAGGCTACAATATAGTGAAAGGCGCATCAATTGTCCTTACATTGGATATGGATTTGCAATTTGCACTAACAAGGATACCAGACTTCCCTGACTACAAGAACAGCACTATTGCAATCCTAAATGAGAACAATGAAATACTCGCGTATCAAGGCAGTGCTGATGAAAAAATCCTAAACGCGATGGTCTATTCGATTACAGATAAGAAAGAAACAACAATCTTGCACAATGAAAATCCACTTAGCAACAAAGAAATGCAAGATATTAGTAAATACAAAATCTATATAGATGCACCTTCTGACGAGATAAAAGAGAGCATCTTAAATACAATAAAATCATCATTGGTCTTGCTAGGGAAAGTACCTTCTAGCTCATATTGAGTTGCGAATTTGCATCCTTGCTGTTATATCCAATGTCCTTCAAGTATGGAAGAATCGCTGTTGACGATGCCATTATTATATCGTCAGGAACTTTTTGTCCATCTGTCAAGAAAAGCAAAGGAAGAGACATTTTATAGCAAAACGAGAGGACATTGCCTATTGTTTCTGTTTCATCGACCTTTGTACAAATCATAGCTTTAGGCGAATAGTCTTTGTATCCTAGATAGTGTTCTATCAAATCCTCTTCCTTCATCGAAGGAGATGCTGTGAAAATATAGCTTGTTCTTGTGCTATCGAGCATAGACGTCAGCCCTTTCAACCTAAGGGCAACATTTTTGTCTCGCAAACTCAATCCCATTGTATCTATAAGCACAAGATCATACCAAGAATAATGCTCCAAGGCCCTTAAAAGCTCACTCTCTTGACGGACAAGGTCGACAGGAATGTCCAAGGCATCTCCAAATGCTTTTATTTGCTCATAAGCACCTACCCTGTAACTGTCAAGAGTTATTATAGCAACCTTCTTGCCTTGTCTTTTGTAGAGATAAGCACTCTTTGCAATCGAAGTCGTCTTTCCCGATCCTGTGGGGCCAATTAAAACCATGTATGTAGATGGATGGATTTGCTCTTCATATGCAATTGGCACAAGAGAGACAAGTTGCTTGGCTATTGCTGACACATCATTTTTCGGATTTTGCTCCAATGCATTCAAGACGCTGTCCATTAAAGGGCCACTTATATAGTTCTCGATTAAAATGTCAGCAGAAGTCTCAATAGGATTGACTAGGTCTCTATGGACATTTGTGTCAAGGCGTTCCTCCAAAGTCAGTTTGCTTGGATCAGGGGTTTTTGCCTCCATCTCAAATTCAGCAAGGTCAGACCTTTTCGCTCTCTTATCTCCATCATTAGACTTTGCTATGCAATAACAAGAAATCTCGCATTTATGTTGCTTTCTCGTAAACAAGCCGCCATGTGTCACAAAATCCCTACGGGAATGGATACGTATATTATCCCCGTAGAGCTCCTTTGCTTTCTTTATAGCCTCTTCATATGTATTATCTACAACAGTAAAATATTGCATATCATTTATAGAATATACTTTGAAAGATCCCTATCCTCAACTATATCATGGAGTCTTTCCTGGACATAGCTTCTTGTGATTGTAACTTTCTGACCGCTTAACTGATCTGCAGAGAATGCAAGCTCTTCCAAAAGCTTTTCCATTACAGTATAGAGCCTTCTGGCTCCTATGTTATCATTTTCCATGTTCACATCGTGAGCAATAGTTGCAATCTCTCTCAATGCATCCTCTTCGAATACAATATCGACTCCTTCTGTAGCTAAAAGCGCAATATATTGCTTTGTGATTGCATTTTGAGGTTCGGTAAGAATCCTGTAGAACTCCTCTGATGTCAAATCATGAAGCTCAACTCTCAATGGGAAACGACCTTGCAATTCTGGAATCAAATCAGATGGCTTGCTAAGGGAGAACGCACCTGCGGCAATAAATAGGATATTCGTTGTATCTATAACTCCCCATTTTGTTGATACTTTGCATCCTTCGACGATTGGCAAAATATCGCGTTGCACACCCTCTCGTGAGACATCTGTATTATTGCTCTGACCTCTAGATGCAACCTTATCGATCTCGTCGATGAAGATTATACCCATTTGCTCGCATCTGTCTTTTGCTTCATCAATTGCCTTATCGTTATCGACGACTTTGTCCATCTCTTCTTCGCGAATAATCTCTCGTGCCCTCTTGATGGAAAGCTTCCTTTTTCTTGTTCCATTCGCACCTGATGAAAACATTTGGGACAATGAGCTCATTGCTTGCTGGAGATCCTCCATAGACCCTGCGCCCATGACATTGATCTTGCTAGTTGGAGTAACTGTCATATCGACTTCTTTGTTGTCAAACGCACCTTTTCTAAGAAGATCCCTGAATTTCTCACGGGTCTCCAAGACATTCGACTCCATCTTTTGATCATCTCCTAGAGCAGGAAGCAAAAGATCAAGAAGTCGTTCCTCGATATTATGCTCTACTTCACTCTCCTTAGCTTTTGCCATCTCTTCTCTTACCATGGAAACAGCACTAGCCATCAAGTCCTTGACCATCGATTCAACATCGCGTCCAACATAGCCAACTTCTGTGTATTTTGTTGCTTCAACCTTCACAAAAGGAGCTTTTGCAAGTTTTGATATCCTTCTTGCAATTTCTGTTTTTCCAATTCCGGTCGAGCCAATCATCAAGATATTCTTAGGCGAAACCTCATCCCTCATCTCTGCAGGAAGTCTTTTTCGTCTTACTCTATTTCTTATTGCAATAGCAATTGTTCTTTTTGCATCATCTTGACCGATAACATATTGATTGAGACTGTCTACAATCTCTCTTGGTGTCATATCGTCAAGGCTTTTATTTATTAGTGCTTCCATTTTGTACCTCTGTGATTATATTGTGGTTTGTATAAATGCATATGTCAGCTGCGATATTCACGGCTCGTCTTGCGATCTCCTCTGCACTCCAATCAACTCCTGCATCGAGATATGCCAAAGCTGCAGCACGAGCAAAATCCCCTCCAGAGCCAATAGCAACAACATTACCCTCCGGTTCAATCACATCCCCTGCCCCAGAGATAAGAAACATCTTGTCTCCATCAGATGTGATCATCAATGCATCAAGATTTCTAAGGGCTTTATCCAGTCTCCATTGCTTAGCAAGTTCGACAGCTGAGCGTGTGATATCGCCATTGTATTGCTTTAATTTTCCTTCAAACAATTCGAAAAGCGTGAATGCATCAGCTGTAGAGCCGGCGAATCCAATGATGATCTTATCATTAAATAGCCTTCTGACCTTCCTTGTATTCCCTTTTGCAACTGTATTTCCCATCGTTGCCTGCCCATCTCCAGCCAATGCAACCTTGCCATCTTTTCTGACAGCACAAATCGTAGTTCCATGAATTTTTGTTTCCATTTTTATTCCTTTGCATGAGGGTGTGACTTGTCATAAACACCTTTCAGCTTTGATTTCGATATATGAGTATATATCTGAGTCGTTGATATATTAGAATGCCCAAGCATCTCTTGCACAAAGCGAATGTCTGCACCATTATCAAGCATATGCGTTGCAAAACAATGCCTTAATGTGTGAGGAGTGAATTCCTTTTGCCATCGAAGCAAAGACCTATATTCATCAAAGATAATATGTGCAGAGCTAAAGGGCAACCTCTTGCCTGTATTTGATACAAACAGAGCATCGTTTATCGCATTCTTCTTCCTAATAAGAAACTCTTTTCTCAAATCAAGATATGCAACAATCTCGTTCTTGACCTTGTTTGGGAAAAACAAGAACCTCTCTTTGTCTCCTTTTCCTACTATCCTTATGCGTCTTTGAGACAAATCGATATCGGAGACATCCACAGATAAAGCCTCAGAAATTCTTGCACCTGTAGCGTACAGAAAAAGAAAAAGCATATGATCTCGCTCTGAGATGAAATAATCATCATCGTTCTCCAAATGCGTGCATTTTCTATATTCCAAGAGCTCATTTACCTCTTCTTTTGTCAAAACTGATGGAATCTCGCGAACCTTGTATCGAAGAGAGACAAAAGCAAAAGGATCTTTATCTACATCTCCAGTTTTCATCAAATAGCGATACAAATCCCTATAGCATGAGAGTTTGCGATGAATTGATTTCTCACTGAAATTCTTCTCTAGGATTCTTATAATCGATCTAACATCATCTCTGTCCAGCTGAGAAATGGTTTTTGAATTCCTATCAAGAAAAGATGAAAGAAGAGCAAGATCTATCATGTAGTTCTTTACAGTATTCTCTGATAAGTCTCTTACGCTTTTGATGTATTCGATGAAACCTGAGAAAGCTCTTTCATTGTCCATTGAAATAGATGATATCAAATCTAGCACTTCCTTTACCATATATTCCTTTATCAGATCTATAGCCGATTGCTTTTGGAAATGACAAGAAATCCGAAAAGCTATTGATCAATGGACAGCCATCAAGAACAAGGCTTTTTAGTGCATTGCTATCCAATCCATCTTTCAAAACAGCAATATCCTTCGAATTATCTAAAGCATATTTTATGTGCGGAAGGTATTTGATGCTTTGAGAGCCAGAGTTCGCTAATATAATTGCTCTTGCAATCTGGACACCAATCAGATTAATTGCATCATTTGGATTCATATCATCATGATAAGTTGGAACAATCAAGCCTCCATTTGACTTCAATATAGTTGATGCAACATTCATATATAACCTACCAATATCGAAAGGAATCAAGGCAAAAAGCCTTCCAAGACCATCGCGAACACCGCTTTCGATTGCTTTTGATGCTTTATTACCACTTACATAGAGGACATCAAAACCATTTAGTGCAGCCTCCAATGCACTTAGATAAAGCGAGTCCAAAAGATGCAAATCCGATTTAAGCTTGCAACAAAAGAATATAGCATTCTCTGGAAGCGACCCAAAATAATCAAACGAAAAAGAGCCAAGCGAAGATCTCTTAGCACCATATCCCAAAATACTCTCCATGTTATATAAATGCAAAAATCAAAACAAAATGCTAGAAAAACAGGCCAAGGATTATCTTTATATAAAGCATGATGATTACAACTACCAATATTGGCCTTATTCCTTTATCGCCCTTCTTTATTGCAAACTCAGAGCCTAGAAGGTTTCCGATAATAGATGCAAATACACATGGTATACCAAGTTCATAGATAATATTGCCATTAATTATGAATGTCGAAAGAGCTGCGATATTCGAAGCCAGATTAAGGAATTTTGTAGTACCACATGCTTTTATCATATCGAAACCAATAAAGCTCAAAGCCAATGTATAAAACATACCTGTGCCAGGCCCGAAAAAGCCATCATAGACTCCAATAGCAAAAGACATAAGAGATGCTATTGCATAGATATTCGCTTTGATAGGTTTTCCGATGTCTATCATATTTCCATCATTTTCTCGCCTGTGTTTTCGTAAAGTAAAGACTGTCAAGAAAGGCAAGACAACAAGGAGAATATATTGAAACACTCGCGTTGCAAACACTAATGCAAGTTGAGCTCCTATAGCAGCTCCAGATATTGCAAAGACGGATGCAAACAGGCCAATACGCCATACAACATTTTTGCCTCTTGCATAGTTTATCGTTGCAAAAAGAGTGCCGAATGTAGATGAGAACTTATTGTTGCCAAGAGCATACACAGGAGGCAGTCCAATCGCATAATAGCTGGTAAGAGATACAAGACCTCCCCCTCCTGCTATAGAATCGATAAATCCTGCAAGAATACATAAGAGAAACATTATTGCAATTTGCCAAAAAGATATATCAATCACATAAATCTCCAGTAAAAATGATAAGACAACTAGATATCGTCATCCGACAGAGGCGAGAATTTATCAAAGAGAGATAGAAGAGAAGAAGTGTTGAAGTGTGTGTAGATTTGCGTTGTCCTTATATCGCTATGCCCCAACATCTCTTGCACAGATCTAACATCGGCGCCATTCATCATCATATGGCTTGCGAATGAGTGTCTTAGTGTATGGACAGTTGCATCCAATCCAAGCCTCTCTACAACCTCATGGTAACGCTTATGCATTGCTTGCCTTGTCATTCTTTCTCCTCTCCTATTGATAAAAAGCGCTAGCTCTTTTTTGTTTTTTTTGCTCAATAGCCTTGGACGGACATCTGAAAGATACAGATTTAAAGCATCCTTTGCCCTCTCTCCCAAGAACACAACTCTCTCCTTTCCTCGTTTTCCAAAGACACGCATAGAATTCTCATCTTCAAGATATGATGACAAATCCAAGCTTACTGCTTCAGATATCCTCAAGCCAGAAGAGTATATGACCTCAAACAGACACCAATCTCTTATTCCAAGATCATCATCTGTTTTCATTGCATCCAATATTCTGTCAACATCTGATTCAGAAAGTATTTTAGGAAGATGCTCATGGATTCTAGGACGATCCACAAGTGTCGCTGGATTGGAATCAATATATTCTTTTGACTCAAGGTATTTATAAAATGTTCTGAGAGTCGCAACTATTCTGGAAATAGTACCATTTTCTAGAGAAGACTCGTTTTTCCTTGCAATCAAATACTCCTCCATTTGAGATGGAAGGATTTTATCTACTTGCAAATTATGTCTTGAAAGGTAGAGTAAATAGTTTTTCAATTCACGAGAATAAGCCTCCCTGGTTTTATCAGAGAGGCGTCGCTCATAAATCAAATAATCCGAAAAGTCAGATATGATGCTATCTGTCGTCATCCTCGCCTCTATGTAGCCTCATAATAGCTGGAGTTGAGAAATCATTCGGATTCGAGTTTCTCTTGCCAAGCTGATTTTGCAAGTCTTGCCATCTATTGACTGTTATAGTCGAGGCGTCTTCTCTTGTATGCTGAGGCTCGCTAGCTCTTTTCCTCAAGCTATCTTGTTGAGATTCAAATGATGATGGCTTCTCGCTATGCATGGAGTAGTTCTGGCCATAGTACCTCTCCTGTTGAGGCTCATATCTTTTCTCTTCTTCCTCTCGTGCTTTCGAATAAAGCTCAGAATTATTGATTCCAGTAGATACATCCCTCTTTTCAAACCCAGTTGCAACAACAGTGACTTTAAGCCTGTCGCCCAATGCTGGATTATATGATTGTCCTGCTGTGATCAAAGCATCTTCAGCAACATTGTTTGTAATAAGCTCGACAACATCCTGGTATTCTTTCAATGTAAGATTGTCGCCACCAGCAATGTTTACAAGAACAGCCTTTGCTCCATCTATAGACGCATTCTCCAACAAAGGATTGCTAATCGATTGCTTTGCTGCCTCTACAGCTCTGTTTGCACCCTCTCCAAAGCCAAGTCCTATAAGAGCATCGCCTTTGCCTTTCATTACAGTCTTTACATCTGCAAAATCTATATTTATCTCGCCTGGCTCCGTTATAAGATCGGATATTCCTTGCACAGATTGCATCAAAGCCGAATCAGCAAGCAGGAACGCTTGTCTAATAGGAGTATTGTTATCAACAACATTCAATAGATGTTGGTTAGGAATCAAAATGAGCGTATCAACATTCTTTCTAAGCTTCTCGATTCCTTGCTGCGCTAGCATAAGCTTTTTCTTGCCCTCGAAAGCAAATGGCGTTGTTACAACAGCAACAGTAAGCGCATTGCAAGTCTTTGCAATCTCAGCAACGACAGCAGCAGCTCCAGTTCCTGTTCCACCTCCCATTCCAGCTGTTATGAAGACCATGTCAACATTCTCTAGCTCTTTCTTTATCTCTTCTTTGCTCTCAATTGCAGCTTTTTCGCCAATTTCAGGCTGCCCACCAGCTCCAAGACCTCCAGTCAACTCCTTGCCAATTGCAATTCGAGTTTGAGCATTTGAGCGCTGGAGCGCTTGCACATCTGTATTAAGAGCAATAAAGGAAACCTTTTTCAAACCTGATGCAATCATTCTGTTGACAGCATTGCCACCGCCGCCACCAACACCGACGACCTTTATTATAGTAGGAGCTGTTTGCTCTCCTGTTGCAGTATCTTCAATATCGAAAATATTATATGCCATATGCTCTCCTTAGAATAACTTGCCAAAGAAATTCTTTACTTTCCCGCCAAAGCCATTCTTTTCCTTATTTGATACGTAACTATTGCTATCCTTGTATTTTCTTGCTTCGTTCTTCAACAAGCCAAGCACTGTCGAATATCTTGGATCGATATACATCCTATCGAGTCCATTGATTGCCTCTGGAAATCCGATTCTTGCAGGAAGGCGGAAGATCTCAGCAGCAAGCTCTGTAGCTCCAGAGAGAAGCGAGCCGCCACCAACAAGGACAATGCCAGCGCCAAAAACACCAGATATGCCATTTTCCTCAAACTTTTGCTTGATGATTGAAAACAGCTCAGCCATTCTTGCTTCAATTACTTTCGACATCTCTTTCTTTGGAAGCCTGATTGAAGGCTTTCCTCCAACAGCTGGTGTTATTATCATCTCACTAGAAGATATATTGGGAGAGTAGCAAGAACCATCAGAAATCTTTATCGATTCAGCAGCCGCTTTTGGAAGTTGCAACATATATGCAATATCTGATGTAACAGTCTCTCCACCCATGTCAAGTCCGCAAACATACAAAGGAGCTCCATTTTGGTAAACCATGCAATTTGTACTCCCAGAGCCAATATCGATGACAATCGCACCCATATCCTTCTCTTCTTGAGAAAGCACTACATCACTATCAGCAAGGCTTTTCAAAACAACCTTTTGCACTTGCAAACCAGCCTTTTGCACACACTTTTTCTGGTTTTGTATAATCGGCGACGAGCCGATGATAAGCAGAACTCTTGTATCTAGCCTATGAGCAAGCATATCAATAGGATCTTTTATGCCTTTTCTTGAATCTACTTGAAAATCCTGGACGAGAGTATGTATGACCTCCGTGTTTTGCGGAAGTTCACGATTCTTTGCAACATCTATCGATCTTCTTATATCCTCGGTTTTTATCTCTTGGTCTTTCGAGTTGATTCCAACGACGCCATTGGATTGTATTGCTTGGATATGTGAGCCTTCGATTGCGAGCATCACAGAACTCACCTCTGTTCCAGCTTGAATCTCTGCCTCTGAAACAACAGCATTGACAACTTTCACTGTTTGCTCCATGTTCACAATCGAGCCGTTTTTTACACCTTCGGAGGGACGTTCTGCAATAGACTCGACCATAATCTGACCATCTCTTGAGACAGCTCCAATCACAACACGAGTCCAGCTAGTACCTATATCCAATCCCACAATAGATTTGTCAGTTGCCACACTCTACCTCTTTAACCTATACAGTCCACCGGATTCCAATCTATACAAACTATCTGAGAAGATTGTTTCAGACCTTCTGTCTTCGATATCTGAACATATCATGTCAATGCAATCGTCAAGATAGCTTAGCTTTGTCAGATCATCGACAATTAGCTTAGATGAAAGACTCTCGAATTCTAGATTCAAAACCCCGCTTTCTATAGTTTCATTATTGCTGAATTCTGCCTTTGTTATCAAGGTTTCTCTCCCATCCAAATCAAGCATGGAATCAATAACCAAGCTAAACTCTGGCGAGAATCCATATTTCTTCAAATAAACAAGATAGTCCTTGTCGACATCCAAGACAATATATGTTCTCTTCAATGATTCCAAGTCTTTGAAATCTATATGCGAAAGACTCGCACCATCATAAAAACATACATCGTCACCGCTCTTTATCAGCAAGCCTCTCTCATTGATATCGGCCTTCAATAGAATCCTCTTGCGATGAAAGGAAATCTCAGCTTTCTCAACATATGCAAGGTCTTCTATCCTCTTCTCAAGAGACCTGACATTCGAGAGCAATACACTTTCATACAAACAAGATGACAAGATCTTCTTCTCGCTGTAAGTGGCTATTCCTGATATACAAACTTCATCAATCCTAGATAGAGGCATATATGCAATAGCAAAATAGAACAACAAAAGGAGTATAAGCAAGACAGTAGCAATGACTATTGCGATGCTATACTTTCTCATTCGATCTGCCCATCAAATATATGTATCTATATAGAATCAAAGAAGAAGTTACAAACATAAATTCCGCTGAAGGACAATATGAAAAAAAAGGAAAGGAAACAGGACCAAATGGGAAGATTCCTGCACAATACAGAGCACTGATCAAAGCTTGTACAACAACAATCGAGGAAAGAGCTATGCATGCACTTGCGATTGTGTACTCATTTTTCCTATATGCTCTTCTGGCTGCCATGATTCCTAGGAAGAAGTAGTTTAGGAATGCTACAAAGAAAAAAAACACACCAACAAAACCCAGCTCCTCCGAAATCGACGCAAAGATAAAATCGGACTCTACATTGGATAGAACGCCCAGCTTGTACAATCCCTTTCCAAGCCCAATGCCAGTCAGCCCACCTTCTTTTATAGCAAGCTGTGATACAAAGAGCGAATGATCATAAAAATCAGGATTTGCGACAGGCAGGATCGATGAGAAGAATGATGAGGAGAAAGGCGAATAAACGAAGATAAGAAAAAGAGCTGTCGAAAGCGCAAAAACCGCACAGATTGCAACAAAGCCCTTCTTTGCACCGGTCGACCTAAGCATAATAATGCTAACCGACACAATCAAGAAGTAATAACCCATCGAACTGACCAGAGCTGACAGTATTGCAATTGCAATTGCAATCAATGCAACGATAACAAAATATACGCCATTTATTTCCTTTCTTTTGTAAATTGCGGGAATTGCGCCCGATATAAGCGATATTACAGAAAATGCACCAAGTATTGGTCCAGATATTATATTGTGTCCAGAAATTGTAAATATCCCACAATCATTAAATGAAGGGAAAAGCATCAAAACAAGGACAACAAGTGAAAGCGGACAAAGAAAATAATAGCTCTTTTTTATAAATCTCAAGGGAAGGAAATCCAAGCAAAGACCCAAAAATAGCCCTGCAATAAATCCAATAACTTGATTCAGAAAATAATGATAGTGCTCGAATCCATCTTTGACAGATACATCAAAAGTTGAGCTGTAAAGAAGCAAAAACCCAGATAGAACGATAAGCACAAGGAAAAAAATAAAAGTAAAAGGTGAAAACAGACCTTCACTTGAATCCTCATGATCAAGCTTAACCATATCGAAATCATCGTAGTTGGTGCTTTTGCTTTCTCCCATCTCCATCATTATATTCCAAAGATCAAAAAATAAAACAAAGTCAGATTACACTGTTGGCTTTAACATACAAAGTCGACTGATACTCTTCATCGTCAAGATTGCTTGAGGATGCAATCAATGCCCTCTCCTCATAATCCAAACCCTGAAGAGCTATCTGTGAAACAATCATCTCATGTCTTATAGTATTGTCAATACCAAGTTGCCACAATGGAATGAATGCGACTATGAAAGCAATAGCCAAAATAGCCAATGCTATGCATTTGAATCTAAAGTTAAAGTTTTTCTCCATTTCTATATCCTTCATAATACTTTCTCCACAACTCTTAGCTTTGCTGATCTTGATGGTGCATTTTCAATACACTCTTTCTCTCCTGGCACAATCGGTTTTTTTGTGAGAATCCTGATCCTGCTGTCGCTCTTTTTTTCCTCATCTTTGAAAAACCACTTCACAATCCTGTCTTCCAGACTATGGAATGTTATGACAGCAACTCGTCCACCTGGCTTTAGCACTCGGATTGCATTGTCAAGCGCTGGAGAGATACGATCAAGCTCTTTGTTGACTTCGATTCTCAATGCTTGGAATGTCCTTGTTGCAGGATGTATTCTTCCATATCTGTATTCTTTAGGAACAGCTGAAAAAACAATAGAAGCAAGCACCTCAGAGCTCTCTATCTTGCTATCTTTCCTTGCTTCGACAATCGCTCTTGCAATCCGTCTTGAATAGCGTTCCTCTCCATAGCGGTATATTACATTTGCAAGTTCTATCTCAGGATATTCGTTGACGATTGTCTTTGCTGATAGGCTTTGCGATGAATCAAGACGCATATCAAGTTTCTCGTCTTTTCGGAATGAAAAGCCTCTCATGCTCTCTTCGTAATGAAACATCGAGATGCCAAGATCGAAGAGAATTGCATTTGCAGACTCGCTCTCCGCTTCCTCAAGATATGTATCAAACCAAGTGTTCACAGGAATAAAGCGATTGGAAAAAGGCTTCAACCTCTCTATAGCTTTTTTTTGTATTTCCTTGTCCCGATCCAATCCTATTACTGTAAGATTTGGGTATTTAGACAAAAAAAGAGAAGTATGACCTCCCTCGCCTGTTGTGCAATCAATAAGTATAGTGTTCTTATCTTGTTCTAGAGGAAGACTTGACAGGACTTCTTCATGCATTACTGGATAATGAAGGATTTGCATAAAACCTACTCCTTTGCTTCCTCATAAAGACTTTGCGCGAGTTCCGATATATCCTCTTCGTCAGCTTCCTCAGCTTCCCTATAAACCTCTGGGTTCCATATTTCAATCGAATACCCAGCACCTATCAAAAGAGCCTCCCCTTTATTCAAGAGTTGGTACTTCTCCCTGTTTTGAAGGGGGATGTTGATTCTTCCAGAGCTATCTACATCTACATAGATTGCGGGAGAAATGAGCTTTCTGATCAACTTTCTTTTTTTCTCATCCAGCATCGCTTTGGGGGTTGATAATATTGGCTTGCTGAACTCGTTTTCAAAGTAATCAGGAGTCATAAGCATTAGATGGTTTCCATCCAACCCTGGAAGAACAACTACCTGCTCTGCGGAAAGAAGGTTTCTTAGTCGTGCTGGCAAAGATAGACGACCTTTATCGTCGAACTTTGAATTATACATTCCTGTAAGAAAAGCCATCTTTTCCACCCATTTTATGGGAAAGTATCCCACCTACACCCACAACAATACACCAAATGCTCCACCAGTGCAATAGTTTTGTTTGAAAATCAAGTGAAAGAAATTGCATAAAAAAAAGGGCCTTCTATCATGAAGAACCCTTCTTTGTCTAGCTGATTCGAGCTATTTTACAATCTTTGTCCCTTTGTCTTTGTAAAGTGCATCATATAGATTCTCTGGATCTGTTACAATGCCGACATTTCCAGTTGTCGATACAAAGTCAACTATTGCTTGAATTTTTGGAAGCATTGATCCTGGTGCAAAATGCCCTTCAGCTATATACTCCTTTGCTTTTTCAATATCGATTTCGTCCAACGAAAGCTGATTTGGCTTTCCATAGTTAAGACAAACCTTCTCAACTGCTGTAGAAATAACAAAAAGATCTGCATTCAAATCCTTTGCAAGCATTGCAGCAGCAAGGTCTTTGTCAATCACAGCTTCTCGCCCAAGCAACATTCCATCCTTGTCTTTAGCAACAGGGATTCCACCACCTCCAGCCGCTATAACGATTATGCCATTGTCAATGAGGCACTTTATCGTTTCAAGCTCGATTATCGAGCGTGGCTTTGGTGATGCGACAACTCGCCTCCATCCTCTTCCAGCATCCTCGACTACACTCCAGCCATCTTTTCTCTCATGCTCTTTAGCAACTTCCTCACTCATAAAAGAGCCAATCGGCTTTGTCGGCTTTTTAAATGATGGATCGCTATCAGAAACCTCTACTTGGGTAACAACAGTCGCAACATTTTTCTTTATCTTAAGCGCCTTGAACTCGTTATCCAAGGCTTTTTGAAGCTGGTAACCTATTGCACCCTGAGTATCTGCGACGCAAGAATCGAGCGGAACTGAATGGAGCTCAGTGGATGCAATCTCCGCACGTCGCAAGATATATCCAACCTGTGGACCATTTCCATGCGCAATTACTACCCTGTTTCCAGCCTCGACAAGACGTGCTATATGATGAGCTGTCTTCTTTGCTGCATCATATTGAGATGCCACAGTTACATGCTTCGAATCCTCTATAAGAGAATTGCCTCCGATGGCAATGACTATCAATTTTCCTTCCATCTTCCAACCTCTTCTTATACAATAGCACGATTGCAACAAAACGCAACAAAAATAATGCAAATAATCTCAACTTATTCTTTTCTTTTGCAATTTCACATTTTTACCATTGGGTATTATATTTACAGTTAAGAACTAATAAAGAGGTATATATGGATAATAACAATATAGATATAGAGAAAATAGACAGGGTACCAGTTCTACCTTTGTTGCAAAGGCCATTGTTCCCTCAAACCTTTACAACACTTATGGTTGGAAGGCCCGAGGATGTTCTTGTGATGAACAACATAATCCAATCGAATGGATACTTTGTCGCTCTCTTGCAAGGAGAAGGACCAAACCCAGGACTCAGCTCTGTGGGAACTCTTGCAAAAGTTTCAAAATATATAAGGCTTCCAAACAACTGCCTTCATGTCTTTATTTCAACATTGCAAAGAGTGAGGGTTGATGATTTTTATGTTGAGCAAAACTCAATTGAAGCAAAAATAGAGGATTTCCCTGACGATACGACAAAGACAAAAACAGTAACACCGTATGCAAATGTCCTGAAAGAGACAGTGCAAGCTTTAAGTCAGAGTACTACGATGTTCAATTTTGCAGCAGACTTGAACATAATGAATATTGATGATCCGGGGCTCTTGTCTTTCTATGTCGCATCAGCGCTAAACGTTGCAAATGCAAAGTTCTTGCAAGATGTGCTTGAGACAAGCAATGCAAGAGTCAGAATTGAGAAGCTTCTTTCCTATATTTCAGCTCAAAAAGAGATATACGACAGGGAGAATGCAATAAAGAACCAGTTCTTCGACAACATAAAGAACAAGAACAAGGAAACAATTCTAAAAGAACAGATAAGGAACTTGCAAAACGAACTTGATCAAATCACAGGCTCTGCACATCCGATGATGTCAAATGGAAGCAAAGTCCAAAGAAAGCAGGATTTGTTTGCCAGAGCAAAGCAAAAGAAATTGCCTGCAGAGTTCAGAGATGTCGTGGATCAGGAACTTGAGAAGCTTTCTGGGCTTGAGATGATGAATCCTGAATACATGCTTACAAAGCTCTACATAGAGACAATACTTGCATTGCCATTCTCGTTCGAAGACAAGGCTCCAAGCTATTCGATTCTAAAAGTCAAGAAGCAACTGGAGAAAGACCATTACGGGATGAAGGAAGTAAAAGAAAGGATTCTTGAGTTCCTCGCATCCAGAAGGAAAGCAAATACAACAAAAGGTGCGATTATTTGCCTTGCTGGTCCTCCCGGAGTTGGAAAGACCTCTGTTGGAAAATCAATTGCAAAAGCCCTCGACAGGAAGTTCTACCGTTTCTCAGTTGGAGGAATGAGGGACGAAGCCGAGATCAAGGGTCATAGAAGAACTTATGTTGGTGCACTTCCTGGAAAGATAATCCAAGGAATGAAGACAACGGGAGTTGTGGATCCGGTATTCTTGATAGATGAGATCGATAAGATGGGAGAATCATTCAGAGGTGATCCTGCATCAGCGTTATTGGAGGTATTGGATCCTGAGCAAAATGCAAACTATGTAGACTTGTATCTTGACATACCATATGACTTGTCGCGAGTACTGTTCATAGTAACAGCCAATGATATTTCAAAGATTCCAGCGCCTCTTCTAGACAGGATGGAGATAATAGAGCTATCTGGATACACTCCTGAGGAAAAGATTCATATCGGTCAAAAATATCTAGTTCCAAAACATCTAGAGAAGAACGGGCTTACTAAGAAGGAAGTGCACTTTGACAAGGATGCTCTAGGGATGATAGCTGAGGAGTATGCAAGAGAAGCTGGAGTGAGAAACTTCGAGAACCTTATCGATAAAGTTATGAGGAAGATAGCTCTTTCCATACTTGAAGAGGGAGAAGATGCAACTCAAGCTGTCACTGTTAAAGCAAAGGATGTAGAGAAGTACCTTGGAAAACCTCCCTTCCCTAGCGATGACATAGTAAAGGCCGATGTTGCAGGAACAGCAATAGGTCTTGCATGGACAAGCATGGGCGGCGATGTCTTGCTAATCGAATCTGAGGCTCTTCCTTTCAAGGGAGACTTGAAGGTGACAGGGCAGCTTGGTGATGTGATGAAGGAATCCGTGTCGATTGCATGGTCAACTTTGAAAAAAGAGGCATGGCTGAGAGGATTGGATCTGGACTTCTTCGACAATTATACTGTCCATATCCATATTCCTGAAGGCGCAACACCAAAGGATGGGCCGTCTGCTGGAATAACACTCTTTACTTCGCTTTGGTCGATGTACAGAAAGATGGTCATAAAACCGAATTTGGCAATGACTGGCGAGTTGACGCTTACCGGAAAAGTTATGCCGATTGGGGGACTGAAAGAGAAGATCCTTGCGGCAAGACGAGACGGAATAAAGGAGATTATTATTCCAGAAAGAAACAAGATCGACCTCGACAAACTTGACAACGAGGTCAAAGGAGATGTAGTTTTCTATCCAGTTTCAAATATATCACAAGTGATAGAAATAGCATTTCCCGAAGAGAAGACAAAACACCTAGATGAGGATATGCTTAACAAGTTAGCAAATGAAAGAAGGAAGAAAGCCGAGGAAGAGAAAGATGCCGAGAATCTCTCAAGAGCCAAGGCTTTGGAAAAGGTACTCAATTGGCAATAGAACTATTAGCACCTGCTGGAAACTATGAGAAACTGGCAACAGCATTCGAATATGGAGCTGATGCTGCATATATGGGACTGACCAGTTTCTCGCTTAGAGCAAATGCAGGAAATTTCAGCAAAGACGATATAGAGAAAGTCTTGAAGCTCAAGAAAGAAAAGAACAAGAAACTCTACTGTACGATGAACATCGTATTCAAGGAAGACCAGATCGAAAGTCTGGAGAAGATGAAGGACGAGATTGCATTATGGCCATTCGATGCCTATATCGTATCTGATATAGGCGTTGTTCCATTTTTCAAGAAGTACTTCCCAGACAAGGAGCTTCATCTTTCTACGCAAGCCTCATGCATAAATTCACAAGCTGCGAGAATGTATAAGGATATGGGATTTTCCAGAGTTATACTTGGTCGCGAAGCGAGTCTTGATGATATAAAAAGAATAAAAGACAAAGTCCCAGAGCTGGAGCTTGAGGCATTTGTACATGGCGCTATGTGCATGGCATATTCTGGCAGATGCATCTTATCGGCACATTTGACTGGAAGATCCGCAAACCAAGGAGATTGCTCGCACACATGCAGATGGAACTACAAGCTCTCTGGCTATGCACTTGAGGAAGAAGAGCGGCCTGGCATATTCTACCCCATTGAGGAAGAGAATGGTTACACGACAATTCTTTCATCAAAGGACCTTTGCATGATAGATCATGTTGACGAACTTGAAAATGCTGGTCTTTCTTCTTTGAAGATCGAAGGAAGAATGAAGTCAATCTACTATGTCGCTGTCGTAACACGGGCATATAGGAAAGCTCTTGACCATGATCCTAATCTCGATAGCTTCAAGCGTGATTTGTTCGATGTCTCCCACAGAGAGTATTCAACCGGCTTTTTCTATACTCGCGGTCCTGTCGAAACAAAAGACGAGATTTCACGTCCAACAAGCTATGGATATGAAAGAAACTATACATTTTTAGGCACTATAGGTGACAAAGTTGCTGATGATACATACCAAGTCATTTGTAAAAATCAAATAAAAAACAAACAAAAGCTGGAGTTCATTGCACCTGATATCCCACTGATTGAAGATGATTGCTATACTTTGATTGACAAGAATGGTTTCCCTATCTTGCAATTGGACCATGGCAAAGAAGGATATATTAAGAGCAAGAAGAGCCTGAAAAAAGGCTATATAATAAGACGGGAAGAAAAAGGTAATACTAGAATCCAATGAAAAAAAGATACTTTATTTTGATTGCATTGCTTCTTTGTTCAGCATCGCTATTTGCATATACAGACAATTTCTATTCAACATCGACCAATCGAGAGTATGTTGCACTTGTAAGTGCAATAAAAAATGGCAAGGATGAAGATGTAATTCTCAATGAATACAATGCTTACATATACTCCGATATCACACCTGTAGAAAGAGCAAGAGTCGAGTACCATATAGCTCGCTACTACAGAGATGTAAAGAAGAAAGACACAGCAAGAGAACATATCTTTTTAATGCGAGAGCTTATCGACAATATTGATAAAAACACTATCTCAGACTTTGAGCAAAGAGTTCTAGAAATCGAGTACTACTCAGCAAAGTACTATGTAGACAAGAAAATGTCAGATGGAATGGAGAACTCATCGCTAACAAAAGAGCTATATTCGCTCTATCCTGACGATGTCTTTTCCATAATGACAGAAGCCTGGAGGCTTATTTATACACCAGGCATCGCAGGAGGAAGCCCTCGAAAGGCAATACGAATGCTAAATTCATTCCTAGATGGCTACAAAGACAAGATGTGCACTCTTGATCTATATTCCACATATTGCGCTTTGGCTATAGCTCACAATATGAGGGATGATTATGATGATGCCGAAAAATACTTCAAACTTGCACTGGGCTTCTATGACAAGGAAGCTGACATTGTTGATGCATACAAAGAAAACACGAAGGAATTAGAGAAACAACTTGAAGAGTAGAGGAGAATCTTATCGTTATGGGACTATTCTTGACTATATATTGCATTATCATCTTGGCAACAGGCGCATACGCATTTCTTACTTCAATCTTAAACATTGCTTATTTCAGAAAGATGGGGAAAGTAAAAGAAGACGATTGTTGTAATGAGAATCCTTTAGTATCAATAATAATACCAGCAAGAAACGAAGAAGAAAATCTTCCTCGCCTACTCTCATCACTTATTAAACAGACATATAAAAACATCGAGATCCTTGTAATAAATGACCAAAGCTCTGATGGAACAGAAGAAGTTATAGAAAAATACGAAAAGCTGGACAGCAGAGTCCATGGATACAAGACCGAGCCAGGCCTTGTCATTAGCAAGCATGGGAAGATGAATGCATTATTGCAATTGATTCCATATGCAAAAGGTGAATTTCTCCTTGCAACTGATGCCGATACGCAACATGCTACAACAGCTCTATCTGTCACTGTCAAGATGATGCAAAAGCACAATCTCGATATTATGTCTGGCTTTCCTACCCAACTTTGCTCGTCTTACATGGCATCAGTTATCGTATCAGCAATGATGTTCGCAAATACGATGGTGCCACACTTCTTCTTCTACAGATTTCAATTCCCGCAAACAGCATTTGCAATTGGCCAATTCATCTTGATGAGAAGAGATGCATACTACGAAGTCGGCGGCTATGGATGCATAGAGAATGCTGTTGTCGATGACATGGGACTGGTAAAGCTCTTTGTTAAAAAGAAAAAGAAATATGCCTTTGTCAACATCTCTGAAGAAGTTGCATGCTATATGTACAAGAAAGGAGCTGAGGCTTTCCACGGAATCGAACGATCCATAGTAGGAGTGTTTCCAGCAAAGCTCTACATTATTCCGCCGCTTATTCTTCTTGTTTGCGCTTTAATGCTTATAGCATGGGCTCCGCTGATACTCCTAGCGGCAGTCATACTCGGCTACTACAACCCATCGACATTGACAATCCTAATAGGTTGGCTCTTGTTTTGTACAGCCTGGTTCATCGGATGCAGGAATATCAACTTCAGAAAACTGGTTTCCATCTCATGCCCGCTTTCGATAACAATGATTTGCGCAATGTATATACATGGAATATATAGAAGGCTGTCTGGAAAGAACTTCATTTGGAAAGGGCGAACAATCTAAGTGGCTATGCTTTGATAGTTTGCCAAAAAAGCATTCGCCACTGAAGCAATATCATCCCAACATGGATCTTCCTAAGTGCTATGAAAGCAATTGGTCAAGCTTCGCATAAATATCCTTCTTGTCGAGGTTCTTGCCAATTATGCAAAGCCTTATCATCCTATCGCCTACAACATCATCCCAATCAGCTTTTAGACGGGAATCTCCTTCAAGCATCTCTTCTTGCATATATGAAGGAGCAGATGCAACCCATTTGCCATATGGGGCACATGCAAATTGTCGCCCGCTTGTCTCAAACATATAAGCAATATCACTCTCATCGCTAAACCAAAGAGTTCCTTTGCATCTTATTATATTCTTCGGCCAAGAATGAACAAATTTCGAGAATTTGTTTCTGTCAAAAGGCTTACGTCTGTAGTATATGAATGTGCCTATTCCATACTCATCAACATCATCACCTTCATGTCTGTGTTCATGGTGATGCTCCTCTTCATCATGTCCCTCAAGCTCATCTTCACTTAATTTCTGACACCAGCCAGCGCTCATATATACTTTATCAAAATCGAATGAATGAGTATCAAGAATATCAGAGACAGACACATTGCCTTGGCTTGTCTCTATAATCTTTACACCAGGATGGAGAGCATTTATTACCTTGAGTATCTTTTCTCGCTGCTTTTCTGTAACCAAATCTTCCTTGTTGATTACAAGAGTCGAGCAAAACTCAATCTGCTGAATCAGAAGGCTCTCAATATCCTCTTCCTCTATCGTGTCTTTCTTCAAAAGATCATCGCCGGATGCAAACTCATCGACAAGTCTCGCTGCATCAACTACGCCAACTACATTGTCGAGTCTTCCATTCTTTACAAGCTGTAGCTCTTGCGCAATTGGCATTGGCTCGCAAACACCGGATGCCTCAATCAGGATATAGTCATACTTGCCTGACTTGATCAGCTTTTCTATATTCTTCACCATCTGGCTTTTCAATGTGCAACATATGCAACCGTTGGTAAGTGGAACAATATCGCTAGTATCCTTTATGTGTGCTCCTTTTTCTATCAAGGATGCATCTACATTCACCTCTCCAATATCGTTGACAATTACAGCGACCTTATAGCCTTCTTGATTCGAAAGCACTTTGTTCAATAGTGTTGTTTTCCCTGCCCCAAGATATCCGCAAAGAAGCGTAATAGGTGTTTTATTCTCAGCCATTAGTTCTCTCCTTTAAAATAAATCGATTCCATTTCAAAAATATAATGAATGATGCAAAAAACGTTAATAGATTACAAATAAAAGAGCCACATTGCTCTATATTCCAAAGCTTGTGGCTCTTTAAGGTATTTCTGTTAGTTTTCTAAATAGATCTCAATAGAGCTATATGCTCTCTCGATTTCGATATCTTATCTTCGAATTCAAGCTTTTTGCTCTTCTCTTTCTCTATCGCTTCAGGCTTTGCATGGGAAATGAAGTTCTCATTAGAAAGCTTTTTATTAGAAGCTTCCAACAGTTTTTCATTCTTATCAATCTCAAGCTCAAGCTTTTTGATCTCTTCCTCAACATCGATTGCATCACGGACAAATACAAACACTTCGTAGCCTATTGCTGCAACCGGGAATGCCTTGGAGATATCGCTTGTATAGTCTATGTCGACAACCACTTCGCTTGCTCCCATGAAAGATGCCATAAGCTTCGACTCTTCTTTGTAGAATCCGCTTGCCTTGCTGTCCTTTGCTGGCCTGAGAATGACTTTAAGCTTCTTCTCTGGAGCTATTTGCAATGAAGATCTTACAGTTCTTACGCTCTGTATTGCTTTCTGGAGGGCATCTACAAGCGCCTCAGACTCCTTATCGTCCATCTCCTTTTCATATACAGGATACTTTGCGACAATCACATCACCTTTGTGATTCGGAAGCTTTTGATAAATCTCCTCTGTCAAGAATGACATGAATGGATGCATCAGACGCATTGAGGACTCGAGTATATCCATCAGGATAGATACTTGCAAGTTCTTCTCATCATCGCTTCCATGCAACAGTTTTTGCTTTGATGCTTCAATGTACCAGTCGCAAAAATCATTCCAGAAGAATGAATACACAGCTTGAGCCGCATCGTTGAAGCGATAAGAATCCATCGCTGAGGCAATAGCTTTCGATGCATTGTTCAGTTGCGAATATATCCATCTATCCATCACAGAGAGCTTATCTTTCTCGATGGAAACAAGCTCGCGCCCCTCAAGATTCATCAACAAGAACCTTGTAGCATTCCATATCTTGTTTGCAAACCTGGAGCCCAGCTTGAATGAATTCATATCGATTTGCACATCCTGGCCTTGAGCTGCAAGATAGCAAAGAGTGAATTTCATAGCATCGGCGCCATATTCTTTGATTACATCAAGCGGATCGATTCCGTTTCCAAGCGATTTACTCATCTTCCTGCCTTGGATATCGCGAACAAGCCCTGTTATGACGATATCCTTGAAAGGAGCCTTACCCAAGAACTCTTCGGATGCCATGATCATTCTAGAAATCCAGAAGAAGATTATGTCATATGCAGAGACAAGAGTATCGGTTGGGAAGAATCTCTCGAAGTCCTTTGTCTTCTCTGGCCAGCCGAGCGTTGAGAATGGCCACAGCCATGAAGAGAACCAAGTATCGAGAACATCCGAATCTTGCTTGAGATTTTTGCTATGGCACTTAGGACATTCGGTTGGATCCTCTCTTGAAACGATCATCTCGCCACAATCCTGGCAATACCATACAGGAATCCTATGCCCCCACCAAAGCTGACGGGAAATACACCAGTCTCGTATATTCTCCATCCAGTGGATGTATGTGTTTTCCCATCTCTTTGGATGGAAGACAATATCGCCTTTCTTCCAAGCGTCTATTGCCTTGTCAGCCATTTCTCTCATTCTCACGAACCATTGCTCCGACAGGTATGGCTCTATTATCGTATGGCATCTGTAACAATGGCCAACGTCATGGTTGTGGACTGTTTCCTTGAGCAAGTATCCTTTTTCCTTGAGATCCTCAACTACCAAGCTACGAGCATCGACAGCTTGCATGTTCCTGTACTTCTCAGGGACATTGCCATTGAGTGTTCCATCTGGATTAAGAAGGTTTATTGCCTCAAGGTTATGCCTCTTGCCACATTCCCAGTCATTGGGATCATGGGCAGGAGTAATCTTGACCATTCCTGTTCCGAATGCCATATCGACAAAGCTATCGGCAATGATTGGAATCTCCCTGTCTGTAAGAGGAAGCTTTAGCATCTTTCCAACTACGCTCTTGTACCTTTCATCATCCGGATTGACAGCTACAGCAACATCGCCGAACATTGTCTCAGGCCTTGTCGTTGCGACAGTAATCCATCCGCTTCCATCTGCATAAGGGTATCTTACATCATACAGCTTTCCAGGAGTATTCTCGTATTCGACTTCATCATCAGCAAGTGCTGTGCCACACTTTGGGCAATAGTTGACAAGATAGTTCCCCTTGTAGATCAGGCCTCTTTCATAAAGAGTGACAAAAGCCTCCCTGACAGCTTTGGAAAGCCCCTCGTCCATCGTAAAGCGCTCATGGTCCCAGTCGCACGAGCATCCCATCATCTCCAGTTGCTTCTTTATGATATCGTGATGCTTCTCCTTCACGAGCCATGTTCTGTCCAAGAACTTCTCGCGCCCAAGATCATGCCTCGACAATCCTTCCTTGGCGAGCTGTCGCTCCACAACGTTCTGAGTTGCAATACCAGCATGGTCTGTTCCTGGGACCCAAAGAGATGGAATGCCAAGCATCCTCTTGTATCGAATTATGATGTCTTGCAAATTGTTATTCAAAGCATGCCCCATATGGAGTATGCCTGTGACATTTGGTGGTGGCATTACTATAGAGAAGTGGCCTTCTCCATCTCGCGGGTGGAACTCACCCTTTTCTATCCATTTTGAATAAATCTCCTCTTCGAAATCCTTTGGGTTATATGCCTTTGGAAGTTCTACTGCTTTCATGTATGCCTCCGATTGGGAAAATGATACCAAATAATCAAAATGCTAACAACAAAACAAAAGACATATGGCATAAATAGTTTTCATATCCTACACTTTCATGGGATGTGCGATGAAAAGATTTGACAGCAATGAAAAATATTTCTTTTTTTTACACAATTAAGAATATGTCTGATACAATTGATTTATCCCAGCTTGCTGAAAACGAAATCCGGTGTCCGTCTGTTATAAATCATCTCTCGGTAAGCTGGGATGATTTTCTTTGAAAAGCAATACTATATCGGATAAAATCAAACAAAGAGGAGGCAATATGAAAAAAATCCTATTCGCAGCTTCCGAGTGCGTTCCATTTGTCAAGACCGGAGGGTTAGCAGATGTCGTAGGCTCACTTCCTAAAGCTTTCGACAAAAAGGAGTATGACGTAAGAATAATCATCCCCCTTTACCATGCGATTGATGAAAAGTATAGACAAAAAATGGAGACAGTCTATTATTTCCAAATGGATAACAGAATTTATGTAGGCGTGAAAAAGCTTGTACTCGACGGTATAATTTATTACTTCATCGACAATGAACAGTATTTTTCAGGGATTGTACCCTACTATGATATGTTTCAAGACTTGGAGAGATTCGCATACTTTTCAAAAGCAATACTATCATCTTTGCCTCTTATAGGATTCAGGCCCGATATAATCCATTGCCACGATTGGCAAACATCACTTGTTCCAGTGTATTTGAATACAGTATTCCAAGGAGACAGTTTTTTCAGAAAAATCAGAACCATAATGACAATTCATAATATACGATTCCAAGGAACATGGAATGTTGGCCATATAAAATGGGTGACTGGTCTTCCTGACATTTGCTTCCAGCCAGGCATGCTCGTATCACCATATCAAAACACATCTATTGAGCAAAGCGAATGGAATTGCTCAATGCTGCGAGGTGGCATTGTGTATTCTGACTTCATCACAACAGTATCAAAAAGCTATGCTCAGGAAATACAAAGCCCTAACTTCTCAGATGGTCTCGATGACATCCTGAAATGGCGAAGCAATAGGCTTTGGGGAATTATAAATGGAATTGACTATAAGATATGGAATCCAAGCAAGGATATAAAGATCGAATCGAACTACAACGTAGCAACATACAAGAAAGGCAAAGCCGCCAACAAGAAGGCTCTGCAGAGGAGAGTCGGCCTCAAAGAAAACGAAAATATATTCACAATAGGTGTTATATCTAGGCTTACAGACCAAAAGGGATTGGATCTTATAGATGGTATAATGGATCAGTTATGCTCAAGAGAGATAAACCTTATTGTCTTAGGCACCGGAGAAAAGCGCTATGAGGATATGTTCAGATTCTATGCAAATAAGTATCCATCAAAAGTCAGTGCCAACATATGCTATGACGATGAGCTATCACACCAAATGTATGCTGGATGCGATGCACTCCTTGTGCCATCTGCATTCGAACCATGTGGGCTTACACAGCTTATTGCGCAAAAATATGGAACTGTTCCAATCGTTCATGAAATCGGGGGATTGAAAGATACAGTAAAGCCTTACAATCAATTCGAACAAACAGGCACGGGCTTCAGCTTCAATGGATACTCGCCATCGCTTTTAATGGACAGGATAAACCATGCACTTTGGGTCTATTATGACAGGCCAAAATACTGGCTCGAGCTTGCCAAGAGAGACATGAAGGAAGATTGGTCTTGGGCGAATTCCTCCAAGACATATGAAAAGCTTTATGATGAAGCCTTGGCTTTGAACTTGTAGCATTGGCTCTCTTTCAATCCAAGAGAGCCTAAAGCGTTAGACGACTTCTTCTATATATTGCTTTATGTCAGAGATATTCTTGTAAAGCGATGTCTTCCCTTGCTTTGCAACAACGAGCGTTGGGGCTTGCATTATGCCAAGCTCTTGGCAAAACTCAACATTCTCCTCTGCATCCATGACTTTGTAAGCCAATCCTTTTTTATCAAGCATGTTCTTTGCAATCTTGCAATTTGGACAAGTTTTTGTAGTAAATAGCATTATACCATCAATAATGCTCGCTTTTGCCTCCTTTTCATTTTTATCAAAAGCTTGCTTTTTAGCAACGAATCTCGATTTGGAAATATCATATTCCTTTCGTTCCTTGAACTCTTCAGTCTTTCCAATATTCCAATTTTGCACTGGCCTGTAGTATCCTGTGATACGAGAATATACTTCGGTTGGCTTATTGCAAACAGGACAAGTATAAACCTCGCCTGAAATATAGCCATGCTCTGTACATACTGAGTATGTTGGACTGATTGTGTAGTATGGGAGTTCATAGTTTTCAGCGATCTTTCTCACTAAGGTCGCTGCGCTCTTCCAATCAGGCAGTTTCTCTCCCAAGAATGCATGGAAGACTGTTCCCGATGTATATAGTGGTTGGAGCCTATCTTGTATATCAAGCGCTTGGAAAATATCATCTGTATAGCCAACAGGCAAATGCGATGAGTTTGTGTAATAAGGAGAAGCGTCATCCGAGGAGGCTGTTATGATGTCAGGAAATTGCTCAACATCATGTTTTGCAAAACGATAAGACGTCGACTCTGCAGGAGTTGCCTCAAGGTTATAAAGATCACCATATTGCTCTTGGTAATCAGATAATCTTTCTCTCATATGATTAAGCACATCGACAGCAAAGTCCTGTCCTTTTTCATCAATCAGATCACACATGAGCCAATTTGCATTCAAGCAAGCTTCATTCATACCAACTATTCCAATAGTCGAGAAGTGGTTCTCAAATGAACCAAGATAGCGCTTTGTGTAAGGATACAATCCTTCATTAAGAAGTTTCTCGATAACTGTTCTTTTGACTTTCAAGGAACGAGCGGAAATATCCATCATTCGATCAAGTCTCTTGAAAAAATCATCCCTGTCTTTCGATAGATATGCCATTCTAGGAAGATTTATTGTAACAACACCAATGGAACCTGTTGATTCGCCAGAGCCAAAAAAACCTCCAGATTTCTTTCTCAACTCCCTAAGATCAAGTCTGAGTCTGCAGCACATGCTTCTTACGTCGGATGGTTCCATGTCTGAATTGATATAATTTGAAAAATATGGAGTACCATATTTTGCTGTCATCTCAAACAAAAGCCTGTTATTCTCGCTTTCAGACCAATCAAAGTCCTTTGTTATTGAATATGTAGGTATCGGATATTGGAATCCTCGACCATTTGCATCCCCCTCAATCATAATCTCGATGAATGCTTTATTGACCATGTCTATCTCTTTTTGGCAATCGCCATAAGTGAAACCCATTTCTTTTCCACCTACAATTGCAGCGACATTCCTCATATCCCTTGGACAAACCCAATCAAGAGTAATGTTGGAAAATGGCGCCTGGGTTCCCCATCTGGATGGAGTGTTTACTCCATAGATGAATGACTCTATGCATTTCTTGACTTCCTTATAGCTAAGACTGTCAACTTTTACAAATGGTGCAAGATATGTATCGAAAGACGAGAAAGCCTGAGCCCCAGCCCATTCGTTTTGCATAATCCCAAGGAAATTTACCATCTGGTTACAAAGCGTAGATAGATGCGATGCGGGGCTTGATGTAATCTTTCCGCTTATTCCACCAAGTCCTTCCTGTATAAGTTGCTTAATTGACCAGCCAGCGCAATAACCAGTAAGCATCGAAAGATCATGCAAATGAATGTCACATGATCTATGGGCATTTGCAATTTCTTCGTCATATATCTCAGAGAGCCAATAGTTGGCTGTAATTGCACCAGAGTTGGATAAAATCAAGCCGCCAACAGAGTATGTGACAGTCGAATTCTCCTTTACCCTCCAATCGTTAAGCTTCAGATAATTGTCGACAACACTTTTGTAATCAAGCGTTGCTGACTTCATATTCCTAACCTTCTCTCTGTTTTTCCTATAAAGTATGTATGTCTTTGCGACATCTGCATATCCAGCTTCAGAAAGAACCTTCTCTACAGAGTCTTGGATATCCTCTACACCGATTTTGTTATCTCTTACTTTTGATGCAAAATCAGATGTAACCTTAAGAGAAATAAAGTCGATTACATTCTCGTCATAATTTTTATCTATTGCCTTAAATGCTTTCTCTATTGCATAAAAGATCTTTTTTATATCAAACGACGCAAGCTCTCCATCCCTTTTGACAACTTGGTACATAGATGCACACTCCTTTATCATTATGTTGTTTTCCAAGGTAGCATATAAATGCTTTGAGCGCAAGAAGTAATCACAATATTAAGTGTACTTGAATTATGCTAACACCATATGTAGCGTAATTAAGAATTTCTAATTTGTACATTATCTATATAGTTTCTTAGTATTTCAGCATAGTTTTTTAATGCATCAGCGCTTGGTTTTGAGAAGTTCTTCTCTATTGTATTTTCTGATGGAACAAAGCTTTGCAAAAAGTAGATGCGTGCACCTTTTAGCCATAACCCTATTTTCTCGAAATTTTCTTTTCCATGTAGCTCTGCAACAACAGTTGTCCTAAACTCATAGTCTATGCCAGAACTCATCAAAAGGGATGCCGATTGTATGATCTTTTCCTTATCGAAATCTTCTATACCAGATGTCATTGCATAAGAGTCGAGGCTGTTTTTGATATCCATCGCAATATAGTCGGCACATTTTTGGGATATGACAGACTCCAATACATCTGGTTTGTAGCCATTGGTATCGAGTTTCACAAGATAGCCAAGGTTCTTGATCTTTTCTAGAAATTCAACAAGATCGGATTGCAATGTTGCCTCTCCTCCTGTTACTACGACACCGTCAAGCATATTTCTTCTCTTCTCAAGAAAGGAAAAAATCTCATCTATGTCCAAGTCTTCTTGCACTTCAGGGTGCAAAACCAATCGGGAATTATGACAAAATGGGCATCTGAAATTGCATCCTCCAGTAAAGAGGATCGAACTCATCTTTGAGGGAAAATCGACAAGTGACAGTTTTTGGATTCCTTTGATTCGCATAAGATTGATTATAGTTCTCTTTAAGAAAAAAGCTACAGGCAAGAAACCCATAGCTTTTCAAATAACTATAATTGCAAAATTGTAGTGTTATACACAATATTTAATATCATTTATATATAATTTGTATCTGATTAATTAAGAAATATAGAAG
>DKCO01000004.1 GCA_002452215.1 Spirochaetales bacterium UBA6872
AGTTCTATGTAGAACTACATTCTAAGTGTAGTTCTACCGCTCCAGAAAAGCAATATCTCATTATGTAAAAACAAGAAGCTTTATTTACAAATCTCTTACTAAGTATTGTAGTTCAACTTTTATGTCTTTCTAAGGTTTATTATACAACAACTTATAACTTTAGCGGATGACGGGAATCGGACCCGCATATTAAGCTTGGGAAGCTTATGTAATAGCCACTATACGACATCCGCAACTAAGCAACACTATGATTATATGGAAAGATTTATAAAAATGCAAACGTAATTGAGAGAGATTAAGTTAGATGCTAATCTAGATTTATAAGGATTTTGTAATGGACGCATGGAAAATAAAAGGAATTGTCAAGGATTATGATTGGGGAAACAGAGATTTTATACCTTCCTTAATTGGTGGTTATACAGGGAAGCCTCAAGCAGAACTGTGGATGGGAAGTCATCCCTCTGGTGATTGCATGCTCTATGATGGTGAGATGCTTTCGCATTTTTTGAGTAGAAATCCAGATATCATCGGAAAAGAAGCACTCAAAAAATATGGAGAGTTGCCATTTTTATTCAAAATTCTTGCCATCGATAAGCCTCTGTCATTGCAATGTCATCCTGATAAAATACAAGCAATGGAAGGATGGCAAAGAGAGAAAGACAGGAGAGAGAAAGGCGAGGATTGCAACTATCAAGATGACAATGAAAAGTCTGAGATTATTGCCTCTATAACTCCTATTAGCGCAATGTGTGGGTTTCGGCCATTTAGTGAGATAGTAGAAAATTTCGCTCAAATTGCTCCTGTTTCATATGAAAAATATCTTTCTGTTTTTGAAAATAACAAGGATTTGTTTCTTGGCTTATATAAGTTGTCAGATAATGAGAAGAAAGAAATTCTTCTTGAAGCTGAAGATAACATACATAGATCCAATGAAAGATCGCTAGAGGGGGATTTCCTGACAGAAAAAGGGATATTCGAAAGATGCGCAAGCGAGTGGCCTGGCGATATAGGAGCAATTTTTCCTTATATTTTGAATGTATTGCATCTTGAAAGAGGTGAGGCCCTGTATCTTGAGCCTGATACGCTTCATGCATATGTATATGGGAATGGAGTAGAGCTTATGAGTGCATCGGATAATGTGCTCAGAGGTGGTCTTACGAGAAAAAGAATTGACTTGCTAGAACTTGAGAGGATAATGAACTTCAAATCAGAGCATATTTCAAAAGTAGAAAGAGAGCGTGACCAATTCAATAGAATTGTTTATAAAACACCTTCCGATGCCTTTTGTCTTATTGAGCTTCCTGATGGAACATACAATATTACAAAAGGACAGTGTGCTATCATGATTGTCATAGATGGAAGTGCCATAATCAAAAAGGGTGAGGAAGAACTTTTGTTGGAAAAGGGTCAAATTGCTTTGATATCGGCAAAAATGAATGATTATATGATAGATGTAGATGGAGATGCTTTTATGGCAGAGGTGCCAAGATGCAATATGTAGCAATCGATTTTGAGACGGCATCTCGTAGGCAAGACAGTGCATGTTCAATAGGGCTTGTAAGAATGGATGAGGAGGGATATAAGCTGGATTCGTTCTATTCTTTGATTTGTCCGCCTGATTTGATTTTTGATCCAGAGTGCACAAATGTGCATCACCTTGACCCATTAGTTGTAAAAGAAGCTCCTGAGTTTTACCAGTTGTGGGATGAAATCTGTGCATTCATAGGCAATGACCCTCTTGTTGCGCATAATGCAACCTTTGATATTGGCGTTTTAAGAGCGATGGTAAATCGCTATGATTTGAAACCTCTATACAACGATTATTATTGTACTTTGTCTCTTGCAAGAAAGCTTTGGAAGGGAAAACCTAGCTATAAATTGACATACCTTGCGAGCGAATTTGGATGGACTTATGATGCTCATAATGCACTGGCAGATGCTGAAGTTTGTGGACGTCTTTTTGCGAAGCTTTGCGGCATAAGCCTGTTTGATGAAGAAGTAATGAGACGTTTCTTCAAGAGGATCTACAAGAATTCTGACAATGCTTTTCCCCGCAAAGTCGAGATGCCTAAGCAATCTACTATTGCAATTCTTTCTCCATGAATCCTAGCTTATGAGCAATAAGTGGAAACAAGAAGGTTACCCACAGTCCTGTAAAACAGAAAAGGACAAATTCGAATGTGAATTTGCAAAAAGGGATCATCGTTATTAAGTATGCTATGACAGCAAGAAGAGCAAGTCCGATTATGTATGATAAGGTCCTGTTCTTTGGTCCTTTCGAAGGAATGAAGTTAAGGTACTTTTTGTCAGCGATCATGCCTATGAAAAGTCCCGATGCAATTGCGCTGTTTTGCATCAGATTGTGTAGTGCTCGATATATATCTGTTTGTTTGAATAAATCCAGGCTAGAGTAGTTGGAATAAAGCACATCCATAATGATTGCAATCAATATTGAAAGAGCAAAAGAACAGCTACCGAATGTTGCGCAAAAAAGAAGGAAGCTTCTCTTCTTTTCATAAATGCTATCAAAGTATTTGCCCAAGAAAAGTGCCGCAATTAGACCAATTAAGGTTCCAATTGTAATATCTAGTGGCCAATGGGCTCCTAAGTAAAGGCGAGAGATTGGAACTAGAACTATCAATGAAATGCATAAGGCCCTGAGCCATCTGAATTTATATAGATATACAAGGCTTCCATAGAATGCTGCAGCAGTTGTTGAGTGGCCGGATGGAAATGAAAATCCTGTCGCTGTTGTTTCTCTCTTTGCTGTAATCAGTTCAGGATAGCGCATGAATGGTCTTGGGACTCGGAAGATTGCCTTCAAAACTTGCATGGACATCATCGCGCTCATCAAAGAACTAATTATTACAAAGCCTTTTCTCTTGTCAAAGCACCAATATATGAAAATTGTAGATAAGAGTGGGATTGGGCTTTCGCCAAAGACAGTAATGACTTGGGCAATAATATCCAATACAGGGTTGGCAATATCTTGCAAAAATACCATAAAAGGAAGATGGTGTTCGAATATCTTATCCATAAAGAAAATATATCTTGATAGCAAATAAGTGGCAACACGAATCTTGTCCGAAAACATCTTGTCCAAAGTAAGAATCACAAGAAAGCAGGTTAAAGGATTCACAATGAAAATGGAGGATTGTAAAGAGTGATATAAAGGCTTAAGCATTAATTTGCTGATAAAAAGTGCTGTATTCCATCAGTGGTTCAAGTTCATACATCCAATTTCTGATGATGTGTAAAGTGGAAAGAAAGTGTCATCCTCTATTGCTATCTAGCTGAAAGGAGATGTTTTTAGAATTTACTGTAGAAGAGCTTATATGGTCATGATAAAGAGAATACCATGATACAATAAATCAAGCCGATTCATCATCTTATATTCGTTGCTTTGTTGAATTCATGCTTAACTGACCAAGGCGACGACCTGTTGTCAGTACTAGGTGATTAGACTCTTTCTGTGTAAATGGCTTAAGTAGATAGAAGGATTTCCAATATGAGCAACATCGACATAAGTGTCTATGCAGGATAAATTATTGTTAAAATCAAATCTTGAGGATAATCCCCGAATCCTTTGCCAAAAAGATTGAATCCTCCAATATACTCGGCATCATCCTTGTTTCCAATCCTGATTGGGATATTTTGCAATTTGTCTATACCGAGGTCATCTATTTTTATATCGCTTGTTTTCTTGTTGTTAAGAAAAGAACCATCCTTGTTTATCTCAAGTCGATTCAATATGCCATATTGTGTTGCCATTGAATTGCTCCACCATTGAGGCGACAATAGCCCTCTTCTTGCTCCAAAATCACCCGGACATCTCCATGTGCAACAATCGATCCCAGCAATTGATACCGTTATGTCAGAGGGCCAATCCTCGGCATAGTTCGGTGCTTCTGAGCATGCTTCGAATGAAAATACCAATTGCTTTGGTTTTGTACCTTTAAATGCTTCCATTATGGGATAGCGATATTCGATATATCCGCCTGACGACCACAAAAGCTCAGCTTTCTCGCGTGATGAAGAGAAAAATTCTGATGGTTTGTCTTCGCAAGAGAGAATTCTGTCTCTTGTACACATCCCACACGTTGCAACTATTTTAGCATCAGTAAATGCACCAATCGGCATCTCGCATGATATTGCATAATCGGAGACCCCTGTTGTTTGTGCCACAAGATTTATCGAGATTATGTCTTTTTTTCTGCTACATATCTTTTGTATGCCATGGCTTCCCGGCTGGACTTCTATGTTTATTAAATCGGCTTCCTCCAAAATCTTTATGTGCATTGCGGCAGTAGATGCTGGAATGCATAGTTCAGATGCTATGTCTTTTATGTTAAGGATTGATTTGTTAAGTAAATCCATTATCTCTATTCTGATTGGGTGTGAAAGAGCCCTTGCTGTCTCACAAAGTTTGTCTTTCATATCGATAGTAAGCTCTAGTTCTTTCGCCATGTACATCTTCCTTACAATATACTTTAACACAGCTAAAACTGATTTAAAACAAAAAATAGCTTGAAAAGCATGTGAATAATTGGGTTTTTTTGGCAAAAAAGTTGGTTTAATAGTGTTATAAAACAGAAATTTTGTTGTAAATGGAAAAATTTTGTTGACGCCATTATTTGTTGAAGCTAGGGTTAAGATATGAAGCTAAAAGTTGAAAAAACAAAAAAGAAAGAATCATTTTCAAAATACTTCAAATACAATTGGATTCTTTATCTGATGAGTATGCCTGGAATTCTGTATGTAGTGATTTACAAGTTTGTACCTTATATTGGGCTTTCGTTGGCGTTCAAGGATTTTGATATGTTTGCTGGTAAGAACTTGTTTGATTCGCTTATAAAAAGTCCTTGGGTAGGTTTTAAATACTTTGATGCTCTTTTTGGTTCCGATACTTTTTGGATGCTTCTTGGCAACACGTTATCAATAAGCCTATATAAGCTTTTGTTTCTTTTCCCTTTGCCGATAATAATTGCGTTGCTGTTGAATGAGGTTAAGAGTATTGGATTCAAAAAAGCTGTACAAACGATAATCTATTTGCCTCATTTTCTTTCATGGGTTGTAATATCTGGAGTGTTTTTTACGTTGCTCTCATCCACAGGAGTTGTCAACACGATGCTTACAAGCATTGGATTGCCAAACGTAAACTTCCTTACTAATCCTGATGTTTTTCGCTCGTTGCTTGTTTTCACTGAAGGCTGGAAGGAGACGGGTTGGTCTTGTGTTGTATATATAAGTGCCTTGACCGCTATCGACACATGCCTATATGAGGCAGCTCAGATTGATGGAGCTAATCGCATTCAAAGAATGTGGCACGTATCTTTGTCTGGGATGATACCAATTATCATGATGATGCTGATGATCAAGATAGGGAATATACTACAAGCCGGAACTGATCAGATTCTGGTTATGTACAATCCTGCCGTATATTCGAAAGGCGATGTGTTGCAAACATACATCTATCGTGTAGGACTTGGTCAAATGGATTTTTCTACAGCTACAGCACTAGGCCTCTTTGAATCTGTTGTTGGCTTTTTGCTGCTTGTATGTGCAAATGCATTTTCGCGCAAATTCTTCAATAGGAGTCTTTGGTGATGAAAAGAACAAAATTCAATATCGTTTCATTTTTAATCTATTTGGTTATGACACTTTTGGCTCTTGTTTGTTTGCTGCCAATATTGCACCTAGTGGCGAAGTCGTTTTCTGGATACAACGCTGTCGTTGCTGGAAAAGTTGCGTTTATTCCGAAGGATTTTCAGTTGGATGTCTATAGTTATGTGCTTCATAACGGGCTTTTCTGGAGAGCTTTCCTGAACTCTGTGCTAATAACAATTGGTGGCACTTTGTTATCTGTTCTTGTAACGATACTATCGGCCTATCCGCTATCTAGATCTGACTTTAGAGGGAAGAAAGCAATTCTTCTTATGTATGTTTTCTCGATGCTATTCTTTGGTGGTACAATCCCAATTTATATTCTTATGCAGTCATTGCATCTATTGAATACGCTTTGGGCTGTGATTGTTCCATTCTTGGTTGTCCAATTCAATTTGTTTATAATGAAGACAGGCTTTGAGACTGTTCCATCTGCTCTTGAGGAGTCTGCAAGGATTGATGGGGCGGGACACGTAACGATTTTCTCGCGGATATATCTACCTTTGGCGTTGCCAACTATTGCAACAATCTCTCTTTTATATGGAGTAAATTACTGGAACAACTATTACCATTCGATGCTTTTTATAACAAAGCAAAATGTAAAACCATTGCAACTCTATCTGTATGAGTTGATAACATCAGCAAGTATGCTCTCTAGCGAGAATGCGTTTGAGAGTTCTATGAATCTTCCATCTTCAGGAATGCAAGCTGCAGCAATAGTGTTAAGTATGATTCCTGTAATCATATTCTATCTTGTGTGTCAGCGTTATTTGATATCAGGTATGACAATAGGCTCTGTAAAGGGCTGAAGATAAAAAGGAGTTTTATATGAAGAAAGGTATTACTTTGCTAATCGTTCTCGCCATGTGCTTCTCTGTTGCATTCGCATCAGGAGAGAAAGAGGTTGCTTCTGCAGAAAAACCGACATTGAAGGTAATGGGAACATTCATTGCCAATGTTGACGTCAATGCAGATCCAACAGCAAAAGCGATTACAGAGAAAACAGGCTACACTGTTGAGTATTCCATGAATAGCCAGGACAATCCACTTCAGAGATTGAGCCTTGAGATTGCATCAGGTGCAGACTATGATATTGTAAGGATGTCTCCGGATGAATTTAGAGCCCTAGTAGGACAGAATGGTTTTATGGCATTGGATGATCTATTGGCAGAATATGGCCAAGAGATGAAGAGCGTGATAAGCGAAGAGACTTGGAAACTTACAACATACAATGGCAAAATCTATGGAGTTCCTATGATGAATGAGAGATCGAATATCGAGTCTACAATCCTTATGAGAAAAGATATTCTTGATGAGCTCGGTCTTGATGTCCCAGAGACACCTGAAGAGTTTGCGAATGTGCTTAGAGCCGTCAAGAAAGCATATCCTGATATGATTCCATATTCTGTGATGGCAGCAGGAAGCCCGAATGGAATCTATGCAGAGACTCTTATTTCAGCATTCGATATCTACTTCGATTGGAATGATGTTGATGGCACTTTAAAGCACTATGTGCAAATGCCAAAATACAAAGAATATCTTTCGTGGCTTGCTGGCCTTTATAAGGAAGGTTTGATTGATGCGGATATTGCTATAAACAAGAAAGTGAACCTTGATGAGAAGTTTACATCTGGAAAAGTGTTTGCAATTCCATCAAACTGGTATGAGGCATCGACACAGGTTCCTGCTCTATATGCAAATGTTCCTGAGGCCGAGATCACATATGTAATGCCTTTGCAGGATGAGAATGGTGTTGCCCATATCAGAGCAAATAAGTACTTAAACAATGTCTCTGTAGTTCTTAAAAATGCTAAGCACCCTGAGGATGCTGTAAAGTTCATGAATGCAAAGCTCACAGAACCGACATTCACATATATAACATTGGGAACAGAGGGTGAGACATTCACAAAGGATGGAAACCACTATGAGCCTATTATGCCAATCTTCTCTGAGCTAAGGGGCAATGCTTGGTGGTACCTTAATGGTATAAGAGAGAAGGAGTATGCTGACATGTGGATGGCAAGGACAAGAAGGAATGTAGAACTTGGCAAGGCATTTGATGCTGCGAATGCAGAATTTGACAAGTATGCTGTCTACTCGCCAACGGCAAATATGCCAACACCTGCATCTCTTTCGAAGTACAGAGCATCTCTTAATCAGCTTGTGCTAGACAATGAGATTCTTTTCGTAACTGGTGTAAAGCCAATAAGTGAATATGATGCATTTGTCGCCGAATGGGAGTCAAAGGGTGGAGCAGAGGTTGCCAAGGATGTAAATGCTTGGTATAGCCAGCAGTAATTTATTTTGAAATAAGCCTCTGCATAGGATTGTGTGTCTGTGTGGAGGCATTCTATGAGGTTTTTATGAGATATAGTACTGATGTTGAAGTTTATTCCAGCGCTGATGTTGTCGTTGCAGGTGCGGGACCAGCAGGTATAGCTGCCGCAATAACGCTTGCTCGCGAAGGCTTTGATGTGCTTCTTGTCGAGAAAAGTGGAGTGGTTGGCGGTGCAATGGTGCTCTCTGATGTTACGACATATATGGGTAATGTCGCGCATGGCACGATTAGTGACGAGATAGCTTCATTGATAAATAGCCCTGATACTGGGACAGCTATTGATAAGGACAATGCAAATAGTGTTCTCAAGGAATTTTTGGTTGGAAACGGCGTAAGGTTGTTGCTTCAAGTACCAGTTGTTGATGTCATCGTTGAGAATAATAAGATAAATGATGCTGTGGTTCTTTTGCCAGATGGGCCTGCTTTGATTAAAGCCAAGTACTATATCGATTCTACAGGTGATGGATATCTTGCTTATCGTTCAGGGTGTCCTTTCTCGTATGGGCGTGACGATGACGGATTAGTGCAACCTGTAAGCATGATGTTCCATCTTGGTGGAGTTGATCCGAATTGCAAATTCCACTGTCGCCATGAAATTGACGATTTTTTACTTGCCGATGGCACAAGCTATCTGAAAAAGTCTAGAGAGTGTGAGAAATCAGGAGAACTTCCAAGGAATGTTTCGATTGTAAGACTCTATCCGGGCGTTGATAAGGGTACATATCTTATTAATGCAACACAGCTATGTGGTGTAAATACTTTGGATGCGAAATCACTTTCGGATGCATCTGTAGAGCTTGAGAAGCAAAAAGAGAAAGTTGTGTTTTTTTTGAGAAAATATGTTCCAGGCTTTGAGCATGCATATGTATCATCATCGGCACAGAGTGTTGGAGTCAGGGAAAGCCGCAGGTTCAAAGGTCTCTATACTTTGACAGCTGAGGATATTATTGCTTCTCGAACTTTTGCAAATGCTGTTGTGCATGGAGCTTCTTTCCCAATCGATATCCACAATCCAAATGGAGGAGGGCAAGCAGAGAGCGACGGGTTACCTGTACAAGTTCAATCATATGACATACCATTAGGGTGCTTGCAACCAGTGAAAATCGATAATCTTTGCCTTTCTGGCAGGAATATATCGGGTACACATAGAGCGCATGCATCTTATCGTGTTATGAGGATTGCAAGTGCAATTGGACAAGCCTCTGGAGCAACAGTTGCTTGCGCTTTAAGAGAAAAATGCTCTATACAGAGAGTAAGTGCTAATTCTGTTAGGGCGCTTCTTATGAAGGAAGGTGTCGAGCTATGAATAAAGCATCATATCCAGATCCGGCTTTTATTAGAAGAAATACCCAGATTCTTGATGGAAAATGGGATTTTGCATTTGACAATGATGCATCAATGTCAATCGGCTCTGTCAAGTTCGACAAAAAGATAAACGTACCTTTTTGCTACCAATCGAAAATGAGCGGCATTGATATCCAAGATGATATCACTGTTGTTTGGTATAGAAGGACATTTGAGTACAGAAAAAACACAAAGAAATTGCTTCTTTGCTTTGGCGCTGTCGATTACTATTCAGAGATCTACATAAACGGCGTTCTTGCATATTTTCATGAAGGAGGGTTTTCTTCTTTCAAAGTTGATATAACAAAGTATCTTGATGATGGAAAGAACGAGATTGTCGTCAGATGTGAGGATACTCTTTCAACTTCCCAAATAAGAGGAAAACAGTCATGGAAGGGCGATGTCTTTGGATGTTGGTACACAGCAACAACAGGTATTTGGCAAAGCGTCTGGCTCGAAGAAGCAGGAAGTATATATGTTCAAGAATGTTTGATTGTGCCTGATATAAACAAAAATAGGGCCGACTTTTATATAAAGCTTTCGGATGCGAACATAAAGAGAGTCTTTGCGACTTTATATCTCAAAGGCGAGAAGATCGGAAACCTTGAGTTCAACACATCAGGTTCTGAGGGCTTGGCCTCGTTCGTATTTTCTGATTGGGATATTCTCAGATGCGACTACCAATGGTCTTTGGAAAATCCGAATCTTATCGATGTAGTTATAAATGCAGACGATGACGAGGTATTTCTGTATTTCGGGATGAGAAATGTAGAAGTTAGAGGCAAAGACATATTTCTTAATAACCATAGGCTTTATCAACGTCTGGTCCTTGACCAAGGATATTGGCCAGATTCATTGATGACGCCACCTTTAGGAGAAGAACTGGAAAAAGACATCATAATTTCGAAGGAGATGGGGTTCAACGGAGCGAGAAAACATCAGAAGATAGAGGATGCGAGATACTACTACTATGCTGATCTGCATGGTTTTCTTGTATGGGGTGAACTTCCCTCGCGTTATAGCTACTCTCCACATAGCTCTATCGCTGTTTTATCGCAATTCGACAATTACATACGTGCAAAATACAATCATCCATCAATAATTGCATGGGTTCCATTGAACGAGAGCTGGGGGGTTTCTAACATTCTCGAGGACAAGAAGCAGCAGGAATTTGCTAATTCGCTAGCAAGCTATGCAAAAGCTTTTGATGATACTAGGTTTATTTCATCAAACGATGGCTGGGAGCAGACATCGAGTGGAGATATACTTTCTGTGCATGATTATTCCGTTATACCGCAATGGCTTGGTGCTTCCGTCGAGATGGCATCAAATGGACGTGCGGATCTTAGAGAACTTTATGCAAATGGCTATGCATATGATGGAAAGCCCATAATCCTTACTGAATTCGGAGGTATCGCATTCTCTGATGGCAGGGATGATACATGGGGATACAATGGGAAGGTCGTTGATTCTGATGCATATTTCAATAGACTGAAAGCTCTTTTGAATAGAGTTAAAGATGATAAGGTATTATCTGGCTTTTGCTATACACAGCTTACAGATGTCATGCAAGAAACAAATGGCTTATTGACTCCAGATAGAAAACCAAAACTTGAGCTTGATGTTTATCATTCTATTTTCAGTTAATTAGAAGCATGATGTTGATTGAAAAAGGAAATCATAACGCAAGCAATGGGACTCTTGTTGAAAGCATAATAGAAAAACACCAATGGCTGATATTGGAAAAACTTTTCTAAGAAGAAGATAATGACAAGAAACCTGCCAGCAACCTAAACACATCTTGTCCATAATTGAGCATTCATAAAAACAGAGCATTCCTGCTATGATTATGTTGGCACTGCCATAAACGGTGGACGGTTAACCTCTTGGATCCTTATCTGGATATCGGGAGGCGTTGCTTCCCGATTCTTCTGATATGTTGATGAAGGAGGTGATGTCTATGGATGCATACGAGATCCTTATGATCATATTCACGGTCATGGGACTTTTGATAGCTATAAATAGAAAAAAATAATCGCCCAGCAACTTCGAAAATCTAGGCGACTAATTTTGCATTTGGTTTAGAGGTTGACCGTTCATCGGCAGTGCCTCTTATCTATAATATTGCATTACTTCTACCTTTTGTCAAATCTTTGGTAAAACAGCTTTTAGCTTGAAAAATATAGCCAACAAGAATTAAGAAAAACAACAAAATCAAGCTGATTATCCGCCGCTCTTATGGCTTCAAGAACATAAACAACATGATTGATATGATTTATCTGTGTTGTTCGAGTCTCGTAATTTCCCTACCTAGAAGACATTATGGACAACATAAGGCTAGCTGATGCTACTCGTTTCATTCATACCTATACACGAGGAGCCAAAGATTTCGACATTATTTGTCAGATAATGTGAATAATCCGATGTCATAGTTTGATATTTTTTCGCCATAATCTCCTCAGAATAAACGCATGAAATA
>DKCO01000035.1 GCA_002452215.1 Spirochaetales bacterium UBA6872
AGTCGTTACAGGGTACTAGTAATGGATGGATCTGCTCTGAAAATAGGGATGCAAAGTATGTAAAACGATAGTTTGAAACTCTCAATTTCGTGAAAAAACAGGGTATTGAAACTCTCAATTTCGTGAAAAAATAAATATTTGAAACTATTGATTTCGTGAAAAACATAGGTTAACATCTTTATATAAAAAGAATTATATGGAACAAATCGATTTTAAGCGCAAAATATATGAAGATTTTCTGAATTGGAAAAACAAAAGCCAAGGAAAAAGTGCCCTTTTTGTAGAGGGCGCGAGGCGTGTGGGTAAGACATATGCTATAAAAAAGTTCGCATCTTCTTGTTATCGCTCAAGCATAGTCGTCGAGTTTGATAAAGTTTCTGGCGAGGTTCTTTCTCTTTTTGACGATATAATGGACATGGATTTGTTCTATTCAAAATTATCTGCTGTCTATAATGTAGAGTTATTTCGACGTGAAAGTTTGATTGTTTTCGATGAAGTTCAGCTATTTCCTAAAGCAAGAGCATTGATCAAGAGATTTGTGGAAGATGGTCGTTTCAATTTCATTGAAACTGGTTCTCTTGTTACATTGATGATGAATCCTAGTAAAATCTTGATACCTTCCGAAGAAGAACATATAGAAATGTTTCCTTTTGATTTTGAGGAATTTCTATGGGCTCTTGGCGATAGTGTGACTATGCCTTATTTGAAGGAGTGCTTTGAAAAGAAGACGCCTGTCGGAAATGCTGTTCATAAGAAGGTTATGAACCAATTTAGACAGTACATACTTGTTGGGGGAATGCCTCAAGCAATCAAAGCTTATGTCGAAAATAAATCATTTGAGGATGCTGATCTAGCTAAAAAGCGTATTTTGACTCTTTATAGGCAGGACATTGGAAAGTTCGCAGGCAAAAATGCAAGCAAGGTAAGGGCCATCTTCGATTTCCTTCCTTCGATGCTTTCAAAGCATGAAAAGAGATTCAATTTATCAAACCTTGGAAAAAACGCGCGAAGGAGAGATTATGAGAATGCCTTTCTTTGGCTAGATGACGCAATGGTAATTAATCCTTGCTACAACTCTACTGATATCTCTGCAGCTCTTGCTATGAATGCAGATGAGACAAAAGTCAAATGCTATATGTCTGACACTGGACTTTTAGTCTCTCATGCTTTTGCTGATAAAAACTCCATCAATAACGAATTATACAAAGCAATTCTTCTTGATAGACTCAATATCAACGAAGGAATGCTAATGGAGAATGTTGTTGCACAGTTGCTGCGATGCCATGGATATCATTTGTACTACCATACGTTCAAAGTACGATCAGTTAGCGATTATTCAAATGAAATAGATTTTTTGATTTTAAAAGATAAAAAGATATGTCCAATTGAAGTGAAATCAGGAAGAAGCATAAATCATATCTCCCTAGATCGCTTTAGAGAAAAATACAATAAGAGGCTAGGACAAGCCTACATATTATGCCGAAGAGATATAACTGAAGAGGATGGGATATTGTATCTACCTCTTTATATGGCACAGTTTCTATAAGCTCTATTCATAATTGAAAAAAGTTCTAAATCAAGCAATTTTCATTGACATTTTTATATGGGGGGGGGGTACTATGGGTTTATAACTAGGGGAGGAAAAAATGATAAATCTAAGTGATAAGGTAGATGAACTATCAAGAATTGATTTTTTGATGCCATATTTTGTTGGAAACAAATTAGTTGAGGAAGTTTTTTCAAGATATCCATCAAATTCAAATCTAGATGAAGTTATTCTTAAAGTTCGATTACTAAATTCGTTTTACAATACAAATTTGGAAAAAGAAGGCGGTGAAGTAGCGATCTACAACATGGCTAAAAAAATTGTTTTCTTTTCAGAGAAAAATAATTTAGACGGATTGATTCGAGTTGGGGATTTTTCTGCAATAGAATTAATAAAAGGAGCAACTGGCCGAAAAAATCTTTCCTTTGCTACAAAATATTGTTGCATTTCTAATAATTGTTCAAATGCTGTAAACAAGGATGCGTACTATATTTATGATACATTGGTATGTGATTCTCTTTACGGGTATGCAAAGAAGAATAGTTCTTTGTTTAAAGAGAAAATAACACGTGAAAGAATAAAAGACTATTCAATATTTTTTAATATGCTTGAAGTATACAAAAAAGAAAAAAAGTTGCAAGGCACACGAAGAGATTGTGATTGGTATATTTGGGGAAAAGAAAAACTAAAAAAGGTAGGTAGAGAGATATGATGAGAGAATGTCCAGAATATGGAAGAGGATTTGACAGACTTAAAGGCTGTCAAGAATATTGTTGTTGAGGATGTTATGAAAAGCATTCTCAAATAGTAAGTGCTTTTAATTAGCAGAAGAATTCATTTGTCTTCACGTTTAGAAAAGTTAGATGTAAGTCATATTAGAGCGTTTAAAAAAAGATAGAGGATGGGGAGCTTTATGAAAGTTAAGAAACTACTTTGTTTTGTATTGCTCAGCTTTGCAATTGGATGTTGCTTTGCTGGTTCATTTGTTAAAGTTGACAATGTAGATGAATTTGGAGATCCGGATGGGACATACTATTTCAAGTTGAAGACAGCTCAGTCGGGTACTTATAAGAATTCTGGTACTACCAAAGACGGGAAAATGCAATGGGATATGAGGATAGAGCAAGATGGTACTGGAATAATATACATCTATGAGAAAGGATTTGGCATTGAGAGCGATGTAACAACATCAAGAAGAAATACTGATTATGTTGATACTTCTGCCGTATATAATATAAAGATGAAGCTACCTGATAACTCGATTTTGAAATACAATGGCGAACTTATAATGGGAGATAGCTATAGGTACAATGCGATAAGGGTATATGCATTTGATGAAGATACGTATGACAAGACTTATCCGAATCTCCGAGAAGTGTTAGCTAAAGCAAGCAAGATAGGAAATGGACAGGTAAAGATATCAATAACTGGTGAATACGGATCATATTCTTTGGGAAGTGGATTGGATTTATCAGGTGATGAGTCCGTATTCTATGATGATACCCTGTACAAAGAAGGACTGGCCTTGATGGAGAAAGGTGAATATGACAAGGCAATTGACAAGTTCAAAGAACAGAAAACAAAAGATAAGGCTATCTTCAATTACTATAGGATTCAAGACAAAATAGATAAAGCTAATAGAGCAATTGATGGAATGCGAATTAAAGCAAAGTCTTTCAAAGTCGGAGATGTTTTGAGATTTGGAACATACAATGATGAAACAATAGAATGGCTTGTGCTAGATAAGAAAGACAGCAAAGCCTTAGTGATAAGTAAAGATGTCTTATTTCAGAAAGAATATAATGATGAGCGTTCGAATGTTACTTGGGAGACTTGTACATTAAGGAGTTATCTCAACAATGATTTCTACAACTTGGTATTTACAGAAGAAGAAAAGAAGCTTATAGCCAAGAGCAAGATAGAAAATCCAGATAATCCAGAAGATGGCACAAAAGGTGGAAATGACACAGAGGATTATATATTCCTGTTGAGTGTCGATGAAGCTAGCAAGTACTTTAAAACAGATAAGGATAGGTCTTGCGGGGAAAAGTGGTGGCTTCGCTCGCCTGGATGGAGGCAGGACTACGCGGCCTGTGTCGATTACAGTGGCGGCATCACCTACGGCATCAACGTCAGCGGCGACTACTACTCCGGCCGCTACGTCCGCAGCAACTACGGTGTGCGTCCCGCCTTATGGCTGGATTTGAATCAATGATCTTGAATCTCAGGGCTTGCCCTGAATCTTGAGATAAATGTCGCCGACAGGCGACTTGTGAATGAGGTGGGAGATTTATGGCAAGTGAGCTTATGGTGATTACTAAGGCTAAGGAGCTTTGCTCGTATGTGATGGTTGTTACAGAGAAGTCTCCGAAGATGTATAGGTTCACATTCACATCTCGCTTGCAAAATCTTTCATTGGACATAGTTGAATCGGTATTCAGAGCCAATGATATATTCTTGGGCTCTGATAACGGTGAGAGGCTAGAGATGCAAAGGAAAGCAATGGCTGATATAAGGTTATTAGGGTATTTCTCGATGCTTGCAATGGATCGAGGATGCATACTTTCGAAGCAATTTGAGATGATCTCTCGTCTCTCATCTGATTGTTTGAATCTACTGATTGCCTGGATGAA
>DKCO01000046.1 GCA_002452215.1 Spirochaetales bacterium UBA6872
GATAATACCCCCCCCCCTATCAAAAAGTCAAACTTTTTTTCTTTTAGTGCGAAATTTTCCACATATTGATAGCCATGAAAATCAAAGCTAATGTAAAGGGTTTTTATATCATTTTGTATTTTCTATTGCTCATGTTTTTCCTATGCCTTAATATTTGCGCATGAATAAAGAAACAATAGAACTTTTGGAAAAAAGAAGAAGCATCAGATCTTTTAAAGACCAACCTATTGAGCCAGAAGTGCTCGATAAGCTAAAGAGGCTCACATTAAGAGCCCCCAGTGCTGGAAATATGAACATGTACTCGATCATCGAGGTCACTGACAAAGAAAAAAAGTCATGCCTTGCTAATATATGCGACCACCAATTGATGATTGAGAAAGCACCAATTGTCTGGGTATTCTTGGCCGATATGGAAAGATGGTATAGATGGATGGAAGAAAGCGGATGCAAAGACAGAATCGGGAAGGATGTAAGAAAGCCAGGAATCGGTGATTTGCATCTAGCAATGCAAGATGCAATAATAACAAGTACTTATGCAGTCATCGCTGCTGAGGCACTCGGTTTAGGCTCATGCTTCATAGGCGATATTATCGAGAACTATGAAGAAACTCAAAAACTTCTTAATCTTCCCAAATACGCAATTCCAGCAAGCATGCTCATAATGGGATATCCAAAGCAACCTGCATCGCAAAAAATGACTCTTAGGCCAGAACCTGAATATCTGTTTATGGAAAATGGATACAAAAAGCAAAGCGTGGATGAGTGTGCAAAGATGTACAAAGCTCATGAGGATGCACTTAGAGAGAGAAATGTACTTCCTTGTAATAACACTGGGACATTTGCCGACTACTATTTCAATAAAAAGTACTCAAGCAAGTTCATGGATGAGATGAATCGCTCAACAGCTGTATTTATGAAAAGATGGTGCGACGAAAACGCTGAATAATAAAAACTTGATGGCTACCATGTTTGTGGTAGTCAATTTTATGACTTTATGTATTATTAATAACATATAAATAATACCGAATTCGGATTGTTTTATTGCAATAATGCTATTAATCAAGGAAAGCTTATTTCCCATTGTCTATAATTTGCAATATAATTCTCTCCATGATTGAAATAAGTGCTAAACGCGTTTCTGGTAAGATAGAGATCCCTGCATCCAAAAGCCAAACAATAAGGGCCTTCTTGATTGCAACGTTTTCAAAAGAGAAATCTATAATAAGACACCCTCTCTTATCAGAAGACACGAAATCTTGCATAAAAGCATGTTCTAAACTTGGAGCAACCATAACTTTCAACCAAGACAAATCAATTGCTTATGTAGACGCAACCAATGCATTGAACGAGAAAACAGATATTGAAATCGATGCAGGCAATAGTGGCACTACAGAGTATCTCCTTTTAGGCCTTGCTGCATCTGTAGGTGCAAATGTAACAATCACTGGAGATGAACAACTCAAATCTAGACCCGTAGGTCCTCTAGCATCTTCGTTAAAGGATCTTGGAGCTGATATAGAAACACATAATGGCAAACCTCCCGTAAGAATAAGAGGACCTCTCAAGGGAGGGGCAACTGTTATTGAGTGCAAAACCAGTCAATATTTTTCAGGGCTTTTGATGGCAACTCCTCTCGCATGTGGAGACTCAACTATCCAATGCTCTCTTTTATATGAAAAACCATATGTTGAGATCACGCTCTCGTGGCTTGATAAGCAAAACATAAAGTATGAGATTTCACAAGATCTTGAGAGTGCAACAATAAAGGGAAGACAACGCTATCATGGATTTGATGAATATATCTCTGGCGATTTCTCATCTGCGTCTTTCTTTTTTGCAATGGGTGCAATATCGAAAAGCGAAGTAACTGTAAAAGGCCTTGATAAAAATGACCCCCAAGGAGACAAAGCTGTTCTGGATATTCTAAAAGCGATGGGATGCGCAATAACTTGGAACGGAAACGAAGTGACTGTAAAGGGACCTGATAATGGGCTATCTGGTGGCGAGTTTGATCTAAATGCAATTCCAGATGCCCTTCCTGTTCTTGCTGTCGTTGCCTCATTTGCAAAAAGCGATGTTCATCTTACAAATGTTGCGCAAGCAAGAATAAAAGAAACAGACAGAATCGCTACAATGTGCGCAAACTTGAAATCCCTTGGCGTGGATGTAGAAGAAGAGGATGACGGGATGCTTATACATCCAAATGGAGGGATAAAAGGTGGCTTTGTCAAAGGATACAAAGACCATAGGATAATCATGGCAATGGCAACAGCTGCTGCAGGAAGTGATGAAAGCATCTTCATAGATGATACATCAGCAGCAAGCGTTACCTTTCCAACATTCTTCGATTTGTATGAATCGATTAGAATCAACAAAGGAGATAAAAAATGTACGATTTAAGATCAGACACATTCACGCTTCCCTCCGAAGGGATGAGGAAAGCAATGTATAGTGCAGAAGTCGGCGATGATGTATATAAAGAGGATCCTACAGTAAACAGGCTTGAGGCTATGGCCCGAGAGATTACAGGAAAGGAAGATGCTCTTCTTGTATCATCAGGATGCATGGGCAACCTGATTCCATTGATGCTTAAAGGCGGCAGAGGAAAGGAAGTAATTTGCGCAAAGGAGTCTCATATATCGAAGCATGAGATAGGTGCTGTATGCTCTCTAGCAGCCACTCTACCTGTATATGCTGAGTCACAAAACGGAATCCTGTCTCCAGAGAGCGTTGAGGAAAATATCCATAAATATGCATATGATATGTCTGAGACATCGATGCTCGAAGTTGAGAACACTACATCAGGCCTTGTATATCCCATACAAACAATGCAAATGCTTAAGAAGATTGCAAAAGACAACAATCTTTGGCTCCATCTCGATGGTGCAAGAATATTCAATGCACAAGTTGCAAGTGGAATATCTGTAAAAGAATATGCCAATAATGCTGATGATATAACATTCTGCTTATCAAAAGGTCTCGGAGCACCAGCATTCTCCATCCTTTGCTCTAATCGTGATTTCATCAAAGACGCTCGCAGATGCAAGAAAATACTTGGAGGAGGAATGAGACAAATAGGCATATTGGCAGCTGCTGGAATATATGCGCTTGAGCATAACATAGAGCGCCTTAAAGAAGATCATGACAACAGAAAGACACTATCCGATGCCCTAGAGAACACAGATTGGGCTAAAGTAGAGATATCAAGTACGAATATGATATTCTTCTCGTCTGTCTATCCTATAGCAAATATAGTAGAAGCATTCAAGAAAAGAGGAATCCTATTCTTGTCTGACAATGGAATGGGAAGAATAGTTACAAGCTTGAATGTTGGACACTCTGATTGCGATGCTATTGCAAAAACTATCAAGCAAATCGACCCAAAGGAATTTGAGTAATGGGAAAATTCATAATTGCACTATATACGGGCACAGGAAACACTCTGTATGTTGCAAAACAATTCAAAAATGCTGAAATACACTTTATTAGCGAATTTTTATCAGGGCAATACGTGCTCCCTGATGACACAGAGACACTTGGGATAATGTTTCCTGTCTACAACCAAAGCTACCCTTACCCTGTAGCGCTTTTTGTTAAGCAAGTCCTTTCAAAAAGAGACAATTCAGCATTGCAATATATATTTGCAATCAATACATCAAGTGGCCATTCTCTTGGAGCAAACTACATGCTCGAGAAACTCTTGATGGATAGCGGTGTTGCACTTTCTTATTCGACTTCATTGAAATTTCCAAGCGCTGACTTGAAAAAACATCATAAATCGCTTTCAGAGATGAAGACACTTGCAGAAGTGAATAAGCGCGCATTGAGGATAGAAAAAACAATAAATGATATAGAGAACAAAGAAATCAAGATATCAAAATATATCCCATTCTCATACATAAAAGAGCTTATTTCAAATCGAACAAACAAGCCAAAGAAAGTCACAGACTTGGCTGTAAGCGACAAATGCACAGCATGCGAAATATGCTACAAGATATGTCCAACAGACAACATAACAATCGACAAAGGAAAAGCTATGTTCAAGGATGCATGCATAAAGTGCTATGCATGCTATCATAGATGTCCAGAGAAAGCGATCATTTACAAAAAGAAGACAACAGGGCAATATATTGGTCTTGTTGATACAAAGGAGCTTTTCAGAAGATGAATTTCGATAACGTTGTCGATAGAAGGAAAACAAATAGCGTCAAATGGAACAAAGATGCAATAGAATCTATATGCTCAAACAAAGATGCTCTCCCATTCTGGGTCGCTGACATGGATTTCTACCCAGAGGAGCATATAAAGCAAAAAGCCGAAGAGATTGCATCTCTCTCAGTCTTTGGATACCCTGTGTTCGACTCATTTACGCAAATAGCATCAAATTGGCTTATAAAGAAACAAAACTGGGAAGTAGAGTCGGACTCTATCATATTCACAATGGGCCTCTTACATGGTATTGCTCTAGCAATCGACATATTCACAGACGAAGGAGATGATATTCTTGTGCCATCTCCTACATATAGGCCATTTAGAGAACTTTGCTCACGCTCTAAACGAATCATGCTCGACCATGAGCTTGGATATGATAATGGAAAATTCTTTTTAGACAGAAAGCGATTTGAGGAAGATGCCAAGAAAGCGAAGATGATTCTTTTTTGTTCTCCTCATAACCCTTCTGGACTTGTCTTTAATGAAAACGATTTGATTTTCGTACTTGAAGTTGCAAAGAAAAACAACATCGTCATCGTATCTGATGAGATCCACGCAGATCTTGTCCATCCAGGCAAGACTCACATTCCGATGGGAAAAGCAAACAACAAAATAAATGCCAAGTGCATAACACTTATGGCTCCATCAAAAACATTCAATGTCGCTGGAGAACACTCAGCGATAGCTATCTTCTCAGATAAAGAAATGGAGAGAGAATTCAAAAAAAGACAAGAAGCACTTTGGCTTACAACTCCTGGATATGTTATCGGAGAGCTTGCACAAGTTGCATATAAGGATGGACTTGATTACAACAAAGAGCTTTGCTCTTATCTTGGAAACAATGCACGTTTCATTCGCTCTTACCTTGAAGAAAACTGCCCGGAGATAAAACTTGTGAATGCTGATGCTTCATTTGTAGCTTTCCTAGACTGCTCAAAGGTATATGAAAAGATAAAAGCAAAAGTCGAATCCAAGCCTGAGCGCTACAAGGGAGGCAAAGGCGGTGGAATACTATCCAGATTCTTTGGCGTCGATGCCTCAGTTGCAATGAATGATGGCACATGGTTTGGAGACCAATACTACAACTTCATACGCTTCAACTATGGAACAAGCCTCGATATGGTTCAGACAGGACTTGAAAGGATAGCTAAAGCAATAAAAGGGCTATAGGGGTTATAGTGGCAAATCGATTTCATTTCCATCCCTGTCCCATATAGGACCACAAGAAAAATCCCTGACATAGCAAACAATGCCATAGCAAGTTTTCTTGTATAGCTCTTCGAGTGCTTTTGCATACATTGTGATTTGCATTTTGTGCTCTTCTGGATTCCTATGCCTATCTGTCTTATAGTCCACTACAAGATTGTAGTCGTCCCTGAAGACAACCAAGTCAGCTGATCCCTCCAAGATTCTATTCTCATATGGATAGTAAAACCGAACCTCTGCTGATTGCTTGTTGCTATTTGATATGAATCTCTCATAAAAAGAGCTTTTCTTGAAATCGAGAGAAATTCGTTCGGCTTCCTTTGATAGCCTAAGAGCGTCCAGCTCTCCAATGTTTCTATTTGAGAATTCCCTTACGCTTACATTTGAGACCAATGACTCAAGAGATGAATGGACAAGAGTACCAAAGTCAGCCCTGATATCAGGATGCGCATTGAGAATATCCTCGACAAGGAAATCAGGAAGCAAATCGCCACTATAGCTGTTTTTGCTCTCATATTCTTCGTGGCTTATCTCCTTTACGCCAACTTTTACATCATTCCATGTTGCCTCTTTTGCAAGATGGGCCTTTTCATACCATGACATGTCACGCAAATCTTTGTGCCCAGAGCGTGAAGATAGCGATTCTTGCAAAGAAAATCTGCTAAAGTATTCAATGCTTACTTTATCTTGTCCGACTTTGTCCAATGCTTCCTTATATATTCTGTAAAGCGAGATCTTTGCTGATTCATCACCTTTCTTTGTTTCAAATGGGTACGTAATAGCTGTTATCACCAAATGGTTTATTGCGCGCGTCAAAGCAACATACAGAATTCTCTTGTACTCAGAAACTACTCTTTTGCGATTGTATCTGTTAAATGGAGTCGCAATCGGCTTTGACTTTACATCGCAACCACTAAAACCTTTTTGAGCAATGTAATCGCTATTTATAATGTCATAATGAACAAATGGCTTGCCATCATGGACAGTATCGATGATGCTATTCTGGCACTCCTTATCACTTTCGACAGTTCCTGCAGATGCAAGAATTACTATAGGAAACTCAAGACCCTTTGATTTGTGGACAGTCATGAGCTTAACACCATCTGCCTCCAAGCGCTGTATGTCGATTCCTCTGAGCTTTTCTGCCGTTCCAATCCTTTTTCTAATAAAATCGAGAAAATCGACAATATTGCCACCCTCACTGTCTATTTTAGATGCAAGCGCCCATAAATAGCTGAAGTGCTCATCGTAGACAGCTAAGGATGGAGAAGATACCAAATATGTCCTGTATCCTGACTCGTAATAAATGCGCTCCAATGTCTTAGCTATTGTCTCACGCCCCGCATTGAGCTTGCATTTATTATAGAAATCGTGCAAGAAAGCGAATGATTCAGCATCAGATGGATTTGAAAAATGAGGAGTTTCATCAAATGCAATGAACTCTTTGTCTTTATCTGGATCTATAAAGAGAGCCATGCCCTCGTTCGATATCCTTGCAAATGGGGAGAAGAGGATCTCAATATATGACTTCTTGTCATCAGGATAGACAAGAAGTTGTAAAAAGCTGTAGAAGTCATAAGCCAGCCCCTCAAGCATTGATGATGTGGACTCAACGACAGTATAAGGGATGCCTTTTTTTCTCAAAGCCCTCTCTATTGGCATTTGTGTCTTTGTCATCGAATACAAAACACCTATATCATCGAACCTAGGCTTTCTCTTCTGTCCATTTTCAGCTATCAAGAATCGAGGATCTTCCATTATTGCTAGAATCTTATTGGCAATGAACTCAGCCTCTGAATCTGTCTTGCTCAAAAGTCCAGTATCATCGCTCTCATCGTCATCATCCAACAGATCAAGTTCTATTACAGGATCCACAGGCCCCTCTCCTCTTCCTGCTCTTATGCTTCCAGCAGAGGCCTCGAATAGATCACACTCACTAGATGTAAAGCTATCAACAACTCTTTCATCAAAGCTTTTGTCTTCATTTCCAGAACTAGAGAATACAAAAGAGAATACCTGGTTGAAATGCTCGACAAGCTTTCTCTCTGAGCGATAATTGTCGCCAAGTGTTAGAAAAGCTCCTTTCATTTTCTTGACAACTTCATCCTTGAGATTATTGAATACAGATACATCAGCTCCTCTGAATCTGTAGATCGATTGCTTATCATCACCTACTAGAAAGAGCTTTTTACAATCCAAGTCTTCTGCTCTAGGAATACCTTCTGTGAAAATGTCTTTCTTCTCTGACAATAAATACAAAAGGTTCTTTTGCTCATTGTTATTATCTTGGAACTCATCGACCATTATGTAATCAAAACGATCCTTGTAGTATGATCTGATACCTTTGTCATGTAAAAGAATATCCTTTGCAAGTGCCTCTACGTCCGAAAATGTCAAAAGCCCCGCTTTTCGCTTTTCCTTGTTGAACTCTTTTGCAAAAGCAATTATCAATTTAGAGACAAACATCTCATCATCGATAGAATTCTCCAAAAGCCAAATATTCTGGACATCTACCAGGGCCTCTCTATAAAGCTTCACAATACCCTTTAATTCTTCCCAGCTATTCGATACAGCTTTTGTGACTATATTGAACTTTGGCAACTTGGCATAATCGCCTTCTGAAAAGCTCTCTATAGCTTTGTCGAATGTGCCATCTGCAAAGAAGCCTTTATCGTTCGAATATTCTCTGTAAGATCCGATTTGATCCAAATAACATTTCAATAAGTCGGGATTTGCTTTCTCTTTTTTCAATATAGAGATCAAATCGTGTATTCCCTTTTCAATATCATCGCGATTTAGATCTGCAAGCACATTTATATGAAACGCTATCTTTTCGAAGATTTCATAAATCTCACTTTGTTTTTTGTTTGATGCAATATAGTCATATTCCTCAAAGAAATTCTCATCAAATGCGAGTCTATCTACAATTTTATCCACAAGTTCGGCTAATTCGTCATCTGAAAGAATTGAGAAATTCCTATCTATGCCATATTTCAAACACCCTGAGCGTGCAATTTCAGACCAGAACGAATCCATTGTCGATATAGCTGCTTTATTGAAGTTATCTCTCAATTGCTTATTGAGATAACTGTCCGAGGCATCCTTTGCTGCAGCAAGAGACAAAAGCGTGTATATCCTCTCATACATCTCAGATGCGGCTTTCTTTGTGAATGTTATTGTCAATATCCTATCGGCATCGACTCCTGAGCATACAAGACGTAGAAAGCGAAATGAAAGCACAGTAGTCTTTCCGGAGCCAGCTCCTGCTGATACGACAGTCGCAACATCAGAATCAACAGCTCGTCTTTGATCCTCTGATAGTTTTTTTCCAGAAAGGGCCAAAATATCATCAAAAGTGCTCATTGTATGTTCATCCTTCTCCTGCAAATTCCCTTGAATTCACATCCTATGCATCGATTCCAGTCATCTGTTTTTTCCATCAAGCCGTCTTTTATCCCATCGCTTGCGAGGCTAAGCCTGTCTAATGCACTCTTGAAATCTTCTTTTCCATCAGGCCATCCATCAAGGAATGAACCACATTTTAAGAATGCATATTTTCCATCCTCTACATCTTCTTTCTTATTCTTTTCGATAAGCATTTTGTAGATATCGAATTGCAAGCTCTTTTTCTCGACATCTTTCTTGCTGTACTTCCTTCCAGTTTTATAGTCATATACAACAATCTCGCCACTTGTCTTGGATCTTGCAATCTTGTCGATACGACCAGTGAGATTAAAGCCATACTCAGGGAACTCAGAGCTGTATTTAAGCTCCAAGCCATCATAGATGATGTTGCTCTCTTGCCTTATTTGCGATGCAACTTTCTTCATAGTGCTCAGAAAGTGTTTTTTGATGTACATTACAACTTGATCTGAAGGGACAGCTGAACCAGCTGGCATATTCTCAATTCTCTCTGTTTTGGTATTCTCATCGAAGAAAAATCGTTTGCCATCTTGCCAAGCTCTCATCTCTTGCTCGAAAAAATCATCAAGGCAATCAGGCGAAGCACATGGGGCAAAGCGATCGAACCTCTCCATGATTGAATGCATTCTTGTACCGATTTCCCTCGCATCATATTGGACGCTCTCATAAGCCGGAAGATTCTTAAGCCTGAACCTATTGAGAAGCGCATACTTGAAATGGCACTCTTCATAGTCTGTGACTGTCGTGAATGAAAGCCACGGATCACTTTCTGTAGACGGAAGCGAAAAAGATCCTCGCCTTGCATCCTTCAATGATGATTTAAGTGCATTAATGTAGGATTCTTTTTGTATAGGATATATCTCTGCCACATCTCTTTTTTCGCTGTTTTCAGCAATATAGCTATCTCGAGAATCAAGATGCGCATCAATTTGTCTTTCCTTTAGCAAGACCAGCGGAAGCGATACAGAGGAATATGTCTCTCTTGATGCTGAAAGATACAAGTTTGCAGAAAATGACGCATATGTCTCCAACAAACCATTTGTCACATCCTCATCATCTATGCCAGATCTCTCATATTCAGAGAGAAAACCAGCATCCTTCAAAAGAGATTTGCTTTCATTTTCATTTAGGGTAATAAGGAAATGGTAATCATAAGGAGTTGTTGCACCCTCGCCAAATGGATAGACTCTCACTCCTTTGCTCTTATCCTTCGATACATACTTCACGCTCTTTAGATACTTCAAAAAAAGAGAAAAAACCGGCTTTTCGACTCGATAACCATTTTCCTCATTACTCGATAGCGTGTTTAGAAAAACCTTAAACCTGTCTTGTACAAAGCCAAAGACATCATTGTCGTCTTTATTGTCGATAAAACGCTCTTCACCAAAAAGCAAAGTAAGCAATCTTTGAAAGTGAATTTGGCACTTTCTAGAATCGGTTTCGCTAAAGAGCTTGTCTAGGACATATCTGAAATCCCTGAATGAGAAATCGGAGTCGAGATATATCCTGGAATACCTGTCGTCCTTTGCACTCGGTGATGCGACAATCGAGAATTGAACAGCTTTCTCTACAAAATCCCTCATCGCTCTCTTGTCTTTAAAAGGCATATTCGGGTTAAGAAAGAACTTCTTTATATCACTTATCTGGTAACCGTTGGACACTATCGAAGACAAATCAAGCAAGAAGGCTCCAGGCAAAGTCGAGAGAACATCCACGCCAGGCACATATTGCAAAGGAATAGCAAATAGCTTGGACTCTAAATCCAGATATGGCCTAAGGCGTTCAAGAGCTGATGTTGATATAGCTATTCTATCCATAGACACAGAGGAATCGATGAGGGATCGTATCTTCAAGAACAAGGCACGGATCTCCTCTTTCTCTTGTCTGTAGACAATGAAATCAGAGTTGATCTTATATGGTTTTATCTTATTCAGAACAACATCTGAAAGCTTTCTTTCAAGTTTTATCTCCTTTACAAAAGCATCAGGAGAAACAAGATAGTAGTTAGATGTATCGACAGCTTTATTTATCTCCTCGAAGTTCAATTGATATAAGTTGTTCCTCTCCAAGAACTCGATGTAGTGTTTTTTGATTAAAACCAAATCATGGAATATCGCTTTCTCTAGCTTGAATCTTCCCGAAAGAGCCTCTGGCAGATCCGTCAGCATCTTTTCTACAAAAGAAGGCAAGAACTCCTTCATCTCTGGATAATCCTTGTTATAGAAATATTCCAGTTCATTGCAATAGCTGTCTATAAACCATTGACTGAAAACAGTCCTGTCTAGATCATCCGATGGCCTTTTTTTATTGTCTTCTTGATAAAAAAGAGAGGAAAAAGTATCGAATGAGATGCATTTATCAGCCAGAACAGGCCTCATCTGACTAGATGCGTAGCTCACAGCAACGGCACGTGCGCTTTCCTCTGTTGGCAACACAACAGTAAGCCCACCATCAAGTTTTTTGTAGATTTCCTTCTTTAGAAATTCTGTCATATTCATATGATATCTCAAATAAAGCAAAGAAAAAAACCATCTTCCACAGAAAATGACAAAATGGTATTTTTTATGCATGGGGAAAAAAGAAAAAAACACATACACAAACAACTTCAGCCTACTATCTGGCATATTTGTAATCTTTGTTTCTCTTGTATCTTGGTTTATAGTTGGCCCATTGCTTTCATATAGGCTATCATCATCGAAGATCCTCAACTCAAGCTCTTGGTCTGACTTTGGAAGATATTTTATTGTCCATGTGCCATATATAATGCTATTTATTGCTCTTTTCTTTCTCTCGCATTTTATATTGAGAACAAGCTTGAAAAGCTTGATTGCCGGATGCAACAAACGCTATAGATGGACTTACTCATTCTTTGTTGCTTTTATATATCTTGTCTTTCTTGCAATCTTTTCTCTTATGCAAATAAAAGGCATAAGCGTGGATGCAACACCATTTTCAGATAAATTGAAGCTTGTTGTTCCAATATTGATCCTTACTCCTATGCAAGCCTTGTCAGAAGAGATCTTATTCAGAGCATTGCCAGCAAGATTGGTCTTCAATGATAGACTTGAGAAGAACACACTAAAGTCGAATCTGTTGATAATTCTCTCTGGAGTGCTCTTTCTTATTCCACACTTGAAGAATCCTGAAGTTTCATCAAGCTTTCTCTTTTCATCGCTCTACTACTTCACATGGGGCTCATTGGCAATGGCCTTATCTCTTTGGACAGATGGATTCGAAGCTCCTGTTGCAATGCATATTGCAAACAATCTTTACATTGCTCTAATAGTGAATTACTCTGGTAGCTCGATGCCAACGCATGCTCTCTTTATAAACAATAGAGAGCTATCGCCTATAAGCTCTCTAATTGAGGCATGCATTGTATTTATAGCTATATTTCTCTTCTCTCGAATAATGGAGAAGAGAGAAGAGAAAATGTTAAAAGGATAAGTTATGGCAAAAAAGAAGAAAACGAAAAAACAAAAACATGCCCTGAGGAAAATACTGATTCTGGCTTTGGTAGTAATCGCGCTATTCATAGCACTATGCTTTATCTCTCCAAAGGAGGAGGAAGAGCTTTCATCTGGCGCTAAGATCCCGAATCTTGAAATACCGTCAAGAGTCGATGGCGACCAGATAATAAAACACACAGGCTACACTCTTTCATACAATGAGGAATACGAAGTTGCAAACTGGGTTGCATATGAGCTTACAAGAGATGAGGTATTGGCAACAGGAGAAAGAGAAGACAGCTTCAAGTCTGATCCAGATGTAAAAACAGGTTCAGCAACACTTGGAGACTACAAAGGCTCTGGCTATGACAGAGGACATCTTGCGCCAGCTGCTGATTTCAAGTGGTCATCCGATGCAATGAGCGATACGTTCTTCTTGTCCAACATGACACCACAAGATCCATCGTTCAACAGAGGAATATGGTCTGACCTTGAGGCTGTAGTAAGGACAATGGCATATGAAAACGAGAGCATATATGTAGTAACAGGTCCAGTGCTGACAGATGGGCCATACAAGACAATCGGAGAGAACAAGGTAGCTGTGCCTAAACGATTCTACAAAGTTGTGCTTGACTACACAGACCCCGATATAAAAGCAATCGGCTTTGTCCTTCCAAACGAGAATTCAGACAAGTCATTGCAATCCTTTGCTACGACAGTAGATGAAGTTGAAGCAATAACAGGAATAGACTTCTATCCTCTTTTGCCAGATGATATCGAAAACAAAATCGAAGCTGTAGCAGACCCATCGGATTGGTCTTTCAGGCAATTTGTACCAACAGGTGAAACAGCTGATGTCGATTATGTCTATGAATCCAAGAACGATACGCATAAACAAATCATTGATGCTATAATGGATGCTCTCTATGAGATCAAGAAAAGCGTTTTCGAATACACAGGCACTACAAAATATGCAAAAGCGTTAGGCTTGATCTAACTCTTTTCTTACAATCTCGAGCAAAGGAGAGTTCTTGACAGACGAGAAGCGGCTTTCCGAAGGAAGCCAATATCTTTCAATTCCCTCCGGAGTTCGAGAATTCATCCCAGTCCAAAGCTCTTTGTTGATATGCTCTCCCATGTTGCAATTTACAAAAAGAGCCATTGGGCTTCTGTTAATTGACCCCGCCGGATGCCATGGACGTGCAAGATAGACGCTACTGCTTTTCGCATCTGATACAAATGAGCAATTCGAGAAAACAAATCCAATCTCGTCAGATGAGAATGTAGATGGAGCTGTTACAAACCCCTCGCCTATCGATTCAACTATGCAAGAATCGAATAAAGCTTCTCCTGCACCAAAGATAAAATCGATATTCCCGATTATTGTTGAATTCTTGACATAATGCTTGCCAGAGTCAAGATAGAGCGTGTCCTGGAACGAAGAGAAGATACAATCTGTCAAAATTGTATTTGTCGCTCCAATAACAGTTCGAAATGCAACAGCTTGGGTATCGACCTTCTTATCAACATGCTTCTTGTTGTATTCATGCCAATAAATGTAGTCAAACGAATTTGAGAACTTCACTCCGATTGCTTTGAAATTCGGCGCTCCGACAGTGAAAGTTGCACTGTCGCCAGTGGAGAAGACCTTGCCAGAGCGGACAGTCCCATGATGGTCCGAGAAAACTATCTCAGGTAGTCCCTTCCCTATCAGAGTAACATTCTTTCTATTTACTTCAATTTTCTCTTTGTAGACTCCAGCAGACAAAACCAAAGTCAAATCACCAGAAGGTGCTAAATCCAATGCTTTTTGTATCGAATCACCAGGATTCAGTTCTATTGTATTCATAAGCTATGATATTACATGAAAAATCGACAAATATAAAAGCAAAAGAAAAGGCCGAGCATCGAACTCGACCCGGAATCTAGAACTTCCAACCAATTGCAACCCGTGGAATAGGGATAAGCATTTCAAAGCCAGTTTCGGTCTTTCCATCTCCGAATGTAAGGAAGTTAAGGTCAAGTCCTGTGCCGATACGTGCGTAGAAATACCTTCCTGCAATGAAATCGAAATCAAAGTGCGAGAAAAGTCCAAACTTGTTGTCACTTCCGCCACTGATTGAGAAAACTGGACCTACTGTTATCAAGAAATCCCAATTTTTGTTTATCTCAAGGTTGTATGCAAAACCTACACCGACATTGTATGTCGAGAACTTCTCAGTCCCGAACAGGATATTCATTCCAAGTCCATCCTTGAAGAAAATATCAAACTCAGTATCGAGATTCACTGTTGGGTTTCCACTGACTTTTCCATTGTTTCCCTTGATCTCGATATCCATGTTTGTCCCCAATTCCTTGCTACTTCTGAGTCCAACATTGAACTTGAATTCTGTTGTTGCGAAAACAGAAGAGATGAGGACAATAGCAACAAGTGCTACCATTATCGTTCGTTTCATTTCTCTATCTCCTTAAATACCCTATAGGCATTAGCATAGAACATCTTATCAATTACATAGCTTGAAAAGCCCTCTTTTGCAAGAGCATCCTTCAAAAGATATAGCTTATCAGGAGAGCCTATTTCCAGTTTTCCTCCGATCCCATCGAAATCAGTTCCAAGCGCAAGCACATCCTCTCCTGCAACATTGTATATATGCTTTACATGTCTAACCATGTCACTTACTCTGCTTGTATCGTCATCAGATCTTGAGCAAAGGAATGGCCTTGAGAAATTAAGACCAGCAACACCGCCATGATTTGCAAGCACCTTTAACATATCATCTGTAAGGTTTCTTGGCACATCTGTCATTGCTCTTGAATTGGAGTGAGTTGCAACAAATGGCTTTGTAGCATGCCTAGCTATGTCATAAAATCCACCATCGTTCAAGTGCGACACATCAACAATAATCCCAAGCCTTTCACACTCATAAAGCGCTTTCAAACCTTTTTCCTTGAGAGGCTTTGCCATTACATCCTTGTCTCGTGAATTGGGGTAAGCCAGCTCATTTTCATAGTTCCATGTAAAGCCGAATATCTTGACATCCCACTCTTTCAAAATAGCGAGTCTCGATATATCACCTTCAAGAATAGCACCCTCTTCTGTAGTCAATATTGCGCTGACAGCACCATCCTCTGTCTCTTCGATAGAGTGAAGTTGCTTGATCCCAGCTTCCTTTATCTTAGCAAGAAAGCATTCATGCAACTCATTCACAACTTGCCAAGCCGAGAGCTCTTTCTTGATCTTGCGAGACTCATTCATTGGAGTAAAGAGCGCAAAACATTGCCCTGTAATCCCAGCTTTTTCAAGCTTTGCTTTATCAATCATGCAAGAGTTCTCCAAAAGAGTCTCTTCAGGCTTTTCCCAAAGCCTGTATATTGTATCCGAATGCAAATCAATCATCTTTTCCCAAAAGAAGCCCTAGCGATTCCTTTACAAAGCGTATGCCTAGTTTTCTTTCCAAGCAATTTGCCGAGTAATAGCAATACCAAGAGTCCTCATTCTCCTTGTATCTTAAGTCAGCTGATGAGATATAACGACTTGCCCATCCCTTGTCAGCTGTTTGTTGCAAAACTTTTATATCATTCCATTCGATGCCATCTTGGCTTGTCAAAAGAAGAAGAGCTGAGGATGACTTGTTTTTCTTCTCATCATAGTAATATGCACACTCCAAAGCAGCGAAGCCATCGGAACAAGGCACAATACGAACAGATCCTACAGCAAGGTTTCTCCACATTGAGTCAGGCTCTGTTTCCATGATAGAACGAGAAAACACAGTGTAAGGGCCATCGATGAAATCTGACTCAGCATACATAAGGCGCTTCGTAACTTTTTGGCCACTGTCATAAATATGACTCTCACCTGCACCAAAATACAACCTGAAGTGGCCATCGACTTCCACAAGCTCTGGACGAGAGAGCCTCATATTGCCGGATTCGGATTTCGCTCTTGCTATCCCTGCAGAGTCAAGAACCATCCTAGGCTCTGACCAGAGAGAAAGATCCGATGATGTGCACATCATTATCCTAGAATCCTTGCTATTATGCTTTTCTTTTCCAAAAAAAACCTTGTCGTGAATCTCAAAAAGAAGGTAGTAGCTATTTCCTTGCTTGAATATAAATGGGTAGTGTCCCCTCAAGAAGAGCAAATGCTGCCTCTTCCACTCCAGACCTGATGTTGATGTAAAATGCTCAAGCCCAATCCACGTGTGTGCAAAGAGATGCCAAAGACCGTCCGGAGACTCCTCTGGCAAGAGATATGATGGATCGCATAGGCGTGGAGCGAATTTCACTCTTGTAGGTATTGGCTCATCGCTGAACGAGTACCAATACGCACTCAAGAGCTTATCCATGCTTTGATAGCGCATTATTTCTTTGTCCTGCGTCCAAAAATAGGATGAAGTTTGTCCTCTAGCGAGAATTTCTTATTCGCCCACATAACAAGCTTGTTGTAAATCAAGAATGTCAATCCGATTGCAAAAACAAAGACCAGAAGCATACTCAACGCTGATGCAACTTGGCTATTTGCCATGCTCGGAAAAGCCTCTAGCAAAAGGCTCAAAAGCACAAATCCGACAATAAAGAATATAGCGAGCAAAGCAACATTCACAAGCGTTGCTATGATCATAAACAACAAAGTATTAGTCTTCTTATTCATTCATTTTCCTCTCTTTTGAAAAGACAACAAGAAAGCTTATCAACAAAAGCACCACAGATATTACAACAGAGCCATCAGCGATATTCCAAGTCGGGAACCTATCCATTGACAGAAAACCATCAAGATCAGTTGAAATCCAATCTACGACCCTCAAATGCCTGAACACTCTATCGATGATATTGCCAAGGCCTCCTCCGAGTATGCCAGCAAGGCACCAGCGCTGAAAAGTGTCAAACTCCTTATCAAATCTCTTCGATACAACACTATATCCAACTAATGCCATCAATAGAATAGGCAGCAGTACAAAAGACACATACTTTACAAAAAGAGGAAATCCCGATCCGAGGCTGAATGCGACAGCATCATTTCTCACATGGCAAATCCAAAGCCAACCACCAAAGAGAGAAAGACCAATGGATCCTTCATCTATGTAATGGACTACAAGAGCCTTCGATATCTGGTCTACAGCCACAATAAACAGTGTCAATATAAATGGGTAATACCTCTTCTTTTCAATCAAAGTCCTGTCTCCATTGGAATGAAAAGAGTCTCAAGGCCAAACTCCTTTTGGCTCATTCTCATCAGTGCTTCCACTCCAAACACCTCAGATCTGTAGTGCCCTCCAGCCAAAACATCTATTCCAGACTCTAGCGCAATATGGTAATTCTCATGCCCAAGATCGCCTGTAATAAATAGATCAAGCCCTTCAGAGATTGCATCTATGACATCAGAGCCTGCACCGCCAGATATTATCCCTACTGTCTCGACTTTCTCTTTGTTTTGAATCATATGGCATGAGAGAGGATCGAAATTTAACAAAAGCGCAATCTCTTTGACAGTCATCGGGAAAGGAAGCTTTCCTTTCACACCAATATACTTCCCTCTCCAGACTCCAAATGGATCAAACTCGCGCATGCCAAGCCTGATTGCCATCTGTGCGTTGTTGCCATAAACAGGATGCGCATCAAGAGGAATGTGACATGCATAAAGCGTGAGATTTCCATCTATTGCAGTCTTCACTCTCTTGTAGTGGGTTGCCGAGATTGCTATAGGATGACCCCAGAACAGCCCATGATGAACAACAAGGATATCAGCCTTCTCGTCTACAGCTTTTTCTATAGTTGCAAGGCACGCATCGACAGCGAAAGCAACTTTCTTCAAACACCTGTCTGGACTCTCTATCTGGACTCCATTCAAAGAAATATCATCAAATGATGCAATGTCCAATCTATCTGAAAGCAATTTTGCATATTCACTTATAAGCATGTTTGAAATTATATTATTTCAATTTATGCTGTGCAATGATATTATTCATGCAAAGACTATGCTTAAAGAGTTGAATGCAAAGGAACTTATACTAGAATATCCGGACGATGGCTTCGATAGCGTCGATGGCACTTGTTCGATAATCGGCCAGGAAAAGGCACTTGGACTTATACGGCTAGGGCTTTCAGTCGATCGTCCTGGCTACAATATATTTCTATCGGGTGATGATGGAACAGGGAGGCTTTCAGCAATCAAAGAGGAGATTGCAAGAATCGACAAAGATACATCCCATTTGATGGATGCTGCTTATGGTTACTCACAAAAACACCCGAATCGCCCATCTTGCCTTCTATTTGAAAAAGGCAAGGCAAGGAAATTCCAGCAGATGCTTAAAGAGTATGGAGAGAAGAAAATCGAGAAAAGCGTCTTGGTTTCATCCTTTCCAGACAAGAGACATTTCATAGACAATCTGCCTCCTTTTGATGAGGACCCAGATGCCTACTTGATCAATATAGTACTTGATCGAAGTGGCTATAACAGGCGTCCTCTTATAATCGAGACACATCCGTCACACTCTTCTCTTTTCGGATTCATAGAAAAGGATTTGCCAGCACATTTAGCAATCAGAGTCGGCTCCTACCAGGAAGCTGCAGGTGGTTTTCTGGTGTTGAACGCCAAGGAGATTGTTGAAAACAAAGAGCTATTCACATCCTTGAAGCGATATCTAGAGATGACACATAGAGCTCTGTCGTCAACCGCTGTACAAGGGGAGATGTCAGACTCTATAAGGCCAACGCCAATTGCAATATTGACAAAAGTAATACTCTTGGGGTCCGAAGAGCTTTACGAGAAGCTTACAGACGAGGATGAGCAATTCTTGAAATTCTTCAAGATATCGCCAGAGTTCGACTTCACAATGAAAGCAACGAAAGAGAATATACTCGGAACAGTAAGCTATTTGAAGAAAACTGGAGAAAAGTTAACTAGACAGGAGAATTCTGCCTACCAAGAAATACTCAGGCATTCATCATCATTGGCAGATGATCGCACACGACTTAGTGCACAGCTCTCGCTTTTAGGAGACCTATTGGAAGAATCGGATGTTGATGCAAGGGAAAATGGCGACAGAGCAATTACAAAGAAGAATGTAGTATCGGCTCTTTCAAAGCGAAACTGGTACAACTCTCTTGCTGAGGAGCATATAAACCAGGAGATTGAAGATGGCGATATCGTAATGTCGCTTACAGGGAAAAAGATCGGCGTTGTAAATGGTCTTGCTGTCATGGACAGAGGGCTGTCCTCTTTTGGCACTCCAACTGTCATATCAGCAACAGTTGCACCAGGGACAGAAGGCATTGTGAACATCGAGCATGAAGCAGGGCTCTCGGGAGAAATACACGACAAAGGAGTCTTGATCCTCGAAGGATACTTAAGAAGACGCTATGCCCGCACATTCCCCCTTTCTCTATATGCAGGGATATGCTTTGAGCAATCATATGGCGAAGTAGATGGCGACTCTGCATCCTCTGCAGAACTGTATGCACTACTATCTGCAATAGGAGAAATACCAATAAGGCAAGACATAGCTGTCACAGGATCTGTAAACCAGATGGGAGAGCTACAGCCTGTCGGCGGAATAAACGAGAAAATACAAGGTTTTTTCAATGCTTGCGCAACATTGGGCCTAACAGGGAAGCAAGGGGTGATTATTCCTCAGCAAAATACATCATCTCTTATATTGCCATACAATATCGAGAAAGCAATCGAGAATGGGAAGTTCCATATCTATTCCATATCATCAATCGATGAGGGAATGGAACTACTATCTGAAATGGAAGCTGGAGAAAGAGGACGAAAGGGCCTGTTTTCACAAGGTAGTTTCAACAGGACGATAGAGGATGAATTGAAGCGACTTTGCCATAATAGCCAAAGACAAAGCTGACTACACGAATTCCAGCATTATGCTTATATTCTATCTGAGGTGATTGAATGAAAATTATTTCTATAATTCTTGGTGTATTTTTGATCATAGAGGGCATTTCGTGCATCCTTACGCCAGTCTCGACTTATCTTACGCTAGCGTGGATTATCGGCGTTGCCATGGTTATATACTCAGTGAGTGCATTATGCTCATATAGCGAGAGGAAAAGACTCGGCTTAGCCGATGGATGGTCATTTGCAAATGCAATCGTATCGCTTATTTTTGGAGTGGTTTTGCTCTTCAGCTACTCAATGCAATTAGTAGTGGATGTCTTCATGCTATACTTTGCGTCTCTATGGCTTATTCTTGCCGGTATTTTCAGAATTATAAGCACAGCAAGACTCCACAAGATGAACCTTGCACCTTATTGGGTTTGGTCTATCATCCTTGGCATCATAATGATTTTATCTGGAGTTATCAGCTTGTTCTTCCCTGGCGCAATGCTTATTTCAATGGGAATAAACCTTGGAATCATGATAATAATCTCTGGAATCGATATGATCTCGCTTGCCACTATAGGCTAAAAAGGTTGTTATTGTTCAGCAAAGTCAAGGATAAGAAAAACTTGAGTGGTTTGAATAAAATTACAATTATTAATATATAAATACATAATTTATGAATTATTAATTTATCAATTAAATTTAATTGCTCTTTCCCAAACAACTAGTTACAATCAGCATAAGAGGAAACAATGTTTATAGGAAGAGAAAAGGAGCTTGAACGACTTGCCTCATTCTACAGCTCCGATTTTTTTGATATAGCTGTAATCTATGGTCGAAGGAGAATTGGCAAGAGTTTTCTATTAAGGAATTTTTCCCAAGATAAGAGAACGATTTTCTTTCAAGCAACAACTGATAAAAAGAATAACCTTGATGAATTAGGTGCTCTTGTTTCTTTCGTTTACGGTACTACAAACCCTATTTTATATCATGACTATGCCGAAGTATTTTCGGAAATAGGAAATCTAGCTAAAACAGATAAACTGCTATTCATAATCGATGAGCTTTCATTTCTAACTGAAAGCGACAAATCTGTTCTCTCTGTTCTGCAAAAGTTTTGCGACAATCCATTCCAGGATACAAAGCTCAAGTTGATACTTTGCTCCTCATATTCATCATTCATGGAAGAGCGCGTAATAAGCGGTTCAAGTCCACTTTTTGGAAGGACAACACTTCGCCTTAAACTACAAGGCATAACAACTGAAGAAAGTAGTGCATTCTTCCCAAAATGGGAACTAAAAGAAATCGCTATGGCACATGTTATATCAGGAGGCGTTCCTTATTACCTCAAACGCATATCAAGATATGAATCATTTGACGAAGCTGTACATGAGGAATTTTTCTCCATGGGAGGTGCATTGCTAAATGAGCCGATACTTCTTCTATATACATGGGCAAGGAATACAAACATATATTTCAATATGATAAGTGCCATTGCATCGGGAATTACGAATACAGCCAAAATTGCAAGCAAACTGAATATCGAACCTGCACAGGCAAGTGCGATGCTAAAGACTCTCACTTCTTACGATATAGTGGCCAAAAAAGAAAACGCTGTGATAGGTGGAAGAAAAGCAACATGGAGAATAAAAGACAATTTCTTTGCATTCTGGGCATCTTTCGTTTTCCCTGCAATGGCAAATATAGAAATAGACAATAGCGATGCTGCTTTCAAGATAGCTATTGAGAACTTGCCGCAGTTTACCGGAAAACACATCGAAGAAGACATCAGGAAGTATATCATCAGACATAGTGACAGACTCATCATGGAATATGGTTCAGCCGAATTCCCAAACCCACAAGAAAAAACGAACGAAGAGCTTGATTTTATAGCAAAATGCGAAAACGAGATCTATCTTTTTGGCAAGTTCAAGTGGAGAAATGGAGAAACAGGCATTCATGTACTTGACGACTTAAAAAGAAAATCAATACTAGCTGTATCGAGGAATGTGAAAAGAGAATACTACATTTGCTCGGAATCTGGATTCTCAGATGAGCTTATCGAACTGGCATCAAAAGACAAGACAATACATCTTATTGAAGGAGATGAATTATTCGGCATAGCAAAACACAGAATTTCTTGTTGATAGCCTTCGAAATGCCATCATCTCGAATTCTACCACGAGAACTTGTAATAATTTCGCATCAGCTCTCGATATCAGATGACTCCATCCATTTATACAGAAGAATCGATGTTGCACATGCGACATTGATAGAGCCTTTAGCTCCATATTGCTTTATAGAGACTCTCCCAAGGGATTTGTCTGCAATATCGAGAGCCTCTTTCGACACCCCAACTTCCTCCGATCCTATTATGCAAAGTCCTTTTTCAGGAAACTCGAATTCCGATATATCAACTCCACCTAGCTCCAATGCAAATATTGGCATATCAAAAGACGACAAAGATGCCTCTTGCCAAGGTATTGCATCAACTGTATCACGACTTGTTCTACGAGCTCTTACATGACTTGGAGACGCGCACCCATCGGAGAGAAATATCTCTTTGACAGCAAAACTTTCAGCAGAACGGAAGATCGAACCAACATTGTATGGGCTTCTTAGGTGATCCAAGTACAAAAAATGGTTTGCAAACTTACGTTTCGACCAGTCGACAATACCATCTCCATCGACAATGTCCCAATCAGCGGGACTTTCACCAAGAATATTGAGAATATAGTAGTAAATGTCGAGGTATGATGAGCTGTCGCATCTTGAATAGAAATCCCTTATCTTTCTTTTATCGCCCTCCTCAACCAAGTCTGTTGACAAGAGATAAGAGAGCACAGAGTCAAGATATGACCTATCTTCTTTCTTTGATGCAGCTTGATGGAAGATATCGCCTATCTTCCTAAGTTGCACTCTAGGCTTCAGCATCTGGATCTTCTTGACTGTTATCATCATTTCCCCTTGGAACTACAGCTAATGCAAATTCGCCTTTTATCGCATCCTTTGCCTTGAAGAATGAAAGAACCTCATTAGGAGAACCAGAGATGATCTCCTCATGAGCTTTAGTCAACTCTCTTCCAACCACAATCTTCTTTATATTTGTCAAGCCACAGATCTCTTCAAGGGTCTTTACAACTCTAAAAGGAGATTCGTAGATAATGAAGCACTCACCTCTTTCCGCCAAGGATGCAAGTCTTTTTTGCCTCCTACCCTTTTTAGGTGATAGAAAACCTTCAAAAGTGAAGCTCTTTCCAATATTGCCAGAGATAGAGACTAGTGATACAAGTGCCGATGCTCCAGGGATTGGAACAATCGAATGTTTCCCATCCTCTCTTACTCTCTCAACGAGCCTAGAGCCTGGATCCGATATTCCAGGAGTGCCAGCATCCGAGCAATATGCAACGTCAAACCCCTGGTCCATTAGTTCGATAATCCCTTTTGCACTTGCTTCTTCATTATAGCTATGGCAAGCGATTAATCTTTTTTTGATATCATAGTGCGATAGAAGCAAAGATGTATGCCTTGTATCTTCGCAAGCAATTACTTCGACACTTTGCAAAATCCTTATCGCTCTGAGCGTTATATCCTCAAGATTGCCAATTGGAGTTGCAACAATATAAAGAGTACTCATGATGATAGACTAAATCAAATCTCGAGTTATAAAAAGAGCCAAAGACATTTCCACCAAATGAATCGATTACATTAAAATGGCAAAAATAGCCATTAACTTGGCAATATTTCCCAATAATCGCCATAATTATTAGAAAAAAACAACCCTTTTTGATTGTTGGCATGAAAAATGCGCATAAGAGATGAACACTTTCAATAGGAGATTAAAATGAACGTATTTAAAAGACTAAGAGACATAATCTCTTCGAATGTTAACTCTGCACTCGACAAAATGGAAAACCCTGAAAAGATGATTGACCTCTCGATAACAGAACTCGAAGACTCTATTTTGGAGATGAAGACTATCCTTGCTGAGAAGAAAGCTGAAGCAAATGGACTTGAAAGAGCATTAGAAGAGACTAAAAAAAGCATCTCAAGATGGGAAGAGAGAGCAAGGCTCGCTCTTGGAAAAAGCGAAGAAGAGATGGCTAAAGAAGCAGTTTCGGAAAAGCTGAGAGCCTCTGACAAAGCATCAAGACTAGAAGAGTCGCTAAATGAATTGCGAGCAATACTTGCATCTCTAGAAGAAAGCAAAATCGATGCAGAGAAAAAGCTCGTGGAGATGAAGGGCAAAGCTTTGACAATGAAAGCAAGAGCAAGAAGCGCAAGAGAAAAAAAGAAAGTCAGCGAAATAACAAGCTTATCCGAGAATAGCAAATTCGAAAAACGCCTTGCTGAAATCAGCGCAAAGATCGATAAATGGGAAGCATTGGCAACCAGTGATCCAATACATATGGAGGCAAAGGAAAGCAAAAGCTACGAGGAACTTGAAAAAGAAGATGCAATCGAAAAAGAACTTCAAAGGCTAAAGGAAAGCATAAAATAACATAAACCATTGGCTCTTGCTTCATGCAAGGGCTTTTCTTCTTTTATAATCCAAAAGACCCTTACAACTTAAAAATGAAGTTGCTCCTTAGCTAAAGCTTATTCCATAGCCAGAAAGAACTCTTCAGGGATTCATTTAACGCTTATGCAAGGTTCCTCAGATACTCTTCCACGTTCTGATATTGAATGCCATCTATCACTTGGCTTTTTCCACGATAGATGACAAATTTTCCAACAATCGGGCCATAGCGATGCTCAGTCTGGGCGCATTTTTCCGCATCTATTAGATGGCGATACTGCTGTGTGACAGCTTCTTCGCTGTGCTTAATCTCGAAAATCCGACAGGAACCCGTTTTTGGATCAAACACCACCATGTCAAACTCGCCCACAGGAAATTGCAAGACGAACACCTGCTTTTTGGGGTTCGCTAGCTTAGTTTCCAGCAGAACAATATCCTCCATCATACGCCCCTTGATCTCGGTCAGGATACGCTCTTGCACGGCGGTGCGTTCCGTTAGAGACAGCGCGCTGAATCTTTCATCCAGCAGTAGACTAGAAATCAGTGCATCTGCCTGTGCATAGCGGAGACCAGGTTGCGCAATGACCGTACGACTGGACTTGATGTTGACATCAGGCAGGTGCAGCACATCAATCTCCCGTGTCAGATCCATCAAATCAAGATACTCCTTGATCTCCGATACATGAACATCATCCAGTTTTACAGTTTGTTCTGCCTTGTTGCGGATCTCCATTAGCTTTCGCAGATTATCGGTGACAGCAACAATGTCAACACGGTCAAGAATGTCCGTAGGTCTCTCCTTATCTCGGCGCAAATTACTAGCAGAAATACCAAGGTCGTGGGACTTCCAATCCTGTATCAACACCTCCAGTGTGAAACGATGGTTGATATCCTCCACGACACGGTTGATGGCGCTTGTCAGCTCATTTTTGTCATACAAGTCCCGAAGATGACGGAAATGGTCCCCATATTGATAGCAACGCAGAGAATGCTGGATATTACGTGCAATGGCCGTGTCCACATACTCATCGGTACTTTCTTTGCTAGCAAATGTGGAAGTCTCATTGTAGTGAACACCACCAAGGCTCATTGTACCACCATAGCGAATATACTCGTCGATGCCGTGGATGCCAAGCACGGACTCAAACTCGCGGTAAGGAATAAATGTCGTGTGCAATAGAATACAGCGATCATAGAGCTGTTCATCCTCGGCGAAGAGAAATCCTAGAGAATCCGTACCAGAGAGCACGATCTTCATGCCGCATGTCGCGAACACGTCAGAGAAGAGCGCAGCACCCTCAATGAAATCCTCCATCAACGTCACTTCATCAATGAACACATAGCAAAATCCATTTGCTTCCAGAGTCCTCAGATCACGGTTCAAGTCTGCAAGTGTATCTTTTGCAGTAATCTGAATGAACGCAGCCTTGGACAGTTCCGAGTCGCGCATTTTTGCAAAAATCTGACGGATCATAGTAGTTTTTCCTGTCCGACGCAAACCGTAGAGAATGAATACTTTGTCCTGCTGTCCGCCGTAGACGAAGTCATGCAATTGCTGAAAACATTCACGTTCACGATAGCTACAGACAGGCGATGCAAAGGATCGTAACGCCTCACCTGTTCGGATATTGGTGCTAAACACATAGGTGTCCACATTTTGAGGCTTTGGAAGTTGCTTTGTCAGTGCTTTCAATTCCTGCTCCAGTTCCTTTCGCCGCTTGATCTGAGCGCGGAAGTCATCCAATTTATCCAATGGAATATACTTCTCACGCCGTTTCTTGTCCTCCATCCAACGATGGTAGAAGTACTCCTTGCCATTGACTGTTTTCTTCGTAACAGAACCAACAGGCAAAGCAGAAATCTGCTGCTCCAGCTCCGCCACCCGCGCCTGTATTTTTGACAACTCCATCGCTTATCCCCTATTCGCTGATGATATTATACCCTACTATACCCAATAGTCAAGGGTATAATAGAGAGACTATTTAAACTACATATATCTTACAAAAAAAATGATACTTTGGTCTTCTTTTGCTATTCCGCTCTGTTAAATTCTTAATAGCAAAGAGAAAAATACGAAAAGCAAGATATCACATATTGTCTAAGCATTTGATGAAGTGAGGTATTAGCTAACTCGCAGCCCAACCTTCTCTCAAGAGAACCTAGACTTGCAAGCTTTGTTTCAAGCTCATTAATTTCTGCCATGATATTGACAGACTGATCATGAAAAACCATTGAGACGATGTAATATGAGGAATGTTCAGCATAATCACCAAAATCGCCGGATTCATCAACGAATATGCTAAGCTCCTTCGTGATTACAACCACCTAAAAAATAGCGGGTGTCTCACCCGCTTTTGAGGGGGACCCGGGTCTTTCGACCAGCCCCTGACTGGCTTCCCAGCTATCAATAAGCTAGCTTGGATTGCATCAAAAGTCAACTGAATATTCTCGATAGTAGCAGTAACGCATGGAAGGTTTAATTATCATTTTATCAACAAAAATACAATTGATATTCCGTTATCTCTTTGCTATTCTGCTCTGTTAAATTCTTGATAGCAAAGAGGAAAATATGAAAAGCAAGATATCTCTTCTCATACTTTTTACAGCACTAATAGCATTATCATGCGAAAACCAAATTCAAAACAACATAAAGACAGTAAAACACGAAAATATCGTATATAGGGTTATAGATGACAAAAATGCTTCAGTTTATTCTGTTGAGAACAAAGATCTAGAAAATTGGGATTGCACAATCGAAGAGAAAGTCGAGAACTACAGCATAGTTTCAATCGACTCAAACGCTCTCTCTGATTGCAAAGGTCTGTTGTCGCTAGAGCTCCCAAAGACAGTTGTTTATATTGGAGAGAATATTGTATCAGGGGCAAATTCGCTCAAGAGTATAAGATTTCTATCATCTACTCTTTCTTTCTCAGGAAATAGTTTCTCGAATGCTACAAGCCTGAAAGACGTATACATGGAAAACATACGCCTTGAAGAGTGGGAAAATGTCATAAAGGATGGAAAAGAAGACTCTCTTGCCTACAATGTAGTGTTCCACTTCCAAAACAATGAAAGCTACTTCAGAGAAAAAGAGCTTGCAATAGATGGAGTCAAGTACATAATCAAAAAAACCAACGGTTATGTTGAAGTAATTGGTGCAACAGAAGATGCGACAGAAATAGCAATCCAGAGTGAAATAGAAGGCATCCCTGTTACGAGTATAAAAGACAATGCATTTTACAATAACGAAAAAATAACAAGCGTTGTTATCCCATCATCTGTTACAGAAATTGGAATCAATGTCTTCTCCAGTTGCAATAAACTAAAAAAGGCTACTATAAAAGCAAATATAACAGCACTTCCTGCGTGCATCTTCCAAGGATGCTTGATGCTCTCTGATGTAGAGCTTCCAAACACACTGACAGCAATCAGTGACTATGCATTTACAAGTTGCCTTTCACTTTCTTCTATTGATATCCCAGACAGTGTCGAGTCAATTGGTACGCAAGCTTTTGAGAGTGCGAATCTTAAAACAATAAAGCTCCCTTCAAAGTTGAAAGAAATCTCTCCTCAATGCTTTGGCTACAACAATTATATGACAGAGATTACAATACCAGAGGGCGTCACAACTATAGGCTCACGCGCATTCGAATTTTGCGACGACCTGAAGAGCATAAATCTTCCATCAACATTAGAAAGCATTGGAGACTATGCATTTACAGGGTGCTTCCATCTCGAAAGCATCTCTCTTCCTCAATCGCTTACCAAGATCGGTAAATATGCATTCAGCGTAGATAGCTACGATGATCCAATATCAAGTGCTGCATGCAAAGCATTGAAAACAGTCAATATAGAACAGAACTCCAAGCTTGAATCGATTGGTGAAAGTGCTTTCGCTGGCTGTATTGAGCTTGAAAGTATAGCTCTTCCAGACTCATTGAAAGAAATAAGCAGCAACACATTCAAAGATTGCTTGAAGCTAACATCCGTAACTCTTTCTGATGGACTCACAACAATCAAAAACAGTGCATTCTATAATTGTAAAGCATTGAAAACAGTCTCTATTCCAAAAACAGTTACAAATATAGGCCCATCAGCATTTTATAAATGCACTAATCTTGCTAGCGTAGCAATAGCTGATAATTCATCGTTGGAAGAGATCGGAGCCTCAGCTTTTTATGGTTGCTCTGCTCTATCTGGAATAGACTTGTCTAAAACACAAATAACAAAATTAGGAAATTCTGCTTTCAAAGAATGTGGTTTAAAAAGTATTCTTCTTCCATCTTCCTTAAAAGAGATTGGAGCATCCGCTTTTTATGGTTGCTTTGATCTATCAGAAATAAATCTTCCTCAAAATCTTACAACTATTGGAAACAGCGCATTCCACTCTTGTATAAATCTTGAGAGTATAACTATCCCTAATTCTGTTACATCGATTGAACAATGTGCATTTCGAAATTGCACAAGGCTTTCTTCTGTAACACTATCATCAAACATAAAGGAAATAGCCCCACACTCATTCCAGAATACAGTAATAACAACAATTACAATTCCATCAGGTGTAACAACAATCGAAGAGTATGCTTTTGCTGAAACAAAACTGAGTAGTATAACAATATCCCAAAAGCTTGAGACTATTGGCTCATATGCATTTTCATCTTGCACAAATCTTAAAAGCATAAGCTTGCCATCAACACTTGAAAGCGTTGGAAATAATGCATTTCAGGGAGCCACCACTCTAAAAGAAGTCAATATTGATAAACAAGAAGGCTCAATGGATACATCTTCGTGGGGATGCAGCAAGAGTATTATAAAATGGAAAGCTGAGCCTATAACTTAAAACTACTTCAGCCTTGATTTGTATTTTCTGTATATTCCCCTGAATTGGTCATATGTTATTGCCAAAAGCTCTGCAGCAATTTTTTGATTGCCGCCAGCTTTATCAAGTGCGCGAGACAAAAATGATATGTCGATATCTTCATGCGCTTTCGACAGATCTTTCAAATCGTAGTTTAAAAGAGTTGGAGAGTTATCCTTTTCCACCTCTTTCTTATTCTCAAATGGATTTTCGAAAGGATCAAAATCAACGCTTTCTATTCTTGCACATCCAGTTCTGTAAACAGCCCGCTCTATAACATTCTTAAGCTCTCTTACATTTCCATACCAAGGATATTCCTTAAGCTGTTTTACAACATCATCCGAGAATGAAGGTATATCATCATATCCACACTCAAGTGCCATCTTGGATGCGAAATAACTAGCAAGGATCATTATATCATCTCCCCTTTTTCTCAAAGGAGGCAAAAACAAAACCTCGAATGATAATCTATCAAGAAGATCTTCTTTGAATTTGCCTTCCGAACAAAGCTCTTTCAAATCAGCATTCGTCGCACCTACGATCCTTGCATTAGTCTCAAGTGTTTCTGACGATCCAATTCTCTCATATGTGCCATATTCAACAACTCTCAAGATCTTCTCTTGTGTCTCAAGTGGAATAAGCCCTATCTCATCAAGAAAGAGTGTTCCTCCATCAGCTTCCTCAAATCTTCCTTTTCTAGTTTTTTGTGCTCCAGTAAATGCACCTTTTTCATAACCAAAAAGCTCGCTTTCGATCAAAGATGGCGGCAAAGATGCGCAGTTTATAGCAACAAGCGGTTTTTGCCACCTTGGCGACATATAATGAAGTCTTCGGGCAGCAAGTTCTTTTCCTGTACCTCTCTCTCCGATAAGGAGCACAGGGCGATCTATGGATGCGACTTTAGCAACCTTCTCTTGGAATTCAAGATATACTTCGCTCTCTCCTATTTCCTTGATATCTGAATCTCTGTATTGAACACTCATGTGGTAAATATTACCACTATATGGCAAAGATAGCCAACATATGAGTTAAACATATTGTTTCACCATAAACAATAATTATCTAAATTACAATAAATTAACTTGATTTGCAAAATTTGGCATGGTTTATGCGTTAATTTTTTTGAGAAAATACACAAGGAGAATAATATGGGAGTATTCACAAGATTCAAAGATATCGTAAATGCAAATATCAATTCGCTTTTGGATAAAGCAGAAGATCCAGAGAAGATGCTGAAGCTGATGATCCAAGAGATGGAAGACACTATCATTGAGCTGAAGACTTCGTGCTCGGCAAAGATGGCAGAAGAGATAAAGCTTGCAAAGAAAATCAAGGAAGCTGAAGCTTATATAGAAAGATGGCAACAAAGAGCAAAACTTGCTGTTGAACATGGAAAAGAAGACCTTGCAAGAGAAGCTCTTGTAGAAAAGAGATGTGCATCAGAAGCTTATGAAAGCATGAGAGAGAATCTCGATATCGTAAGACAGTCTGTTGCAGAGGGAAAAGAAGAGATCAAGACTCTCGAAGACAAGCTTTTGCAAGCGAAATTGAAGTTGAAGAACCTCCAAGAGAAAAACACTCTTTCAAGGAATGCCAACATCGACAACCATTTCGACCTAAAAAGCAGATTTGAAGCAATGGAAGAAAAGATCAACAGGATGGATGCTTGGAACGATCTGAACAGAAAGTCAGAGACAGCAGATGAGAAGTTCAAGAAAATGGAAAAAGATGCTGAGATAGAAAAAGAGCTAGCAGCTTTAAAGGGAGAGCGAAATGATTAACCAGGAGATTCTGGATTTGATAACAGTAGCTATCGTCTTTGGCATTCCTGGTATAGTTGCTATCGTTGTTGTCTCTCTTTCGTATTACAACAAGATACAAAGGATGAAAATTGAAGCAGCGCTTAGGCAAGAAGAGATGCGCCGAGGTTATATGCCTGGCACATATTCCCGCTCTTTCTCATCCAGAAAAGCATATGAGAAAATGATGAAAGAACACATAAAGACGGACAATGACAACATTGAAGCAGATCAAGATGAAATGACACGAGAGGACTTGGAAAGAGCTATAAGCGATTTGGAGAAACGAATAAACAATCTCGACACTATAATGAAGGAAAGGAAAAATGAAAGGTAGCAGCAAAATAAGAACAAGAAGATGGACAAGATCTCCTAGGGGACAAGTACTCGGAGTCGCAACAGGACTTGCAGAATGGAGAGGCTTTCCTCCAGATGTAACACGATTGATAGTTTTTTTATCGATTCTATTTACTGGCTTCTTTCCAGGTGCAATTATCTATCTTCTTATTGCAATCATCCTGCCAGAGCAAAGAGAGAGCGATGTAATACAAAGCTTTTGGGACGAAGGAAGCTCTCAATCTTATACAAGAGACTATGATTGTGAAGATGTAAGCTATAAGAATGCAGAGAAATCCACAGAGGATCTGAAAAAGGAATACGAAAACCTAAAAAAGAAAGTCGAGAAGATGGAGAATGAGATGTTCGACAGGGAAAGTGATTGGGATTCAAGATTCAATAGTGAGGACAAAAAATGATAAAGGCAACAAAAAGAACCATGATTATAATATTGATAGCTCTAATCATTGTCTGGTGTGTATATATTGGCTTTAAACTATTCTATCGTTTTTCAGGAAAAACCGATAGCTACAGCTTTGTTCCCAATGCTAATACAGAACTGACAATAAAATCAGGAGTATCAGATATATTCATATCGAACTCATCGAAGGATGAGATTGTTGTAAAATCCGAAAGGGCTGGAGGACTAGAAGTCTCAGAAGATGGTAATATTATCACTATAGAGCAAAAAGACAGAAGCTTCATGAAAGCTGGATACTTAAGTGTAGAAATCCCAGCAAGACTTGCAAAGCTGATAGTCACTACAAACGTTGGCGATATTGATATAGCCTCAATCAATGCAAACGAAGCCATAATCAATACAAATACTGGCAATATTGATATAACAAATGTCTCATCAGATACACTAGATGTTAAGTCAAACGTAGGCGATTTGGATATAAGCAACTCCACTCCATCCAATCTGACAATAAATACAACCACTGGAGATATTTCAATCGAGAATGTAGATTCCGAGTCTATCAACGCATCTCTCTCTACTGGAGACTTTTCAATAGAAGGAAGCGAATTCAAAAGCTTGAATGCATCAACATCAACAGGTGACATAGAAGTCAATCTCCCATCTGAAAATGCAAAGATTAGCTACCAGGCCGGAAAGCTGACAGAAGTCTACCTCTTTGGCACAGAGTACACTGAGAGAAGCAACACACTCTCTTTCGGAAATGCAAAACCAGAGCTAGTGCTATCTTCAAACATAGGCGACATAGAGGTTGAGAATAATTGAAGCAAGATCTGGAAATACAGCTTTAGTATTTCCAGATACTGTAACATTTATTTCCATACAACATCTGGAGCTTTGATTTTACTAGATACCATTTCCTCTGGATAATGGCGTGCTGCATCTGGAGCATGCCATCTTTCTTCAGCGCTATCGAAATCACATTTCATTGTAATCGAAAGATTTTGCTTCTCCCTGATTGCATTTTCCCTGATTTTATCCATCTGAGCACAATTTGCATTCAGAAAAACCTTGCATTTATCTGCAAGTTCAGGCAGTTCATTAATCAAGTTAATGCTTTCATTTGGATCTTTTTCAATATCAAATATGGCATCATCTTTGTATCCATCATAATGCACAAATTTGTACTTCTTGTATTTGACCATTTGTGCATATGGAATATTATCTTCAGATTTTCTTGATGAAGATCCTCCTAGTTCAGAAATTACCATCCGTCCCAGATTATCAACGCCTCCTTGCAATTGATTAAAAAGGCTTACACCATCTGTATCTGAAGCTATGGGTGCTCCAACCAATTGACAAAGCGTAGGTCCTAAATCCATTAGCGATGTAGCCCCAGAGAACCTTAAACCTTTAGCGATTGTGTCGCCTGAGAATACCATAGGTGTATGAGAAGACTCCTCAAAGAAAGTCATCTTTCCATATATCCCACGTCGTCCTATATGGTCACCATGGTCTGATGCATAAATAAAGACACCTTGATGACCTGTCCGTTTCAAATATTCTTGGAAAGCGTCATATACTTGGCCAATTTCATTGTCAGTAAATTCTACCATAGCATAGTAGGCAGCTCTTACAGCTTTGACAATTTTAGGATCTTTATCTTGGAAAATATTCTGATAATAAGCAGGTAGAGGCAAATCAATGTCATCAAGATCATCATCGCTCAACTTCTCATAATAATAATCATACAGCTCCTTGGGAGCGACATATGGATGATGAGGAGAGTATGTCCCAACGCAGAGAAATTGCGGTTTATCATAGCTATCTTTTAGATAATCCAGAGCTCTTTCTACAACATATCTATCGAATTCCAATGTAGGTGAATTACCTGCTCCTATTATGGAAATGCAATGCGCACCACCTGTTGGAGTATTCAAATGGACACCTCGCTCCTTTTCAAAGGCCTTTGTAGGGCGATTAGTGAAAATAGGTGTAATATCACCTGCAATACGCTTTGAAAAACCATGCCTCTGATCAGGCCCTACAAAATGCATCCTTCCGCAAAGCACAGTTTCATAGCCCACAGAATTTAGACTATGAGCAAATGTAGCTCTAGATGAGTCCAATACGCTGAAATTGCCCATGCAACCACATTTTGATGGAAGTTGACCTGACATTAATGACATTCGCGCAGGCACACACAGAGGATATGAGGTATAGTTGTTGTCAAATGAGACACCGTTTTTTACTATCCTATCCAAATTCGGAGTCCTTACAATCTTGTCGCCTGCATAACCTTGTTTCAAATATGAATGTTGATCGGAGAAAAACAGACAAATATCAAGCATCTGTCCTACCCTATTTCCTTAACTCTGCAACAGCGTACAAAGTGTCCAGGAGATACTTCTTCCTGTACCTGAGGCATTAGACATTTCTCTGTTGCAAATTTGCAACGAGCAGCAAAACGACAGCCAGGCTTTGGATTAATTGGGGAAACCAGCTCTCCTTTAAGAATCTCTCTTTTCAAAGGATGGTCTATATCGATAGACGGAATTGCAGATAGAAGAGCTCTTGTATATGGATGAAGGGCCATTTTGAACAGCTCTTTGCTAGGACATTTTTCAACAACTTGCCCAAGATACATTACACAAATCTCATCGGAAATATGACGTACAACAGACATATCATGGGTAACAAACATGTATGTTAGATTTCTATCTATTTGCAATTTTTTCAATAAATTCAAGACTTGCGCCTGGATAGATACATCCAATGCTGATACTGGTTCGTCACACACAATGAATTTTGGATCCAAAGAGAGAGCTCGTGCTATTCCAACTCTCTGCCGTCTTCCACCATCCAATTCATGCGGATAAGCTCCTTTAAGCCTTTCATCTATACCAACCAAGTTCATAAGCTCATCTGTTCTTTCTTCGATTTCAGCTCTTGAATATCTTTTAGAAACCTTCAATGGCTCTCGAACTGTTTCTCTGATGGATTTTTTCGGGTCAATTGATGAATATGGATCCTGGAAAATGATTTGCATTTTCTCTCTAACTTTTTTAAGTTCTCTTCCTTTAACATCTGAAATATCCTCTCCTTCAAGGAAAATCTTTCCATCTGTTTTATCAAGAAGATGAATAATAGTCCTTCCAAGCGTTGATTTTCCACATCCAGATTCTCCAACAATACCGACTGTATGGCCTTTTTGAATAGACATTGTAACATCATCAACTGCATGCAAAAGACCTCTGGCTGTTGAGAAATACTTCTTCAAACCTTCAACTCTTACCATAGGTTCATCCATTATTGCACCTCCTTTTTTCGAACAATATCAATGTTTATACACGCACAATCATGGCCATCTTCTGTTTTATGATTGTCGATATCAGCCTTGAAACATTCCTCTGTGGCATATTTACATCTAGGTGCAAACGGGCAACCAATAATCTCTTTAGTAGGATCAGGGGGAAGTCCATCAATTGGATGAAGCCATTCATCATCTCCGACCAAATCTGGAATAGCGCCAAATAAACCCAATGTATACGGATGTGATGGGTGGTGGAAGATTTGCTCTTTTGTACCATATTCCATGATTTTTCCCGAATAAATGATAGCAACATCATCACATGTTTGGGCTACAACTCCTAAATCATGCGTAATCAAAAGCATTGATGTGTTGTATTTCTCTCCTAAATCCGCAATCAATTCCAATACTTGTGCTTGTATAGTGACATCCAAAGCAGTTGTTGGCTCATCTGCAAGAAGAACCTTAGGATTACATGCAAGAGCTATAGCTATGACAATGCGCTGTTTCATTCCACCTGAGAACTGATGTGGAAACTCAGAATAACGATCTTCTGTTATTCCTACCATTTTGAGCATTTCTTTTGCTCTTTCTTCACACTCTTCTTTTGTCATATCGCTATGAAGTCTAACAGCTTCGCAAATTTGATCCCCAATTCGCTCAACAGGATTCAAAGCTGTCATCGGATCTTGGAAAATCATAGAAATATCGTTTCCTCTGATTTTCCTCATATCAGCCTCTTTCTTCTTCAGCAGATCATCACCATCAAGAAGAATCTCCCCTTCTTTGATTCTTGCTCCCACATCAGGAAGAATCCTTAAAATTGATTTTGCAATCGTCGTTTTGCCAGCTCCCGTCTCACCAACAAGACCTAATGCCCTTCCTTTCCCGATTTTCAAGCTAATTCCATTTACAGCATGTACTACTGATTTGCCAGAATAATATTCCACGGTAAGGTTCTTGATAGAAAGAAAGTCATCATCCTTTATAGCATTATACATAATCCACTGGCCTCCTATTTCTTAAGTTTCGGATCCATAGCATCACGAATACCATCACCAAGCATATTCACAGCTAATACTGTAATAGCTATTGCAAGACCGGGAAAAATAACCATGTGAGGAGACTTTCTAATAAAGGCCCTCGCTCCTGATAACATTGCACCCCAGTCAGGTGTTGGAGGTTGCACACCAAGACCAATAAACGACAACGCAGCTGCTTGCGTGATCGTGTGAGAAATACCCATTGTAAAACCGACAATGTTTGCTGATATTGAATTAGGTACCAAATGGTTGAAAATAATTCTCAACGGAGAGCAATTTATAGAATAAGCGGCTTCTATATATTCAGCTTTTCTCTGTTTCAGCATATTTGCCCTAAGCATTCTCGCCGCACCAGGGATGTTGCCAACAGAAAGAGCAAGTATCGTATTGAAATACCCCGAACCAAGGACTGCCGAAAGAACAATAACCAAAAGCATACCAGGAAGCGATTGGATAACATCCAGAATTCTCATTATAAGATTATCAACCTTGCCACCTGCAAAGCCGGCAATAGCACCTATGAAAATACCAATTACAGAACTTATCGTAGTTGCAATAATTCCCATAGAAAGCGAATAACGAGCACCGACAATGATACGAGAAAAGATATCACGACCAATTTCATCAGTACCAAAGATATGCTCAGCAGATGGGGCCTGCCTTAATGCAGTTGAATCAATCTCTTGATAGCCATATGGCGCAATAACAGGAGCAAAAATAGCAATTATGATCTCTAAAATCAAAATTACGAGCCCAACCATTGCCATTCTATTTTTGCTTAACTGATAAAAGAATCGCGAAAATTCTGATTGTCCTTTATGTTTCGAAATCATTTATTTTCTCTCCTTTTCGATTTAGCCTTAGCCTGATATTGCGCTTTTATCCTAGGGTCTATTGCCGCATAAAGCATATCGACAACAAGCATGCTAAATGAGAAAACTATTGCAAGGAAGATTGAACCTGTCTGGACAACTGGATAGTCCCTGTTGTTCACAGCAGTTATAATCAATGAGCCCATTCCTGGGATCGAGAAAATCGTCTCTATAATAAGCGCACCACCAAGCATCTTTCCGAATTGAGTTCCAATCATAGTCACAATTGGAATCAAAGCATTCTTAAGACCATGCTTCATAATGACTTTATTCTCAGGAACACCTTTTGCCCTAGCTGTTGTTATGTAATCAGATCTGATAACATCGAGCATTGATGAACGAGACTGTCGAGCAGATGATGCAATGTGTGCAGCCGATGCAGATAAAGCAGGCAGAATATAGTACTTAATACCACCAATTCCCAATGCCGGAAGCCATTTCAATTTCACTGAAAATAGGATTACCAACAAAAGAGCCAACCAGAAATTCGGCATCGAAACCCCAATCAATGCTAAAAACATGCAAAGAGAATCTTGCCATCTATTCTGCTTTACGGCAGCCAATATTCCCAAAGGTATTCCCACACAGAAGGAAAGAATAAGAGTAATACCTGATAGCAACATAGTTCTTGGAAGTCTTTCAATTATTGACTGACCAATCGGAATTCCAGTTTTCCAAGAAACTCCCAAGTCGAAATGAATGAAAGTATCACTTAGGAATCTCCCTAGACGCACAAAATATGGATCATTAAGTCCAAGTTCTTGCCTTTTTGCATCCAAAGCTTCCTGCGTAGCCTCAGAGCCAAGGATAATCTCAGCAGGATCTCCAGGACAAAAAATCATAAGAGTAAATACAGTGACAGCAACCGCTAGAATGATTGGGATCATCCATAGCAATCGTTTTATGAAATAACGAAGCATCTAAATCTCCATTTCTAGGGGGATAAGATTACAATCAAATCCCCCAGTTTGAACAAAATGTTATTAATTATACTTACAAGCTGTAGGAACAACCAATTTTATATTGCTGTTCACTACTTCTTTGATTCCAAGGCCATTTCTCCATACAGCAATGAGCTGAGGTTGATACATTCCATATCCATAAGCATTCTCTTTTATATATTCATGGACTTTATCGATATTTTCAGGTGTAAATCCTTCTACTGTGGATGCATCTCTTATCATATCTGCAAGAACCATATCATGTCTGCTTGTAGCATCACCAGTTTTATAAGCTCTAGCATCGTATCTTGTGTTCCAATGGTTTGCTAATGTGATTCCACCAACTTGGTTGATGAACATATCATATTGGGTGCCATCAAGTCTGATTGCTGTCAAAAGAGCCATTTGTACCAAGTTGAGCTTCACATTGATTCCAACAGCTGCACAACAATTCTGGATTATCTCAGAAACTGTTTTAGTTGTAGAAGAAGCCAAAAGTACCAATTCTTCTCCGTTATAATTCGATTTAGAGAGGCACTCTTTAGCCTTTTCTATGTTATAAGGATAATACTCCTCATCTAGCCATTTCTTTAAATAACCTATTGCGAATGTAGAAGCAGAGTCATGCATCTCCTCTCCATAGCCTTCCAAAACAGCATTGATCATCAACTGATTATCAAGAGCATAACAGATTGCTTGTCTAAGATATTTGTCTTCTGCGACTATTCTATTAGATGCTCCAGAGAAAAACATTTGCATACCATTTCGCGATTTGCCTTTTTGTAAGGTATATTCAGGCACATCCTCAAATTGTACTGCTGTGGAAGGTTGGAACTCCATTGCAAAATCAACAACACCAGTCTCTAATGCAATTCCGAGCTGAGCTGCCTCTGGAATTGTATGAACAGTACACTTATCGACATTTGCATGCAATTGAGGAGGAAGAAGCTCTTCTTTTTGCCAATAGTCAGATCTCTTTGTAAACTCGCAAGTAGAACCAGATGTAAATGCTGTTACCTTATATGGAGAAGTTGTGATGCAACTGTTCACAAAGTCATCTCCCTGTGATTCATAAGCAACTTGGCTTACAGCAAATGTATCTGTCATAAATGTCTCGAACACTCCGACAAGAGAATTATTGAATACAACTTTAAAAGAATAATCAGATGTAATTTCAACAGACTCAACATACTTGAAATTTGGCTTTAATGCTCTCTTTTTTGCCTCGTTTACAAACCATGCGATATCGGATGATGTAATCTCGTTTCCGGCAGAGTCTTTGATATAATCATAGATAGTAACATCATATGTCATGCCGTTATCTGCTGTATTCCACTCCTTTGCAATCCAAGGAACCAACTCATTATCCTCATTCAGATAGCCCAATGATTCATAGACAATTGTTGACCATGTTGTAAGATTGTTTCCAACATTGGACCTAAAAGGTGATAAAGTATCCCAGCCTGTTGCAAGTCCAACATTTATCTCTATAGGCTTATTTGCATTTGCAACATCGTGCTTTGTTTCAACTGAACCATTATCTCCTTTTGAACATCCAATCATCATAAATGACGATAACAAAAGAATGATTAAAACTGATATATTACGCAATCCTCTTTGTTTCATAAAACTCTCCTTTTATTAATTATTTAAATAAATTAAATAATATTACTTATTATGTTATCAGAGAATTATAAGAATGCAAGGATTTTTTAATTCTTTTAAATAATTAAACAGAAAGAGACACCCGGGAATAAGTGTCTCTTTTATGAATAAGAAAAATCAATCTTGGATTTTTCTATGTCTTAATCTTTTTACGCTCATCATTTATCAGCTTATTAAGTCCTAATCCACCCAATCCCTCTTGATATTGATCCATGATGTCTTCTTGTACATGCACAGGGAAATTGGATATCATCTCTACCACTTGCTTGTATCTAACTCTATTATCCAGCTTCCTCGGAACAACATCGCATGTCTTTTGATACCAATCCAGCATTTGGAACTTGAATTCCATAATATCCTGCTTGTAAATCGGATTTGCAATCTCATTTTTCTCTTCCAGAGGATCATTCTCAAGATCATAGAACTCATCAGCTCCGTTTGCTCGCTTAATGTATTTGAATCTATTGTTTCTTATCATTGTCCCTTTTATATGGGCATTAGCATCTCTTTGAGCATCCTGCTTTGGCCAATAATCGCTATATTCTGGGATAAAACCACTTTTGCCACAAACGCCATGATATTCATCTGCTTGTATCTCATATGGCATTCGCCCACCTTCAGAAAACACAAACATACGATTCTCAACATTTCGGTTCTCTACTATTGGTCTGACAGAAATACCAAAATTGTCATGATCGCTTTCAACATTTGCATAATCCATCACAGTCGTATAAAAATCGACAAGCTCAACAAAAGAAGATGTAATACCAGGATCAACTTTGCAACCTTTTGGAGGTTTTATTAGAAAAGGAACTCTTGTAAGACAGTCTTCAAATGTATTCTGACTTTTTTCAACAAGGTTATAATCCCCAGCAAAATCCCCATGATCAGAAAGAAATACAATCAAAGAATCATCATAAGCTCCATTTGCTTTAAGACCTTCACAAAGCCGTTTGAACTGGTCATCGATTTTCGCACACATCCCTAAGTATGTTGCCCGAATTTCATTCCAATCCTCTTCGCTTAACAGGCTTGTTTTCATTCTCTTTCTCAATTCGTCTTGCATCAAGGCCTTATTTGTACCGATTGATGCTCTTTTTGGAAGCTTTGAACGGTCTATCATGGAATGATAAGGCTCTTCCACATTATAAGGACAATGTGGATACATCAAGCCAAGAAATGCAACGACAGGTTTCCCATCATGTGCTTCTCCCATTATTCGTATGCACTCATCTACAACAGCATCATCCGAACTATAGCATTGTCCGCTTGTATCAGTAGAAAGTTCTCCTCTGTAATGTGAATAATAAAACTTTTCTCCCTTTTCCCCTCGAATGTTCGGATTTAATGGTATTCCATGGTCAGCAATACGTACTTTAGGATTCTCACGGCCAGAATAGATTTCATCAGCCTGAGATTCCAACAAGTCTGGCACCTGCCCCGCCATGAAATCATTCCTGTCATTCATCCATACATAATATCCAGCTCTTTTAAGCTCAGAAAAAATAGTAGAGTCATTCTCATGTAGAAGATATTGCATTGTTCTATGCCCATTCACATGAGGATACAACCCAGTGAGAAAAGAGCATCGTGATGGACAACAAACAGGATTCTGGCAATATGCATTTGAAAATGATACAGCTTCTTCCTTTGCAAATCGATCAATAAAAGGAGTATGTGCAGCAGGATTAATTCCCATATGCCCCATAGTATCCCATCGCATCTCATCCGGATTGAATATTATTATGTTTGGGCGTTTTTTCATATTCGCTCCTCATCAACCTGGCATGTATACACTCTTCTGTTTTTTACATTTTTCTTTTCACCTATTATTTCAATGCTCTCTTCTATCTGAAAATCCTTGCATTTATTGCCAATCTTTATTTGCAATTTACCTGGTTCAACAACAAAATTCATATTCTCGTCATAATATCCAAGCTGTCTCATAGAAAGATGAAATACAATCTTTCTGCATTCTCCTGGCATAAGAGAAACTCTTTTGAATCCTCTTAGAGATAGGACTGGTCTTACTACCCCAGTTCCTGAAAAAGATGTATATAGCTGAACAACCTCGTCTCCTTCCCTATCTCCGATATTCCTAACTATACATGAGACATCTACATCGCCATCTGCTTCCACTTGTTTCTTGTCTACAGAGAAATTGCCAATCTCGAAATCTGTATACGAAAGTCCAAAGCCGAAGTAATACAGAGGCGAATCATCGTCATCGACATAGCCTCCTTTGAAAATCCCACTCGCTTTTGGATGTTCATAGCCGGAGCCGAAATGATGATTATAATAAACTGGGATTTGGCCAACAGATCTTGGAATAGTCATTGTAAGCTTTCCGCCAGGATTCGAAGAACCATCAATTACATCTGCAATTGCCTTGCCAGCATATTGCCCTGGCATAAATGCCTGAATTATCGCACTTGATTTTTCCTGAGCATAATTTACGCTAAATACTTGAGGTCCATAGAGAACAACAATTACTGGTTTACCTGTTTCGCAAAGCCTCTCAAGAAGCTCTTCTTGAACTCCAGGCAAGTCCAAGTTTGACCTGTCTATTCCTTCTCCGCCTGTAACGCCTGTCCAACCGCAATTGCCACCGCAAGCGTATACAACAACATCTGCCTTTAAAGCATTTTCAATTGCCTCAGGAAAACCAGATTTGTCTTTTTCTGTTATCTTGCACCCTTCTGAATATGTTATTTGGTATCGTTCAGCTAAAACTTCCCTCAACGACTTTGCATCCATATCTCGAAGAATGGAATTCATATCAGATAGACCTTTTCTCTGTTCCGGTGTAAAAACATTCAGCATTTGAACAAAGATATTAGGAGAACTCGATTTCTTTTTCTCATCAGCAATGTCAGCAATTCCTCCAATGGATGTGGCCTCTCCTTTAATTCCAGCCTCCATCATCTCGATATATGCTGGATATGTATAACCAGATACAGGATATCGAAGAGAGTCAGCATGTGGCCCAATGACAGCAATCTTCATGCCATTTTTCAAAGGAAGGACACCATCATTCTTTAATAGAACAAGCGAATCAGCAGCTATCTTCTCTGAGAGTTTTCTCTTCTTATTATTGCTCATATTCGTTTTGACAGAAGATACATCACAATATGGATTCTCGAAGAGACCACATTTAAACTTTATTCTCAAGACTCTTCGCACTGATTCATCTATGCACTTTTCTGATACGAATCCAGATTCAACATACTTAGGCAATGCTGAAAACGCAGCACCAACTGGAATTTCCGTATCTGTTCCAGCTCGTTTTGCAATAGCACCTGCCTCTTCATAGCTTCTTCCTATCTTATAAGTATTGAATGTCCTTAGTACAGCAGCTCCATCTGATGTACAGACACCTTTGAACCCCATCTCATCTCGCAAAAGCTTTCCTATTATTTCGGGATTGTCTATAACAGGCAGCCCATCTATCTCCCCATAGTTGCACATCACGGAATCCAGATCAGAATCCTTCATAGCGGCTTCAAATGGAGTTGCAAAATCCTCATATAGCTCCCGTTTTCCACAACGGAAGATTGAAGTATTCAATCCGCCTTGCGTAAATGCATATCCTAGGAAATGCTTTGCTATACAACTGACTTTTTTAGATTGCATTCCTTCAACATAGTTCTTGCCAAACTGTGAAATCAAATATGGATCCTCTCCATATGTCTCATATGTCCTACCCCATCTCGGGTCTCTTGCAACATCAATGACAGGACTCATTGCAGATGATATTCCTACTGATTTGCTCTCTTGGCCGATATTTTCAGCCATCTCCTTTGCCAGCTCTGGTTCCCATGTGCATCCTAGATTGATTTGAGCTGGATACAATGTTCCCCCCTTGCCAGGATATCCACAAAGATTCTCGCTTTGAAATACAACGGGAATGCCAAGTCTTGTGTCCTCTACGAAATATCTTTGGACTTCATTCGAAATTTCAGCAATAAATACAGGATCAATTATGCCTACTGTAGAAAATTGTGTGAATCTTCCATGCCCATTCGGGAAATTCTTCTTGAGCATCTCAATATCGACGCTTCCTTCTTTTATGAAAGATGTCGAAAGATTTCCACAAAGCTGTGCAACCTTTTCTTCCAGCGTCATACGAGAAAGCAGATCCTCAACGCGTTCCTCAATAGATTTACAAGGGTCTTTATAAACTTCCATAATAATCCTCCTTTATTTTCCAAGAAGCTTGAACATATCGCATTTGTATGCTTCAACACCATTTTGATCAAAAGGATTTACTCCTGTTATGTTGCAAGAAATGTAACAAGCAAATTGAAAGAAATAGAACAACTGACCAAAATAATACTCATTAATTTCAGGTACATTAATGATAAGGGTCGGAAATCTTCTAGAATGAGCATTCAAAGTTGCTTTATACGCTGCTTTGTTTATTTGCCATAAATCCTTACCATTCAAATATGAAAACCCATCAGCTATATCCTCTTTCAATACATAAGAGGAATCCTGTTTCCCAACATCGAGGAATGTTTCGAAGAGCATTGGAGTGCCATCTTGTACAAATTGTCCAAGCGAATGAAGATCTTCACTATATTGCACATCCATAGGCAAAAGTCCTTTATCATCCTTACCCTCTGATTCTCCGAACAACTGCTTCCACCATTTTGCAAAACGAAAAAAGCGTGGCTCGAAATAGGCTAGCAATTCCACATACTTGCCTCTTTCATGCAAAAGAGTCCTTATTGTCGCATATTGCAATGCCTTATTATCTCTCCCCTTCTCTTCAAAAAGCTCGCTTCGTATATTTTTTGCCCCATCTACCATTTTCCGTATATCAAGACCTGCTACAGCCAATGGGAAAAGTCCAACTGGGGAAAGAGCTGTATAACGTCCTCCTATATCAGATGGGAAAGGAAGTGCTGTATATCCTTGCTCCTGAGCAAGCTTCCATGCATAAGTATTCTCAGAGAATGTGACAAATACATGTGACTTATAACTATCGCCATATCGTTTGGATAAATAATCTCGCATTATGCGAAAACCTACACCTGGCTCAAGAGTTTCAAAATTTTTCGCAATACAATCAATATAAATATTTTTCTTATTATCAAGCTTGACTAAAGTCTTGTAGACAGAATCTGCCGAAATATTATTGCCAATCCAAAATAACTCAATTCCGTTTTTACTGCCAATAGCTTCATATACCGCTCTTGCAGCTTGATTCGAGCCACCTATTCCGATAACAACAAAAGCATCTGCATCCTTTTGTATTCTTCCTGCAAGTTCTTTGTATTTCTCAATCCACTTGTCAGATCCCCACTCATCTACATCAAGCCAACCAAGACTATCTCTATACTGAGACTCCTCACTTTGCACTTTTTCCAAAGAGCATACATTTTTCGATATGAAACTATCAATTTCATCCGTTCCAATTAAATTTGAATTATCTATATAAGAAAATACAAGATTATCCACCGAAAGAACTCTCCAAAGTAAAAATTAATTAATTAATTTAATTATTATATTAAAGTGCTTTTTTATTTTTTCAAGCAAAATCAATTCAATTCGTAAAAAGATTTAAATCTTATCGTCATTGCAAATAAAACATTGCAAATATATGAAAAAGATATATCCTATATTTAATTAAACAGTTTAATTAATAAAGGAAGGCTTATGCAAACACCAAATATTCTCATGTTAGTAGCGGATGATCTCAATTATAATTCAATAGGATGTTTTGGATGCCCTGTTGATGATATCACTCCAAATCTGGATAAGTTAGCACAGGAAGGCATTTGCATAGATAATGCACATGTAACAATAGCTGTCTGCCAACCCTCAAGAGAATGCCTCTTGACAGGACTATATCCGCATAAAAATGGTGCACCAGGCTTTATGCCTATATCAGATAAAGTTCCTACCCTGACTGCAACACTAAAAGAAAATGGGTATTTCAATGGAATCATTGGAAAGCTTTCGCATGCTGCCCCAATTGAGAAATTTGCTTGGGATTATGCATCAAATATGATGGAATCCTCTTCAAATTATGGCAGGAGTCCTGAATTGTATGGCTCAAGATCGTTGGAATTCTTGAAGATGGCAAAAGAACAAAACAAGCCATTCTTTCTAATGGCAAACACACATGATCCCCATAGGCCATTTGCTGGAAGCGACGATGAAGTAAACAAATTCTATGGATATCATATCTATGCAGAAAGATTCTATAAAAGCGATGAGGCATGGGTTCCTCCTTTTCTTCCTGACTTGCCAGAAATAAGAAAAGAGCTTGCACAATACTATTCGTCAGTTCATAGATGCGACCAAGCCATTGGAGCTGTACTAAAATCATTAAAAGAAACTGGCTTAGAAGAAAACACACTAGTGATATTCATGTCAGACAATGGAATGGCCTTCCCTTTTGCCAAAGCAAATTGCTATCTGAACTCAACAAAAACTCCTTTCATTGCGCGATGGCCACATCATATAGCTCCAAACACAAGGAACAAGAAAGATATGATAAACGGCGTTGATTTCACGCAAACAATACTTGATGCTTGCAACTTGAAAGGAACAATGGAAACAGATGGAGAAAGCTATTTGCCACTACTTCTTGGGAAATCGATCGAAAAAGATGACAAGGTATATACGGAATTCAATCTTACATCAGCTTTCAATTCATACCCAATGCGATGTCTACAGACAAGAAAATATGGATATATATTCAATGCTTGGTCAGATGGCGAAAGAGAATTCAAAAACGAATCGCAATCAGGACTAACTTGGAAAGCAATGATATCCAATGCAAATAGCAATGATGAGATACGAGAGAGATGCAACTTCTTCTCAAAAAGAACAAGAGAAGAATTCTATGATTTTGAGAAAGATCCAGATGCTTTGGTCAATCTAATCAATGAACCTGAATACCAGAATTTGATAAAGGAATTCAGAGAAGACCTCAAAGCGAAAATGGAAAAATACAAGGATCCTCTTCTGGACAAATATCATACATTAGCATATGACGAGAGAATCGAAGAATATAAAAACAAATTCTTCAAGAAAATGAAAACTGTCGGAAACGAAGCAATAAATTACAGAAATATAAAAAATCCATGGAAAGAAAAATAAAACTTGTATTTTGACGGGATGCTATATATCAAGCATCCCAACATTGTATTTTTTCACAGGATATAGATAGAACTGCTGAATATTAAGAAGAATCTCTTTTGAGAATTTCAAGTAGATCTCATCTTTAGGTGGCCATTTCAATATCATATCAACATTCTGACCCTCTGTTCGTGTTTTTTCAGAGAAGATGATATAAATCGTCCCACATCTCTTTCTATTTTTCCTATTTAGGATATTTGAGCCAATGATATTGATCTCTTTAATATCATTCCAAAAGAAATGTCTTCTTTCGAAGTTCAGAAACTTCAAAAATACTCCGTCCTTATTAATTACTACATATGAGCCATATCTATATACGATAATAAAAAATGGAATAGAAAGTGCAATAAAGATAAATGCCGATAAAAACCTAGAAATAGTCAGAAGCGAAATCCCAATTATAATCAGAAAAACGGCATACACAGAGCCTAGGATAAAGAGATTTGCATTTACAAGATATTTGCTTTCTTTACTTGCCATATTTCCTATCCTCTTATATATAGCTCCAGAGTATGTTTAACAGCGATTGCGGCAGCACCTCTTGCACCACTATAATCATCGCTTTTTATAAATATGAACCTGTAATCCGAAAATGTTTCACGATATAAATTGGAATGTATTACATCCAATAATGCTTTTCTGTTTTCATCGTTATCAAAGAGCTTACATTCAATGGCAACACACTCAGGATGGACAAAATTATCTATGTTGGCAATCGAAAGCCCCAAATAGAAGATAGCTTCATCAATAACATCATCGGCAACTTTATCGCCTTGCATCTGCTTTTCGATTATGTCCTTTATACTAGGCAGGGATCTATCTTGATCCTCATTTTTCAATGAAGCTTCATATTTCTTTCTTATAGCATTTTCGCTTGAATAAGCTTCAAGACACCCATGATTTCCACATCCACACTCCGGCCCGTCTGGATTCATAATCATATGACCTACTTCACCCTCTCCAACTATATTGCCAAAATGCAACCTAACATTATTAAGCATTGGACACGCTATACCTGCTGATACAAACATATAAGCCAATGTATCTGCTTTTTTCAGCTGTTTACTATCAAAAATACTCAAACCATATGCTCTTGCAATGGCATTATTCTCAAGGTATATAGGAATATCCATACCTAATAGCTTTGAGAAATCAAGCACAACATCCTTATCAAACCATTTGTAATTTGGCTGTATCTTCAATTCCCCATTTTCAGAGTCGACCAAGCCTGGCAAACAAATACCTATTGCAGAAATCGGTGAGAAATCAGCCACATTTGATTTAATCATTTGCTTTACCAATAATGAGGCATTATTGACAGCATCTTCATAGTCTCTGAAAAAAGCGTCATCAGAAAGACATGAAAGGACAGTTCCTCTAAGATTTGTCAAAACAACACGCCTAAATCCTTGCCTTATTTCGACCCCAATGAAATATCTTGAATCTTCACTGATATCGATAAGCATTGTTTTTCTGCCAAGGGTTTTGCATCCGTCGTCTTTACTGCTTTTCCCGACCTCTTTTATTATCCCATTTGCAAGCATAGAACTGATGTTTGTCGTTACAGTCGGAAGAGTCAGACCCAACCGTTCTGCAATATCCAATCTTGAGATAGGCCCAAACCTGTAAATAACCTCTCTAATAGAAAACTGGTTAATAATTTTTATACGAGATAAATTCGTTCCGATTGACTTGTTGAATGGCATCTATCACTTTCCTTAAATAAAATTACATACGATATTATATAATAAAATTAATTAATTGGGGAAATATTCGAAGATATCCCATCAATGAAACCATTGAGGATGCTCTGAACATTATCACCCACTCATCTATGGTTTTTTATTCAATCTAGTGTTAATATTCTTTTGTTTCCAGGAGAGTTATTATTATGGAAGAAGCTTTCATGCAAAGAACAATGACTTGTGGACAACTCAGAGCCTCAGATGAGGGAAAAACTGTTGTTCTAAACGGGTGGGTCCACAGAGATAGAAATCATGGCGTATTGCACTTCATCAATCTCAGAGATAGATACGGGATTACGCAAGTTGTCGTAGACGAGGATTCAGATAAAGAGCTACAGGATATCGCATCCCAATTGAAGCTTGAATATTGCATTGCTGTAAAAGGAATAGTAAGAAGACGTCCAGATGACATGATCAACGCAGAAATGTCGACAGGCGAAGTTGAGTTGAAGGCAGAGAAGATTGAAATCCTTTCCCAGTGCGCAACTCTTCCCTTCATGATTGAGGATGAGACTAATGCGAAAGAAGATCTAAGACTCAAGTACCGCTTCTTGGACCTGAGATCCAACGGCATGCAAGAGAGAATAAAACTCAGACATGAGATTATCAAAGCAATCAGAGAGTATTTCTACAAGACAGACTTCTATGAAATCGAGACTCCAACTCTGATAAGAAGCACACCAGAGGGTGCAAGGGACTTCTTGGTTCCATCAAGAATATACCCAGGAAAGTTCTTTGCTCTACCACAATCGCCGCAGCTTTACAAACAGCTTTTAATGGTGTCTGGTTTCGATAAGTACTTCCAGATAGCACGTTGCTACAGAGATGAGGATCCAAGAGGCGACAGACAGCTTGAGTTTACTCAGCTTGATATAGAGATGTCGTTCGTAAAGAGAGATGACGTCCTTGCTTTAATGGAAGATATGTTCGGATCTATATTCAAATCTGTTTTGAACGTAGATTTGCCTGCACATTTCAGGAGAATCACATACCATGATGCAATGAATACATATGGCTGTGACAAGCCGGATTTGAGATTTGGCATAGAGATTCATGATGCTTCTTCCTTTGCAAAGGATTCAACATTCAACGCTTTCACAGAAACACTTGCAAATGGCGGATATGTGAAATACTTGGTGGCACCAAAGACAGAAGGCCATGAATACACAAGAAAATATCTTTCTGAGCTTGAAGATGCTGCAAAGATATATGGCGCACATGGCCTTGCTTGGATGAAAGTCGAAAATGACACAATATCTGGAGGAGTCTCTAAGTTCTTCTCTGGCAAGGAAAGCGAAGTAATATCAGCAACTGGTGCAAAAAACGGTGATGTAATTTTGCTTGTTGCACATCAAGATTGGAAAAAATGCTGCAATTCAATGGGTGCTGTACGATCACGATTAGGCTCCGACCTCAAACTTATAAAAGATGGTTATGAATTCTGCTGGATCATCGACTTCCCTCTCTTCGAGTACAATGAAGATGAAGGACACTGGGAGGCAGCTCACCATATGTTCTCAATGCCACAAGTCGAGTACCTTGACTCTCTCGAGTCAGATCCAGGCTCTGTAAAAGGCGATTTGTATGATCTTGTTTTAAATGGATATGAGCTTGCATCAGGATCCATAAGAATACATGACATCGAATTGCAAAAGAGAATCTTCAGGATTTGCAACATCCCTGATGAGATGGCTGCCGAGAGATTTGGATTCCTTCTCGATGCATTCAAGTTCTCTCCTCCACCACACGGAGGGATTGCTCCTGGAATCGACAGGCTTTGCATGATCGTGTCAAAGCAATCTTCGATAAAGGAAGTAATTGTGTTCCCAAAGAACACTGCTGCGATGTCGCCAATGGATGACTCACCATCATTTGTCGAACAAAAGCAACTTGATGAACTTCATCTTGCAATAGTTGAGAAGAAATAACTTGGAAGACAATTACAAAATAGCCATCATTGGAGGTGGCGCATCAGGCCTTTTTGCTGGATCTATTCTTGGCAAGAAGGCCATTGTATTGGAAAGAGGTGACAGATGTGGCAGAAAGCTTCTCCTAACAGGAAAAGGAAGATGCAACTACACAACATCAACACCAATTATTGATCTTTTTGAACACTACAATGGCGAAAAAAACTTCATGAGGCCAGCACTTTACGCTCTTCCTCCTGAGAAGATAATAGAGAGATTCAAGTCCTTTGGAATCGAGCCATCATTTGAAGAAAGAAATAAAGTATTCCCTCTCAATGGTGATAGCAAATCGATTCTTGATGCTCTTTCTGATAGGTGCAACATAGTAACAAATTGCTTTGTCAAATCCATAAAAAAGGAAAATACATTCCTAATAGAGACAACAAAGGGCAATATAACAGCTGATAATATCATCCTAGCTACAGGAGGAAACAGCTATTGTCAAACAGGCTCTGATGGCTATGGCTATACATTGGCAAAATCTTTTGGCCATAGAATAATTTCTCCATCTCCAGCGCTTGCACCACTATGGCTATCAAAGGACTTATCAAAAGCTGAAGGCATATCCATTGATATCTCTGTAAAAATAGAAAAGAAAGAATATCGAGGCGATGTAGTAATAACAAAAGCTGGACTATCAGGGCCACTTGCAGAAGACATCTCATACATGTTTCATACAGAAAGAGAGATAACGATTTCATTTTCAGATATCGACATTTTGAAAATAAGAAAAAACAATGCAAAATCAAATGTAAAGAATGCGCTTGACCTTCCAGATAGGCTTATCAAAGCTTTGATAGGCGATCTTGCAGACAAAAAAATAGCTGAGCTAAAAAAGGATGAGGAGAATTTCATAATCAATCAACTGACATCTCTGAAGTGCAAAGCACGGGCAATAGCAAGTGGTGCAATGTCGACTCATGGTGGCATCTCCACTGATGAAATAAATCCAAAAACAATGGAATCGAGGATTGTCTCTGGATTGTATTTTGCTGGCGATATCATAAATGTAGATGCAAACTGTGGAGGCTACTCTCTTACATGGGCATTTGCGACAGCAAAAGTTGCATCCGATTCTATCCTCAAAGATCTCAATTTATGATATTCTTGTTTGCATGGCAAATACAAAAACGATCAAAGCTTATTTCTCAAACGACAGGAAATATTTCGAAAACAGCCTCGGCTCTGAATATAACTATACTCAAGCAACAGGGCCTTACGAATATCTTCTAGGTGCACTAGCAGGTTGCTATGCATCAACACTCTCTTCTTATGAAAGAGACTTCAATTGGGAAGAGCTTGAAATCGAGATTATCGCAACAAAAAGAGAGACAATACCTACGACACTTGAAAACACTATGCTAAAGATCAAAGCAATGGGTGTAGAGGACAGAGATGGCTTTATCCTCCTTGCAAAGAGAGCATGCGATGAATGCTCTATTTATCAAACAATCTCTAAAGTATCAAATATGGATTTGGATATTATGTTCGAGGGCTAGAGATGCAACAGAAACGTTCTTTGAAGATAGATGCATTCGACAACTTCAGAAAAGCGATGCTCAATTATTTTTCGCACTACGAAAGTGACACCGAGAAAAAGAAGAAAAGTACAACATCACATAGAATTGCACTAGAACTTATGCACCAATTTCCAGAAAACTGCCAAATCGATATCGATTACATGAATGCTGATATCATAGTGCGCTCCAATGATGAGATACTTCTAGTCCTTTTATGGTCAAATGGCTACATAACAGAGAAAGACAAAGAGAAAGCAAAGGCTTTGCATGTAGAGAAAGCCCCGCTATTAACTCTCGCATTCTCTCTATTTGAAGACAAGAACTATATCCTGATATACCGCTTTGAAAAAGATTATCTTGAGTATTTGCATATAGATAAATCAGACTTTTCAGAAAGAATAATAAAACGCTCAGAGGATAAAGAAAGTCGTGAGAAGGATAATGAACAGCTCCTTCTAACATTGAAAGGCAAAGCAAAAAGGAAGCCAAGAAAGCCTCGATGACATATCCTACTCTTTGACAGCCCCGCTTGTAAGACCTGCGATAAAGTATCGTTGCAAGAATACGAAGATGACAGTGACTGGAATTGCCGCGATTACACTTGCGCTCATCATTGCCGACCAGTTCGTGCTAGCCTCTCCTAGAAATGTCATAACAAGTCCTGGAGCTAGCGTTCTTCGTGTTGGATCTGTCACCAGTGTCATCGAATACAGCAAATCGTTCCATGACCAAACAAAGCCATAGATTGCAATCGAGATCATTCCCGGAACAGCCATTGGAAATATTATCTTTCTCATGATTTTCATATTACCAGCCCCATCGATACGAGCACTCTCGATAAGAGAATCAGGAAGAGCATCAAAATAGCTTTTTAGCGTCCATGTACCAACCGGCAGCGTGAAAACAACATAACTGATTAACAAAGACCAATAAGAGCCTAAAAGTCCAAGTCTTTGCATCAAGAGATATATCGAGAGAAGCAATATCGCTTGCGGAAATGCCTGGCTCATCAAGAATGCACCCATTATCACCTTTCTGCCTCTATAGCGAAACTTTGAGAAGCTATAGCCGGCAAAAGCCGATACTAGCGTTGCAGCCGCACTAGACAGAAATGACACAAAAAGGCTGTTTGCTAGATAGTGCATTATAGTCTTATCCTTGATAATCCCAAGGATATTATCGAGCGTCAATTGCCCGACAAAAAAATACAAGGAGAAAGTCTTGTCAGATGGCTTAAGAGCTGTGTTTATAAGCCAAAGAAGCGGGAAAAACACAAAGAAGCCAATCAATATCGTAGAAACAATTGTAAAAATCCTAAATGCTATTGTCTTCTGGAACATCTTCTTCCTCCTACTTCGATTCGTTTACTTGCCTCAGATAGACAAAGCTGAAAAGAGACAAAAGAACAGCCCACACAGTTCCAATAGTGGCAGCAGAGCCAAGCTTCCAGTTCTTGAATGCCATACGATAGACCTCAATTGAAAGAGTAGTTGTCTCTCTTGCTGGACCGCCTTGTGTCATAGTCCAAGGAATATCGAAGTGTTGCAAATTGCCGATTGTTCCAAGAATAAGAACCAAGATTGCAATCTGTTTCATAGATGGCAATATGACATGCAAGAAAGAGCCTAGATTGTTTGCACCATCAATCCTTGCCGCCTCGATCTGATCCATCGACACGCTTTGCAATCCACCAAGCAAAAATGCCATATACCAGGGAAGCATTTGCCATGTACGTGCAATAATCACGCAAATGAGGGCAGTTGATGTCTGGCCAAGATATGAAATCGGGCCATCAAGTATTCCAAGTTTCACAAGCACTCCGTTGAGAATGCCATACTGCCCATTGAAAATCCATGACCACAAAAAGCCGATTGCCGTGCCAGGGATAATCCAGTTTACTAGTGTCACACCCCTTAAAAACTCAGAGCCTTTGAATTTCTGGTTGAGTATTATCGCCCATATAAAGCCCAAAGTAAAAGGCAACAATGTCGAGAAAATGACAAATATCAATGTAACTTTCACTGTCTTGAAGAAGTATGGATCGCTGAATATCTTTGCATAGTTTGCTATTCCAACAAACGATGCATTTGGCTTCAAGAGCGAGCGATCTGTGAAAGACATTAAGATTGCGCTGATAAAAGGATACAGGATGACAGCAATAAATACAGCAAGACCTGGAACACAAAGCAAAAACCCCACTTGCGCATCTGTCAATTTACCTTTGTTTTTAAATGCCATCACCCTATACCTCCTCATGTTCTATATTCTTAGAGTGCTGCGATTCTTGATCTCATGCTCTCTACAGCTTTCTCTGCGCTCTTCTGGCCCAAGAGTGCACTTTGAAGCTCTTCTGTCATTATTGTCTTGATCTCGCCAGCATTGCTCATTCGAGCTGTCTCATCAAGTTTTGCTGTTGCTGTTGAATCCATGAAGCCCTTAAGATATGAATCGTTCTTGACCTCTTCTGTTCCTGCAGCACTCTTTGTCACAGGTGGCATTCCATTGTTCTTGAAATACTCAAGTGCCATCTCGTCAGAAAGAAGGGATTTGGCAAAATCAGCTGCAACCTGCTTATGCTCGCTACTGTCGAAGATCACTAGCAAATGTCCCCACATTGTAGACTGGCTAGGATCACCCGCTTTCAAAACTGGTCTTGGCATTGCAGAACAAACATCCACAACTTTGTCAGGATCGACACCATTATTTACAGCCTGTCCCTTTGCAACTACAGCATCATCATAGAATGCCATTCTTCCTTGTGCAAAGAGCTGGCGAGCATCTCCTCTTCCGATATCCATTGCAATGTAGCCTTTTGAAAGCATATCCTGATACCATTTTATTGTCTCAACAGCCTCAGGACCAAGATTTACAGAACCGTCCTCATTGAAGACAGATGTTCCGAATGTCCAAAGCCATGGCATCAAGTCTCCAGCTGCAGTTGCATCCTTTGTAGAAACTCCGTAAGGGATTATATCCTTTCCTAGAGCCTTTATGTCAGCAAGGCACTTTTCAAACTCTTCAAGAGTCTCAGGAACCTTATCCCAGCCAGCTTCCTTGAGAATCTGTGGATTATATACCATCGAAATTGAAGCCATTGACCAAGGAAGTCCAAGTTGCTTTCCATCAATATTTCCTACATCCAGATATGATTTCTCGAATGTGCTCTCCAAATACTCCTTCCCGAATATCTCATTAAGATCAGCAAGGGCCCCTGTCTGTGCGACAGTATTGAAGATTCCAATATCTGCCTGAGCGATATCAAGTTGCTCTTTGCCTTGGAGTCTTATAAGAATCTGCTGTGCTGTATCAGCCCATGTCCAGCCAACCCAATCAACCTTGTTGCCGCTTTGCTCCTCATAGCGAGTGCGCATCTTTGTGAATATATTGCGGCTAGCTTCTTCCTCTCCTGACCATCCAGCCCAAACGATTGTCTCTGGTCCATTTGCAACAGAAGTCTCAGTTGCACCGCCAGCGAAAAGCGATGAAGCGACAAGCATCAATGCAATTAGTAATACGAGTCCTTTTTTCATATTTCCTCCATTTTGTCTAAGTCGTAAGCTATACGACTGTATTGCCAACTTTATGAACTTCCTTCTTATCTATCGATTTAAGATAGCTAAGAAATTCCTCCAAATGCTCTCTATATACAGCTCGTGGAGCACATGAGTACTTCTTGCAAACCATAGCGGCGTAGCCAACCACCTCTCCCATAATGCCACATGTCCTCATGACACGCGCTGTGCCAGATGCATCATGTGATACGCTGACACATCGTCCTGCGACAAAGAGATTGTCGATATTCCTTGAATACAATATCCTATACGGGAGGAAATAAGGTCCTTGAAAGACCTCGCGACAATCCATTGTCAAAAACGCATCCCCCTCGTGGAATGCCGAATAGAAACGCTTATCTGGATAATGCACATCAAAATTCCATGTCGTTGCCACGCAAGCATCTGGAAAAGTATATTTGAAATCAGCTTTAGTAAGCACTAAGTCCCCTAGGATTCTCCTCGACTCTCTTTTTCCTGCAATAGCTGCCGAGAATGCAAGCTCATAGCCTTTATAGTCATTGTCTACATTCTTCAAAGTATCCCAAGCACCATACATTGCTCTGAAATTCATATCGCGGGCGTACTCAGCCTTTTCAATTGGATCCTCGGTCATGCCACTTTCCCAGAACCAGCAACCAAGAGAGAACTCTCTCTCATGGCCGTAGATATCTTTTATATCTGCGCGACCAGGAAAAGCAACAGATGAAAGGTCCACAGCCCAAGGGCATCTCTTGAATGGCTTATCGATACCTGTCTTCTTGATATGCCAAAGATTGCTAGCGCCCATATGGCCGTTTGTAGTAACTTCGTAGTCTGCACCTGACATTGCAGCAAGATTTCCATCACCTGTTGCATCTGTAAAAAGCGGTGCTTCAATTTTAACAAGTCTGTTATTTCTATAATCAAGAAGCGTTGCAGAAACAATGCGTGATCCATCCACCTCGGAATCAATCAGGATATGGCCAAGAAGAAGAGTAAGATTCTTCTCTTTCTCCAGAATCGAAAGCTTCTTCTCGTCCTCATAGAGTTTTGCTTGATTCACGCTTCCATAGTGTCCAATCTCTTTTTGCTCGAACTCGCCCACTATATTGCCAAGACCTGCAAATGGCTCATAGTTTGTACCACCTCCAAGCCATACTCTTACCTCGCTGCTATTGTTGCCTCCAACTACAAGCCTGTCTTGCACGAGAATTGTCTTAACACCAGATCTGGCTGCCGCAAGAGCCGAGCACATTCCGGCAAACCCGCCTCCTATAACAGCAAACTCTGTATTGATGGTTTTTGTCTCATCTTCATCTATACATGAATTGAGGTAGAATTCCATTATTTTCTTTGGCCCTGATGGCAAGCTGGAAATATCATTGTTTTTCGTTATAAGGACAAACGCGCACCGGCCTTCAAACCCTGTAAGATCCTCAAGCTCAAGAGTGTTCTTGCCCTTCTTTATATTTGCGATGCCGCAATCTTCCCAGCCCCAATGTTCCGTGTGGCCAGAGATCTCGCCTTCCTTGCCATTTATTACTGTTCTAAAAAGTCCTGGATACATATCATTGTGCCAAGGAGCTACCCAGTTGTATGTGTAAACATAGACATGGAATATACCAGTGACATCTGAGTCAAATGTTGTTTTGGCATTTTCAACAACATTGCCAAGTCCATGTGCCATAAGATAACAAACTCCTTCCGTAAGAAGGAACTCTGTATCGGCAAACCAACCTCCTAATGAGTCAAAAGATATTGTTGGTATAAGTAATTCATTGTTTTTTAAAATATTATTTTTCATTACACATCCTTTGACATTTTTCACCATCTGTCTTTGTACATCTCAATTTTCCACCCGTTATATCCTATTTAAAATGTTTCTTTTCACCAAAAACTTGTCAAAATTGATATTGGGTTTAAAATATAACCATGCAATGCGAAGAAAAATGGGCTGATAGTGTCAAAGGCTCCTATACAAAAACACTCAATGGCAAGCTCTTCATGGGAGTAAGCAGCAATACTGAATCAATAAACAGATATACAAGAATGGATGCAGACGGAATGCTTTTGACATATGTAATAAATGGCAAAGGAAATATAGAGACAAAAGACGAGATATATGAGATAAGCGATGGCGTTGTGATGTTCAGACACTCTTTGATGGATTACCGTCTTTCTCTTGCACCACGCTACCACCATAGAAGGTGCTATCTTTTTCTTCCAAAGGAGATCTTCTTGATCCTTCTTGAGATGTATCCTGAGATCAACTCGATTCCTGCTGTATTCAAAATCGAGTACTCTCCAAGGCACATAGAAGAGTTCGAGTATCTGTTTAGCAGGATGAAGGATAGTGAAAATCATGACTTTCTATCGCTTTTGCCATCAATTGAAAGGTACATTTTGCATTTCATGCATCCATATCTATCTAATGACACTCTTTCATATCTGAAGAAAGCAAAAACCATACTAGAGGAGGATTTCTCGACATCGCTACCTGATATAGCGTCCTCGTTCTCAATAAGCTACAACACATTTCGAAAGCAATTTTCAGAGAAGTTCGGAATTTCACCACAGCGCTATAGAATGAAAGCAAGATGCGATCAAGCATGCCAATTACTGTCAATGGGGCTTTCTTGCTCTCGCGTAGCTGATATGCTTTCCTATCCTGATCTATATACATTCTCACACCAATTTTCACTAATCCAGGGCCAAACTCCGAGAGAATACAGAAAGCAACATATCTTGTAATAGCCTCTGAAACGGACTTTTTGATAAAAATTTGCAAAAGAGTCCGTTTTAAACTAGAATACAAGGAGAAGGATTTGTTATGAGGACTCTTTTTCCAAGAGAAAAATACTTAAAGAAAATGCGAGCATTCTATGATGATGCTGATATTATAAAAGTCATCACAGGAATAAGACGATCAGGAAAATCATGCCTTATGAGCCTTATCCAAGAAGAACTCAAAAGCAAAGGCATAAAAGAAGAGAATATCATATCAATAAATCTTGACAAACGACCGTTCATACATATAAGGAAGCCTATCGAGCTTGAAAAAGCAATAGAAGAGAAAACGTCCAACATAAACGGCACTATCTATCTTTTCATAGACGAGATACAAAATGTCGAAGGATTCGAAACAACAATCAATGCGTATCGAGAAGAAGGGAATTTCTCGATCTTCATAACAGGAAGCAACTCGTACCTGTTATCAGGCGAACTTGTGACAAAGCTCACTGGAAGATATATAGAGTTTGAGATCACGACCCTTACTTTTGATGAGTATCTTGATATGAAAAAATTCTACAAGAAACCAATATCCGACAATCTGGATACTGAACTATACAACTACATAATTGAGGGTGGATTTCCAAAGACTGTCGAATATGACACATTGGAAGACAAGCGCACTTATGTGCAAAGCGTTGTAGATGAAATCTTCAAGAAGGATATAGAACATAACAGACGGATAAAGAAGAAAAGACTTTTCGACTCAATAGAGCAATTCATAATCAATAACTTCGGCTCAACAATGTCGATAAAAACGCTATGTGAGTATTTGTCAAAAACAAGAAAAGAGAATATCCGCAAAGAGACAGTCTACAGATATATAAAACAATTGATTGATCTCAAGATAATAATGAAATGCCCACGCTTCGATCTAAAAAGCAAGCGCTCTTTATCAGGAGAAGAGAAATACTATCTTAGCGATCTCAGTTTCTATTTCCTCACGAACGTAGACAACAGAATTCCATATGGGCCAGTCTTGGAGAACATAGTCTACCAATATGCAAGGAGCATGAATTATTCTGTAAGCGTTGGCAAAATAGGAAAGCTGGAAGTCGATTTTATATTGCGCAAGCCCAATCAAGACTATGCATATGTGCAAGTTGCAAGATATGTAGACAATGGGAATATAGACGAAAACGGAATAAACATAACAGAGGAAAGAGAGTATAGATCCCTAGAGGCAATCAAAGACAATTGGCCAAAATATCTTTTGACAATGGACCATCTTCTAGAAAGAAGAAATGGCATCAAGCATGAGAATATTGCCAAATTCATAAAAGATAAAAAAGAATTCTAAATAACTGTAATAGCCTCTGAAACGGACTTTTTGATAAAAATTTGCAAAATAGTCCGTTTCAACTATCGAATGGAAACACTTCATTTTCGAAAGGAATTGATTTCATTGCACCTGGACGCGAGACAGCAATGGAAGATGCCTTGCACGAAAAAACAAGCGATTGCTCAATGCTATATCCTTTTTGCCTAGACGAAAGAAAATAGCCTATGAAAGTATCGCCCGCAGCAGTTGTGTCTACAATTGGAGCCTCAATGATATCAGCCTTTGCTTTATATCCGCCTTTTGCATACAAAGCGCCATCTTTTCCTACTGTAAGTATTATCTCTGTGTCTGGAAAATCAGATGAAAGTTTATCTAGAATTGCATCATAACAAGCATTTTCATCCATCAATGCAAGGCATCTTCCCTCTATTTCATTTACTACAAGGAAATCAACCAGATTAAGTGGCAATTTCTCTATGCTCATATCAAATGGAGATGGATTAAAGCAAATAAGAAGACCCTTTTTATGAGCAATCTCGATTATCCGCCCAATCGAATTGATTTCGTTTTGCAATACGATGATATCACCAGAAGAGAATTGAGAAAGAGTTGAGTCTATAAACTCATCTGTTATCTCATTGTTTCCTCCAGGATAGACGATTATGCAATTGTCGCCATTTTTGTCCACTTGTATGATAGCGTTGCCAGTTGCTGATGAATCAGAGCTTACAAAGGATGTATCGACTCCATATGACTTCAGCTCATCGAGCAAAAACATGCCATCAGGCCCTATCTTTCCAGCCATATAGACATCCAAGCCAGCCTTTGCAATTGCAGCTGCTTGGTTTGCGCCCTTCCCTCCTGCGCTTTTCACCATAGAGGAGCAAGAAATCGTCTCTCCATCTTTCACGATATGATCAAGCTTATATACATAATCTATATTCAATGATCCAAAAACAAGAACCTTTGGCATAATATGCTCCTTGATAAATAACACTCTTTCCATTTTTCATTTGTCTTGATGCTACAAAGAATACTCAATGCTTAAGTATCCCAATATCTTCTATCTCACATTTCTCTTACGATCAGATTGCCAAATGAGGCCCTGCCACCGCTTGCCATCTTGTATCCCACCATTCCGTATGATAATTCTGAATCAGAGGCAAACAATTTCTCACCATCTACTTCAAGATGTATATTTGTGCCAACAATCTCAAGCATTACTTTGTATGCATTGCCCTTTTTCCATTCAAAATGCTTAAATGCAAGCTGTTGCATTCCACAGTTGTTTTTGTAAATTGCGATGCCATCTTCGCAAAGCCCACCATAGTAGCCTCTCATAGCGCCTTGGACACGAGCAGAGAGCAATGCAGAAGATCCATATTCAACAGATACTGTTGATTCAACAGTAACATCTTTTGCAAAATATCTTCCAGTAAAGGCCTCGCATTCATCCAAGCACATGGCACTCATTCTTCCATTTTCAATATTCCAGGCTCCATGATTATGAGAAAAAGGAATAATAGAGGAAAACTCCTTTTGTGATTTGTTGAGATCTATTGAGTATTCAGGCTTTCCGCTAATTGAGAAATTATCGATATAAAAAACGCCAAGATCTTTGTTTTTCTCGACAGGATCACCCTCGAAATAGATACCTACTTCATCTATTTGCGTACCAGAAAGATCCTTTAAATCCCTTGGTATTTCAAATTCAATATCATGCCATTTGTCATCTTTGTAAGTATCACCGCCAAGCAATATCCGCTTTTTAGTATCTGTTGCACGCACATATGGAGCCAATGTTACGCTTTCACCGCTAAGCATTTCCACACGAACAGACATCTTGACTTTCTGTCCAGGATATACAAGTGGTGAAAAAACAGGCGAGTAACGCTCGTCATCAAAGTCATCTCTTCTGTAAAATGGCTTATAGTAAACATATGCTCCTTGGCATCTTTGCACGCTATCGAATAAGACAGCCAATGCACCGGAGCCTTCTTTTCCCCCATTTGTAGAATGTGTAATTCTAAGCAAGATTTCATTGTTTGTTCTAAAGCCATGAGTAGAGCCTGGCAAATCGAAATCAAACGATATCTCGCCCTCTTCTATCTTCATAAAGTCTGGGATCTCTTTATTCATCAAATGCAATCCAATTGAAGCAAGTTTCTTTGAATATGTTGGAACATCAAGAATATTCAACGCTCCCGAGATACCTGATAAGACAAGTTCATCATTGATAGGAGAACGATAATGATCAGGGATCCCAGCAAGTCCATCTCGAACACCCATTATTGAGCCAACATTTCCTGCATTGCAATCAGTATCCCAACTAGCCATTGTTGCAATCTCTACAGATCGTGCAAAACTTTGCCCATATAAGAGAGACATTATGCATACTCCTGCATTGGGAATAATGTGGCAAGCACCTGGATATCGATCATATCCCCATTGCTCAAATAGATATTGCATGCAATCTCTCCAAGATTCAGGATGCTTTTTGTAGAAATCCATTACAGCTCTAACAACCTTGCAATATGTAGAGTCCGCAGGAATAAAAGAAAGGCCTTTCTCTATTATCTTCTCAACATCTTTCTCAACAAAAGCCTCTGCTATGCACGATGCAATAAAAGCCGCACCATAAAGACCATTCCCATCATGGGAGACAGAGGCAGCTATAGTTGCATATTTTGCAGCTTTTTCAGGCATTCCAGGGAAAATAAAGCCCCATGTATCTATAAAGATCTGTCCACCTATTTGCTCTGCAATGGTCTTTCCATTAACCTCAATCGAACCAGATTTTGGAGCCTTTATGCCTTTTTTCAAATTCAGATATGCTGTATGCTCTGTTGACATACCGTAGCCACCCCACCAAAACATGCCAATGCCCTCGCGTGCATAGTTCAGCCATGCGTTTGCAACATCCTCGGGAGTAAGATCTCTATCCAATGCGCCATCGTCCAAAGCCCTCAAAAAGTAAACAGGACCATTTAGGTCATCGTCGGCTGCAAAATTCTTGAAATCCTTCACATACCCTTTGATTTCGCCATAGAACCTTCGAATCCTATCATAAGTCCAAATGCCAAGTTCCACTGGAGCCCCTAGCCTTATGCCTATATTCATCCCAAGAAACCCAGCATAAACATCTTCTAGATATCTTTTAACATTCATACAAATACTTATCCCCTTTATCTAAATTGAACTTAGCTCTCAAGCTTCTAACATAAGCTTTACATTACACGAGTGCAATTTATTTTTTCCTAATCCTTGCAAGAAATCACCTTCAACTTCGTATTTGATTACAACGCTGGAGGTGACTATCTCTTCAGATGGCTATCTTTTTATGCCATCCCAATAAATTGGTTTTTGTTATTTAGCAAGTATCTTATCTACTTCAGCTCCCATTTTCTTCAAGCCTTCATCGATAGAGATGCTTTCAGTCATAATCTCATCATGAGCCTGGTTGAGGACAACTTCAATCTCGCCAGCTTTGTCATGGAGTGGCATCTCAAGATATACATTCGCTGTCTCAAGAGCATCTACCGAGTTCTGGTCTGTAGGGAAACCTTCGGTTGAACTTATTATCTTTCTGATTGCGTCATTGCTCATTGCTGGGAATATTCCAGTTTTTGCGACAACCATCGCACCCTCTTCGCCTGTTGCAAACTCAACGAATTTCCAAGCAGCATCCTTGTTCTTAGAAGCCTTTGAAATGCCCAAGCTTGCGATTGTCTCAAGAGTAGAACCTGGCTCCACACCTTCAGCATGTGGATATTTTACGATTCCCCAATTCTTGACTTCTGTATTTCCACTCTCAATCTGCTTGATAAGTGTAGAGATAAACCAAGTTCCGATATTCATAGTAGCAACAGAATTGTTGTAGAAAACACCTGAGTAGTGGGTCGATGATGTCTTGAGCATTCCATAATTCATGCAAACACCATCATCTTGCTGTGAAAGTACCATCTCATAATATGGCTTGAGATAGCTGTAGTCTCCACCATCAGTGATCTTATGCTTTCCATCAAGGATTCCAAAGAGCTGAACTGTGGATCTCCATATATGATAATGAGAACCATAAACTTTGTCTGCGCCAGAGCCAGATGTCATCTTTCTTGCAAGAGCATCGTACTCTTCGAATGTCATATCGTTTGTAGGATACTCAACACCAGCTGCATCAAAGAGATCCTTGTTGTAGAAAATTACCCAGAAAGAGCAAGAGTAAGGAATTGCATACAAATTGCCATTGACAGAAAGCTGATCTGTGATTCCGTTGTATGCACTTGTATCGACACCACTCTTTTTGATATATGGGTTCAGATTTTCGAGAAGATTTGCCTTAACGTGGTTGTTATATCCAGGAATGTCCTTTATTGTCACAATATCAATAGAATCATCTCCACCTGAAAGCTGAGTCTGCAGCATCATAGAATAATCAGCTGAACCCAAATCAAGCATCTCGATCTTAATGTCTGGGTTTTTTGCCTCAAATGCATCAATAAGCGGCTGATAATTTGCTATTGAGTCTTTATCCCAAAGAGCCCAAGTGAGAGTTGTTATGCCATTTGCATTCTTTGCCTCAGTTGCGCCATTTGCGAAAAGCGCAACAGCAATAAAAAGTGCTACCAATGTCATGGAAATAAGTTTTTTCATCTATTCCTCATTTGTAATTGCTAAACCATCAAATCAATTATTTTGCATGGTTTTGCAAAAGTAAATTAAGAATTTTATGTATTTTTTTCATATTTTTGCAAACTAAATACAAAAAATAATTCATATTAATTTAATATATTATAAAACTTTATTTCCAATATTAATTTTAATAATATCCTTGTTTTTTGTTTTTTTAATTATAAAAATGAAAATCAAATGCAAAATTCCGTAGATAATTATCAAAACATAAAATAGAATTGGATTATGGATGCTAAACCTACTTTGAAAGAATTATCTGCAATAACAAATGTATCTATGGCTACAATATCAAGGGCTTTGAAGAATCCTGATAAAGTAAAATATGCAACTAAAAAGAAAATTGAAAAAGCCATAGAAGAATACAAGAATCAGAATACAAAACAGTCATCTGGGGTAATAGGACTTGTTGTTCCTGATATAGCAAATCAATTTTTCCCAATGATGCTTAATGAAATCGATAGCATTGCAACTTCCAACGGCATGACAATAATGATATGCACTAGCAATGGAAGCACAAAGAAGGAAGATGATATTTTGAAGAAATTGATAGATATCGGAGTCGATGGGATCATAATGATTGCAACCGATAAAGCAACTTCCTTCTTGAGCCAAATCGTCAAAGACAAGATAATCCCTATAGTTTTCCTGGATCGAGACCCAGGATTGAATAACATTACTCTAGTCACTACAGACAATTTCAGTGGCTCATACCAAGCAACAAAATATCTCATCACTTTGGGGCACAAAAGAATATTATACATTGGGGGGATAATAGGCTCATCTACTGAAATTGAACGTTTTGAGGGATATAAATCAGCATTAGCAGACAATGATATCGCTATAAGAGAAGAACTCATAATACATGCAGATTTCAATTTCTCTAAATCATTGCAAATGGTAGACAATTTGATAAAAGATAAAAATCTCGATTGCACAGCAATCTATGCAGCCAACGATGCGATGGCTCTTGGTGCTATCAACGCATTGAAAAACAATAAAATGCAAATTCCTGACAATATGTCAATCATTGGCTATGACGGCACAGTAGATGCCCAATACAGCGGTTTGACATCTGTAAAGCAACCATTTGCCGAAATGGGTGCAAGCGCCATATTCCAGCTTCTGTCGTTGATAAAGAACCCCTACATGCTACCTAAGAAGGTAATCTTGCCGTCAAGCATAGTATTCAGGGATTCTTGCAAGATATCATTATGATCAATAGCCAAGATCCTCATCGACAAATAGAATATGGACATCTTGCCCATTCATTGGACGAGTGACAACCAGAAAGCCATTGCAAATCCTTTCTTTGCTATTGCAATCAAAGCATCTTGTAGCTCCAGCTTTTACACATGGTGTATCAAGATTGAATCTCTTTGCGTTTTTGGGTGCTGCAATGTTCCTTGCTCTCCATATAGCCCTTTCAAGATTCGGCTCGATCTTGTTCTTGCCTATTATGTAGACAATTGTCCTTGGGCCATACAAAGAAGATGCGAGTCTGTTTCCTGTCCCATCGATGTTTACAATCTCGCCTTGCTCTGAAACGCCGTTAGCAGAGAGGATAAAGACATCAGACTCAATCTCTTCCATCCTGACTTCTCTTCTGTTATCGACAAGATGCCAATGGACTTTGTTGTGCTTGGAAAGCATATCGTACAGTCCAAGCTCCTTGACAGTCATAGAGCCACCTATTCCAACATCTTTTCCATCGATAAGCTTATCAATATAGTTCGAGACATCTTCTTTTGTATCAAAGAACGAAACAACAAAGCCCTTTTTCCCAAATGAAGCAGAAAGTTTTTCCTTGTCGATCATATTTTGCTCTTTTTTCCTTTTATTGGATCTATCACTTGAGCCTCACCAATGAGTTTGTAGACAGCTCTTTTCTGAGCATCCTCGCACCCAGACCATGGTTTATCCTTGTTCTCGCTTTTGTATTTTTGGCTCATCCACCAATCATCATGTTGAACTCTGTCAAGATTGCTATCCAAAAGCGAAAATATAGTCTTGTAAAACTCCAGAAGGCTGTCTTTTGAAAGTGCATCTTGAGCGATTTGGGCAAGGATTATTGTGTGTTCTATGCAAAAGCCTTTAGATTTCTTCAATGCATCTCTGAAATCGCTATCCTCATCAAAAAGAGCCGCAATTGTATAACAGTAACGATAGAGCCTATCATCCATACGAGAGCATACAAGGCATCCTTTATCGCGGGAAGATACTTGTGCTTTGAATTCATCTATCGCTTTCTCGGCCTTTCTTATATTGCTTGCACATGCAATACGCTCAAACGATGGCTTGTATAACTTTTTGTTCTCTTCATAGTATGTGTCCATTATCAAGGAAAGAACCTGAGGCTTGTTAGCCTCTGCAAGCTTTTGCATATGGCTCTTGCAAAAGCCATATGTGTTGGTCTCTACTCTAACTTCAGGCGTCATAACAGCAGAAGAAAGATAGTATCCCAATGCATCTTTCTCTGCCTCTTTCATCAAAGAGCACAATGGGCACTCGGAATTCTCATTCAAGGCATCCCATACAGGTATTGTCTCTAGAACTATCTTCACTGACAAAGCTCCTCAGCTTTTCTTGCTACATCCTCACCAGTAAAGCCAAACGCTTTCTTGAGATAAGCAAGATTCCCGACCTCACCAAATCTCTCGCCAACATTAACGAAAGCCATCTTGACAGGATTGGTAGTAGAAAGATATCCCGATATCATCTCTCCAACACCTCCTGCATAGCGTCCATTCTCACAAACAAGAATCTTTTTGCAACGCTGAGCAACTTTATCGATCAAATCTGTATCAAGAGGGCGTATTGTATGCAAATCAACAACAGTCGCATCTATTCCCTTGGTCTTCAAAATGGCAGAGGCCTCCATTGCACTATCAACTAACAATGCACCCGTGGCTATAATTGCAACATCTTTTCCATCCAACAGCTCGATTCCTTTTCCAAGCTCTATCTTGTCATCAAGCGAATATCTGAAGTTGATGCCCTTTCTAGGAGTTCTTATGTATGATGGCTTACCGCTTTTGTAGAGTTGCCAAGTAAGATCATAAAGAGATTGGGCATCAGATGGCTCTACAATGACAAAACCTGGAATCTGTCTGAAAAGCGCAATGTCCTCAAAAGGCATATGCGTTCCGCCATTGTATTGTGCTGTTATGCCAGGATCCGATCCAATTACATGCACTGTTTGATGCGCATATCCTACAGATATAAACAGCTGATCATAGTCACGTCTCGAAGAGAAGCATCCGAATGAGTGTGCAAAAGGAACAAGGCCTGCCGATGACATTCCAGCTGCAACTCCAATCATATTAGCCTCTGCTATCCCCGCATTAATAAATCTATCTGGGTAAGCTTTCTGGAAAGCTGTTGATCCAATGCAAGAAGAGAGATCAGAGTCTATAAATACAACTTTCGGATCTTCCTTTGCTATGTCGCAAATAGCAGCAATCAAAGCTTCTTTGTAGTGGTTGAATTCATGTGCATCTCTTTTCATATCTATCTTCCTTCTCTCGCTCTAAGCTCTTCGATAGCCTCTTTAGCCAGCTCTTTTGAAATTGGCATAGAGTGATTGTTTTTCACACCCTCTCCTGGTATAAAGCCATAGCTTTTCTTTGTTCTCATAACAATCATGTGAGGTTTGCCTTTTACTTGTTTCGCTCTCGTAACAGCCGCATCAATTTCGCTTATATCATGGCCATTGACAGATTCCACGCTCCATCCAAAGCTTTCCCATCTTTTCACAACATCAGCGCACTCTTCTGGGATTATGTCTTTTGTATACCCATCAAGCTGTTGCCCATTGAGATCCTCGAAAGCTATGAATGTATCGATCTTCTCTGCTCCTGCAAGCTCAGCCGCTTCCCAGATCTCTCCCTCTTGGCTCTCTCCATCGCCGATTATCGAATATGTCCAAGCATCAACCCCTTTGATTCTGTTAGCAAGCGCAATTCCTAAGGCGGCTGAAAAGCCTTGTCCAAGTGAGCCTGCTGTAAAGTCGATGCCAGGAGTTTTTGTCATATCAACATGGCTCGGAAGCTTTGTTCCACCCTGGTTTAAAGTCGAAAGCTCTTCAGTTGGAATAAAGCCCTTCAAAGCAAGAGTTGCATAGACTGCTGGACCTGCATGACCTTTTGATACTACCAATCGATCCCTTGTCTCCATCTTTGGATTTTTGGGATCAATATTCATCTCCTTAAAATAAAGGTACGAAAGCAAATCACATATAGACATCGCTCCACCAATATGGCCAGAGCCAAAATTTGCTATTTCGTTTATTGTCAAACATCTTATCTCAAAAGCCTTGCTCTTAAGTTCCTCCAAAAGCTTTTCTTCCATTTCAAAACTCCTAAATGTTGTTTTGTCCATATTATATCAAATTCCATTTAATATCATCTGATATTTGCAATCTCAATTCAGAGTTAGCAAACTTAATTCACTCCAGAAATCATGCTAGAGCTTTGCCTTATCTCTAACAAAGAGCAATATCACTTCTCCTACTAGGAATAGTTGAAATTTTGTTAACACTTGTTTAAATCATCTTATTCAAGAGAAATAGATTTGGATTGACTATTTATCATCTCATCCTAGCAATGGCATCAAGACGTTCGTTGCTAAGACCATTTGCTTTTACAAGATTTGAGAATGCACTCATCTTTGCAGCCTGTTCCAAGCACTCCATACGATCAAATGCAGACAATAGATTCTTCCCAACAGAAATAGCCCCATGGCTTTCAAGAAGTGCAGCATAGTGGTTCTCTCTATTTGCAAAATAGTTCGATACAGCATTGGCAAGCTCCTTTGTTCCCATCCTTTCGTATGGAATCTTCTCGACCACATCCAAAAGATACCAACTTTCAGCAATAAGTGTTGTATCGATTTTTATATCGCTTGCTGAAAAGAGACATGCAAATGTGGGATGAAGATGCACTATTGCTTCAACATCTTTTCTTCTTTGGTAAATGAACCTATGCATATCACTTTCAATGGATAGTTTCAACTCTGGCGTAAGATTCTCGCCTGTAGCAATTGAGACTTTTGCTATATCTTTATCTTCGAGAGATGCCTTGTCTTTCGATGAGCATGTTATGTACATGTATTCGCCATCTCTTTTGCTTATATTTCCTCCAGTAGAGGTAGTAAGGCCTTTTGAATATGACCTCTTCATAAAATATGCTATCTCTTTCTTGATTTCATTCTCTTTTTCAATGCTTACCATATAAACTACATAGTAGCATAGCAAACATCAGTTGGTACAATACATGCTTGTTTTAGTACCCATCATTTACCTATAATGAAGCAGGGAGAAAACAAAAATGAGAATGTCCAATATGTTTTCAAAAACCCTCAGAGAAGCTCCAAATGGGGCTGATTGCAAGGGGTACGAATATCTTTTAAGAGCTGGCTATATTCGCCAGATGGGAGCAGGAATATTCTCTCTCTTGCCGCTCGGCCTTAGAGCAACAAGGAAGATAGAAGCAATTGTCCGCCAAGAGATGGAGAGAATCGGAGCTGAAGAGATTTTAATGCCACTAGTGAATCCTGCTGATATTTGGAAGGAAACTGGACGCTATTACTCTATAGACAAAGAGATGGGTCGATTCAAGGACAGAGCTGGAAGAGACATGGTTCTTGCAATGACACATGAAGAGGCTGTCACAGATATAGCTAGAGGCGAGATTGACTCTTACAAGAGGCTTCCATTGCTTGTATACCAAATACAAACAAAATGGAGAGATGATCCACGCCCAAGAGCAGGACTTATAAGAGTAAGAGAGTTCACAATGAAGGACTCATACTCATTCGACAAAGATTGGGAAGGACTTGATAAAGTCTACAAAGCACACTATAAGGCCTACTTCAGGATTTACTCCAGGTGTGGTCTTCCAGTAGTTGCCGTAGGTGCCGACACTGGCATGATGGGAGGAAAAGTATCACATGAGTACATGTATCTCTCGCCAATTGGAGAAGATACTATAATCACATGTCCTAAGTGTGGATATACAGCCAACAGGCAAGTTGCAAGGTTCCAGAAGGATTACTATCCAGAAGAGATGCTCCCGATTGAGAAGATCTCAACACCAAACTCAAAGACAATCGAAGAGCTTTCCGAGTTCTTGAATATAGATGCAAAGAAGACAGCAAAGGCTGTTTTCATGGTCGGATCGTTTATCGATGACAAAAACGGCGATGAAAAAGATAAGCTTGTTGTTGCTATAATCCGAGGAGACATGGATGTCGAAGAGTCAAAGCTTTCAAATGCGATAAAGGCCAATGCGCTACGTCCTGCTCACGAGGAAGAGATCACAGCATGTGGCATGGTCCCAGGCTTTGCATCCCCTATTGGCGCAAAAGGAGACTTCATTTGCGTTGTCGATGACTCTGTTGCAAAATCCAACAACCTTGTTGCTGGCGCAAACGAGAAAGGCTACCATTTCATCAATACAAACTTCGGTAGAGACTATACAGGCACAGTTGCTGATATAGCATCGGCACGTGATGGCTACAAGTGTCCTGTTTGCTCAGAGCCTCTTATGGTTTCAAAAGGCGTTGAAGTAGGAAATATCTTCCAGCTTGGCACACGTTATTCAGAGTCAATGAATTGCACATTCCAAGATGAAAATGGAAAACAGGTTCCAGTTGTAATGGGTTCATATGGAATAGGAATCGGAAGGCTTTTGGCATGCCTTGCTGAAGAATACAACGACGACTCTGGCCTTTGCCTACCTATATCTGTCGCTCCATTCCAAGTACATCTTGTGTCGCTTTTGAAAGACACAGATGTCGGCGAAAAGATTTACAAAGAACTTGAAGACGCTGGAATCGAAGTGCTATTTGACGACAGAAAAGAGACAGCTGGCGTCAAGTTTGCCGATGCAGACTTGATTGGAATCCCAATCAGGCTTACTCTTGGGAACCGTTCATACAAAGAAGGAAAAGTAGAAGTCAAATACCGAGCTTCAGGCGAAAGCACTAGCTACAAGATTGAAGACCTAGTAGAAGAGATAAAGAACGAACTGAGAAAAGAGCAAAAGAAAATCGATGACAACATCGTAGAAAAAGAGCTTCGATAAGATGATGAAAAAGCCTCCGCGATGGAGGCTTTTTCTTTGACATTATTTCTACTTTTATCTCTGAACTCTTCCAGACCCATCACCCTTGGCAAGTGCTTCAACCTCTGAAAGTCTTGAAAGATTGAAGTCCCCAGAGATAGAGTGCTTCAAGCAAGATGCCGCGACAGCAAAGTTGATGCAATATTGCTCATCTTCGTACTTAGAAAGAGCATATATGATTCCAGCTGCAAACGAATCTCCTCCACCTACTCTATCGATTATATCAGTAATTTCGTAGTGTCTTGAAAGGTAGAAACCTGTCTTTCCTGAAAGTGCTGCTGACCATCCATTGTGATCTGCTGACTTCGACTCTCTCAATGTTACAGCAACAACAGAGATATTCGGGAACTCTTTCTTTACTTTTGCTGTAAGATCCTTGTAGACATCTGTATCGAGCTTTCCTGATGTGACATCAGAGTCAGCCTCTATTCCAAGGCACTTCTGTATATCTTCCTCGTTTGCGATAACGACATCTGCATATTTGACAAGCTCTCTCATCACTTCAGGAGCCTTCTTGCCATAGTTCCAAAGCTTCTTTCTGTAGTTGAGGTCGATAGATACTGTTGCACCTGCTGCCTTTGCTGCCTTCATTGCTGCGAGTGCACAATCTGCAGCCTCTTGGGAAACAGCTGGAGTAATGCCTGTTGTATGGAACCATTGAGCATCCTTCATGATTGCACTAAAGTCGAAATCCTCAGGCTTTGCTTTGGCGATTGCTGAGTCAGCTCTATCATAAACAACCAAAGATGGTCTCTGGTTAGCACCTGTCTCCAAGTAGTATATACCAAGCCTTCCACCCTTTACTTTATTGATTGCAGAACAATCTACACCATATTTCATAAGCTCTCTCTCGCAAGCCTCTCCTACAGCATTGTCAGGAAGAGCTGTAACAAATTGCGCTTTTTCTCCCAAGATTGAAAGAGAAACAGCAACATTGGCCTCGCCGCCTCCAAAAGTTGCCTCAAGCTCTGGAGTCTGGAACAAACGATAATGCTCTGGGCTTCTTAGACGGAGCATGATTTCACCAAAAGTAACATACTTCTTATTTGACATTTATCAATACCTCCAAATGGTCATTGCATTATACATTTTAAATACGATAATTTTATCAGTCAAGTTTTTTTGAAACGATGTTTCACTTTTAGAAATACCGTGTTATACTTTTAGCAAAGGAGAAAAAGAAAATGACTAACGATGAGCTTTTCACTTATTTCCATGATCTTGGAATCGTTCCCGTTGTCAAAATCGATGACGCAAACAAGGCAGAGAATCTTGCAAAGGCAATGATCGAGGGTGGTCTTCCTTGTGCAGAAGTCACATTCAGAACAGATGCTGCAGAAGAAGCAATCAAGAGAATAACAGCAAAGTATCCAGAGATGCTTGTTGGAGCAGGTACAGTAATCAGCCCAGAGCTTGCAGAGAAAGCTGTGAAGGCTGGAGCAAAATTCATTGTTTCGCCTGGCTTCAATCCAGAAACAGTCAAATGGTGCATCGACCACAATATCCCTGTAACTCCAGGAGTTGCAACTCCATCAGAGATTGAGAAAGGACTGAGCATGGGACTGAAAGTCTTGAAGTTCTTCCCTGCAGAAGCTAACGGCGGAGTAAAGATGCTCAAGGACCTAAGCGGCCCATTCCCACAAGTGAAGTTCATGACAACTGGGGGAATCAACCCTGATAATCTTCCTGATTATGCAAAGGCGCCAAACGTGCTTGCTGTAGGTGGCTCATGGATGGTGAAAGCTGATTTGATTGAAAGCGAAAACTGGGAAGAGATCACAAGGCTTTGCAAGGAAGCTGTAATCAAACTCCAAGGACTTACTCTCGCACATGTAGGAATCAACCTTCCAAGTCCAGAGGCTGCAAAGAATGTTGCTTCTGAGTTCTCAAAACTTGGACTTGAGACTAAAGAAGGAAACAGCTCAATCTTCATGAACAAAGAAATCGAAGTAATGAAGAAGAACTATCTTGGCAAGAATGGCCACTTGGCATTCAGGTGCTATGACCTCGAAAGAACTGTATTCTACTTAAAGAAGCAAGGATTCACAGTAAACGAAGAAACTGTAGCAAGAGATGCAAAAGGAAAGATGAAAGTTTGCTACTTCAATGAAGAGATTGGCGGATTTGCTTTCCATCTTGTAAAATAAGATCCATTCATAAAATGAGGGGCTGTTAAAAAGTCTAGGCTTTCAAACAGTCCCTTTATTTGTCTTCTTGTACTTGTAAGAATCTCTTGCTGTTTCATTGGCAGACTTCATTTTCTTTTTTCTCTCTCGATTCGCAAGGCGTTTTGCAGATGAGGTCTTGAATGTCTCGGGTTTGGTTCCATCAGGAGCCTTCCATTCATTGAACTTGATTTCCTTTACAGTGAATCGCATATACTTCCTGAGATTGAAGCCGAGGCAAGTAAGCACCAGTTCAAGCGATGCTCTCTCGAGTGATGTCCTTCTCAAACGCATATATGGCATGTCCTGTTTTATGCCTCCGAAAGCCCCGTCTGGCGCTCCAATTCTGCGAGATTCGGCTTTACGCCTTTCTCATTAAACAATTTAGCTATATGTGCTAGTATTTCAGTAATAGCATTTTCATCTTCCATTCGATCTCCTTCGACTAATCTGTGTTTGTTTTTGTTTTAGAAGATTCTTGCAAGTATGAAAATGCTTTTTTCTTGTTTTGAGCCTTCTTGATGTAGGTAATATCAGAACAGGCTTTCCTTCTATCGAGCAGACTTTGTACATGTAGCTCTATCATGCCACTTGTGTGTACGTTCTCTCGATTGCACATATTGCTTAAATTGGCGATTATATTCCGGTGAAAATTGGTTGTTTTTTACCGGTGAAAAATGGCTGTTTTATCCCGTTGCCAACAATTTTATCGAGAACTCTCCTCAAGCCATCAGGGACAATATGCCACCCCATTGCTGCCACATCTTCCCATCTAGGAATTCCTAGTCTTGTGAGATTCGGGAGACATATGCATCCTCTTATTTAGGTCCAGTAACATAGGTTCTCATCAAGTTACTCATGGCAACCTCTTCTATAACCGTATTATCTGTGCATTAGCTTGATTTTGCAATGCAAAGGCTGTATAAAATATATACAATAGATAGAAAAGGAGTTTTTGTTATGGCTACAACTACCAATTTCAGCGTTCGCATGGACAGTAACATAAAAAATCAATGCGAAGAACTGTATTCTGAATTAGGCGTCAATTTAACTACAGCTATCAATGTTTTTCTCCGCCAATCACTTCGTGCAGGAGGCTTTCCTTTTGACGTTCGAATTGAAAAGCCAAACAATAAAACAATCAATGCAATGCATGAGGCAAATCTAATCATTAACGATCCGTCCATAAAACGTTATAACAATGTGGAAGATGCATTGAAAGAATTAAAAAAATAACATGCAAATTATTTGGACAAGTCAGTTCAAAAAAGACTATAAACGGGCAATGAAACGCCATTTGGAAATTAAGCTTTTGGATGATATCATAAGAAGACTATCAAGAGGCGAACAACTTCCAAAGAAAAACAAAGACCATGCTTTATCTGGCAACTGGGTCGGCTATCGAGAGTGCCACATTATGCCAAACTGGTTGTTGCTTTACCGAATAGAAAATGATCTGCTTGTTTTGAAACAAGGCTGCCAAAAATAAGACAGCCTCTTTTCTTTAAAGCACTCTATTTGCTTCAATCACATCCCTGATATAGTATGCGCTGTCTTTTGGATATCGCTCAAGAGTTGAGTAATCAACATAGACAATACCAAAGCGCTTTGAGTATCCACAAGCCCATTCGTAATTGTCAAGAAGAGACCAAACAAAATATCCCTTTATAGGAAGACCATCTTCGATCGCTTTTGCAATAACTTCGAAATGCTTTTTGAGATATGATATCCTTTCTTTATCATGTACTCTGCTAGCTACAGGTGGAAGGTCATCATAAGCTGCGCCATTCTCTGTGATGTATATTGGAAGACCTCCACTGTCTTTGTTGATTTTATCGAGAACTCTCCTCAAGCCATCAGGGACAATATGCCAGCCCATTGCTGTCACATCTTCCCATCTAGGAATAGCCTTGTATCCTGGAAATTCATCAGATGGCTCAATCTTGTTCTCTGTGTAATAGTTGATTCCATAGAAATCTATCGGGGTCGAGATAATTTCCATATCGCCTTTGCATACAGGAAAATCCAATCCGCTTTTAAAGCAAAGCTCTGGATATCTTCCTTTGAAGACAGGGTCAGAGAAGACAGCACTATCAAGCGACCATTGCAACTCCTCAAGCTCTTTTTTGTTCTCCACATGAGGAGCAACTGTAGAGAATGAATGGTTCCAAGTAATTCCAATAGGTGCACTGTAGCCAGCTTCCCTGTAGCTCTTCACAGCAAGGCCATGTGCAAGATTCAATGTATGGATAACTGAAGCTAACATTGATTTATCTTTGTATCCAGGAGCATGTGCGCCAAAGAAATAGCTATTGTAAGAAGAGCACCAAGGCTCATTTAAAGTAATCCACATGTCGACATATCCTGATAATTCAGAAAAACAATACTCACTATAGCGCTTGAATGCATATGCTGTTTCTCTATTTTGCCAGCCACCAATCTTCTCAAGTTCATAAGGCAAATCCCAGTGATACAATGTAGCTGTAGCCTTCATGCCTTTCTCATGCAAAGCTGTACAAAGCCGCTTGTAATACTCTATGCCTTTTTTGTTGAAAGTCCCATTTCCGCACGGATCGACTCTAGCCCATGAAATACTAAAACGATAGCTTTTAAATCCTAGTTTTGCCATTAAAGCAACATCTTCTTCATATCTATGATATTGATCAACAGCTACATCACCATTTTCGCCTTTGTATACAGCCCCCGGTTTTTTTGAGAAAACATCCCAAATCGATGCACCTCTTCCATCTTCATTTGCAGCACCTTCCACTTGATATGCTGCTGTTGCTGCACCCCAAAGAAAATCATCTGGGAAAACTTTATTCATAGACACTCCTTTTATATTCCTAATTCAAAGTCAATTTTCTTTATATAGCCTTCTTTTATTGCTTTAGCTAAATAGTCCAATACAAGAAGAGAATAATCCCACGCCACAATAGAGCAACAAGACTTTGCTCTGATCTCTTTATCAAGGTCATATGGGTTGCAAAGCGCAACAATCACAAAATTCTTTTTCAAAGCCAAGAGTTTTTCAATTAGTTTTCTTTGCTTTGGAAATCGATGCGAATTGTAAGAACCAAAGTAGATGTTCTTGCAATTTCTAGCTCTATTAACGATGGAGTTGATTTCTTCATCGCTCGGCTCAGCATGTGCATCAACAGCAATTGCACCAAGAGCATTTGCCAAGTATGATCCGAACTTTGGATGCTCATCCTCAAAACTACCTATATTGCTATTTCCAAAGTCCGCTATCCCTATGAAAATCGAATCTTTATCATAGGTAGGCAAATGACCACTGATTGAGCCAATCGTTGTCTTGAAAGCTTCTTTTAATTCGGTTTTGTATTTTTGGAAATCATCTTCATTGCATATGCATTCAAGTTTTTTATTCTTAAGAGTGCAAATTCTATTGAAAGATGCATCGATCTCATCATCAGAAAATTCTCCATTTTTGTACTTTTCCTCTAAAGCTTTGCAAATCGATACAGCGACATCGGCATGATGTGAAACAAGAACAATATCGACACTTGCCTTCATTGCCATAAATGCACCCTCTTCTGAGCCATAGTAACGCCTAATAGCATCCATCTCCATGCAATCGGAAAGAACAACACCATCATAGCCAAGACTTCCTCTTAGATAGTCTTTTATAATCGCTTTGCTCATAGTAGCTGGAAGCTTTTTCTTCTCCAATGCAGGAAATAGAATGTGAGATGTCATAATGGAGTCTATACCGTATTTGATAGCTTCTTTGAATGGAAATATATGTTTTTCCAGCTCTTTTTCACTACTTGATACCATCGGAAGAGCCAAATGAGTATCAGAAGAAGTATCACCATGGCCAGGGAAATGCTTGATTGCAGAGTACACAGCTCCATCTCTTTGGCCACGAATAATCGCGATTGCATTTCGTGCAACAACCTTTGAATCCGAAGAGAGGCTTCTCACACCGATTACTGGATTATCAGGACAAGTATTAACATCTACAGATGGCGCTAGATTGTAATTGATTCCAAGAGAGCTTAGCATCTTTCCATTGCAAAGTCCCGATTTATAAGAAAGCTCTTCATTATCCAAAAGCCCTAGAGCCATAGCTGTAGGTGAGCATCTCAAGCGCTCCGGAAAACGGCTCATTATACCACCCTCTTCGTCTACCATGATAAATGGTTTTTTGCCAGTTTCCGAAACAATCAACTTTGAAATGCCATTAGTCAGTTCAAGAATCTGTTCCTCATCATGAAGATTCCTAGAGAAAAGAATAGCATTGCCTATCTTGTGTCTCTTAACAGCCTCTACAAAATCATCTGAAAGCACTTTCGTGGGCAATCCAAGGCATAATCTCTGGCCCGTTTTATAGGTAAATTCTTCGAAGTTCATCTAGCTTATTCCCTTATGTTTTAGTACTATGAAAATTATAAGTTATTTTGCTTAAATTGTCATCAATTATCTTATCTTTTAGTATAATATAATTCACTATAATTTAAGAAATTATGATGTGTTTTGAGTATCATTGGCTAGCCACCGAAAAAAAGGAGAAATAATATGGATAGAGTATGTCTTAATGGCTCTTGGGAGCTATATCCTGCACATGAAAAAGAGATCGAGAAATACACAAACGCATTTAAAACCAACCAGAGAATAAAATGCACTCTCCCTGGTGATATCCATTCAGCTTTGATCGAAGAAAAAATCATTCCGGATCCATACTTTGGTACAAATGAGTTAGATATCCAGTGGGTTGGAAAGTGCGATTGGATTCTTGAGCGAGAGTTTCAAATAGAAAAGACCGAAAACAGTTCAATCAGTTTTACTTTTCTTGATACTGCCGCTGATGTATACATAAATGACATTATTGCAATAAAAGCAAACAATATGTTCAGAAAGTGGGATGCTGACATATCAGACAAACTCAAGCAAGGTACAAATAAAATAAAAATATATTTCCATTCGGCAGAGAAAGAGGCAATGAAAGAATCGAAAAAGCTTCCTTATCCTATTCCATATTCCGAATACCCTGTCTTCTCGCCATACAGAAACCTTATAAGAAAAGCTCAATGCCACAGTGGCTGGGATTGGGGGCCATGCATACTTTCAATGGGAGTCTATGAAGAGATATCGATACTATCTGGAAAAACAATAAGCAATATTGAGAAAAACATCGAGATAACCAACATAAAAGACAATACTTGGAAAGTCAATGTTGATATAAAATGCAACTCAGAAGAAGCTAAGGATTCCATGTTGTCTTTGGAAGTCGGCGAAAACACAACAGAGAAAAGCATAGTCCTAGTCAAAGGGAAAAACGAATTTTCGATTGGCATATCGATTGAAAATCCATCTCTTTGGTACCCTGCAGGGATTGAAGAGCAAAGCCTATACGACATGACTCTTGTTATAGATGGAAATGTTGAGGATGAAAGAAAGATAGGATTCAGAAATCTTGAGTGTGTAAACGAAAAAGATGAAAAAGGTGGAATCTCTCTGTATTTTAAAGTCAATGGCAAAAAGATTTTCTCAAAGGGCGCCAACTGGATCCCAATCGATGCACTCCCGAAGAGGCAGACAAAAGACAGATATGAAAAACTGCTTCGCAACATGCTCACATGCAATATGAATATCGTAAGAGTTTGGGGTGGAGGCCAATATGAGTATGATTTCTTCTACTCTCTTTGCGATGAACTTGGCATACTTATATGGCAAGATATGATGTTTGCATGTGCAATGTATCCTGCGACAGATGACTTTCTTGACAATGTAAGAAAAGAAATCGAATACCAAGTGCTTAGGCTAAAGATGCACCCATCGATTGCTATTTGGTGCGGAAACAATGAGGATCTCGGAGCAATCGGATGGTATGAAGAGTCAAAGAACAACAGAGAAAGATACTTGGAAGACTACGAAAAGCTAAACGACCAAACTATTGGCAAAATAGTGAAAGAGCTAGATCCGAAAAGACGATGGTGGCCATCGTCCCCATCAGCTGGGGAAGGCGACTACTCAGACAATTGGCACTCAGACAACAAAGGAGACATGCACTATTGGAGCGTTTGGCATGAAGGGAAACCTTTTTCTGCTTACTATGATATCAAGCCAAGATTTGTCTCTGAATTCGGATTCCAGTCATTTCCAACAATGAAAACCGTAAAAAGCTTTACACCAAAAGATGAATTCTTCGTCAACAGCAAATCAATGCTTCATCATCAGAAAAACCCAAAAGGAAATGAGATAATCGCAAGCACAATGGAGTACTACTATGGACTTCCAAAAGATTTCAGCTCTATAGTGTACCTTTCCCAAATCCAGCAAGCCGAGGCAATGAGGATTGCGATTGAATACTACAGATCTCTAATGCCATATACGATGGGAACAATATATTGGCAATTGAATGACAATTGGCCTGTTGCATCTTGGTCAAGCATTGACTATGAAGGAAATTGGAAAGCATTGCAATATATGGCAAAGCGTTTTTACGAGACAATCCATCTTGCTTCAATGCTTATCGATGGAAAAGCAAGTATAGCATTGATAAATGAAAGCGAAGAGCAAATCGAAACAAAATTGGAGATCATTAAATACTCCTTTGATGGAAAGAAAATCGATAGCTATTTGGTAGATATAAAAGCAAATGCATGCTCTGCGAGCAAATGTGAATTGCGTTTTATTCCCGATAGCAAAAGCTACATATATGCAAATGCAAAAACAAAAGAAAAGCTACTATCTACATTCCTCTTGGAAGAAAGACCCAAGAATGCACAACTAGAAGATCCAGAGATATCGATTAGCGCTAATCAAATCGGAGCAAAGACTATCGAGTTGGAAATAGAGTGCAAAAAACCTGTTTTCTATCTAATGATAGAGACTGATATAAAAGGTGTTTTCTCAGACAATGCACTCCTTTTGAACGCTGGGGAAAAAACCAAGATAACATTCCAAAGCGATATAGAGATCAAAGAGAATGAACTTATCTCTTCGCTTAATGTCCAGCATTTGCAAAACATAAGACGGCATTGATACTAAAAATGGGGTCCTTTTCCGGGACCCCAAATCTCTTCAAATCAGATTAATTAATTTGATGCTTTCCATGTCTCCCAAGCATCTTGGACCTCTGAAGCTACCTGCTCAGGTGTCTTATCACCAAGTCCAATCTCCTGAAGTCCAACGTTGATTACGTTATATACATCAGAGTGCAATACGCCATCGATAACAGGAGTTGTCGAATACTCTTGATAGAATCTTGCTCTCTTTCCAACAAGTGGCTCAAGATTGTTCTCTTCGATGACTTTATCAACATCAACATTCAAATTGGATGGGAATGATGCACCAGTTTGCAATCTGTAAGTTTGGACATATACGCCTTGGAGGTACTTAATAAGTCTCCATGCAGCTTCTTCTTGCTTTGAACCTGGCTCAAGCTTTGAACTCATTCCAAATCCTGTACCTACAACACCACTTGTTGTGTTATGAACAACCTCGCCATCTATTGCAGGGAAAACAATCAATTCAATGTCATTAGCCTGTGTCTCACGAGAAAGAAGTGCCTTTCCAGTTGTGATATCTGTCTGGAATGCAGCACATGACCAGTCGCCATCAATAAAGAATGCAGCCTTTCCAAGTGCGAAGTTTCCTCTACCACTGCCATAAGCTGAATTCAATGTGTTTCTGTTGATGACGCCTTCTGAGTAAAGCTCATCGATAACGCGGAGAGAATCAACAAACCAATCGTCCTCGAAGTCGATCTCGCCAGCATCAAGCTTATCAAACCAGTCAGCTCCACCCATTCTTCCAACTACAGCAGAGAAAAGACATGATTGCATGACCCAGCTATCCATGTTATCCATTCCAATGACTTCGATTCCCTTTGCTTTTAGAACAGGAACCATAGCAATCAAGTCATCCATTGTCTCTGGCATTTCAAGTCCATTCTCCTCGAGAACTTTCTTATTAGCAAACATCATGTGTGATGATGTTATTCCATTAGGAAGCTCAGCAAGATAACCTGCAGCTTGCTTTGCAAGTGCTGCTGGTGCATAGTCATCAACAAGTCCATCTTTCTCCAAGAATGGCATCAAATCCTTTACAGAATGTGTTGTTTGCAAACTTGTAGATCTTCCACTTGGCCACATATAAACAACATCTGGAACATTTCCTGATGCAACATAAGCCTCTGTCTTCTGATGGAATGGCTCGTTGAACAAGTCTTCTCTGATTACGTTGATATCAGGATTCTCTTCAGAGAATTTATCCCAAATCATTTCGATTTCATTAGCACTATTCGGCTCAGACATATCGATATAATAGAGAACTCTTAAATCTGTCTTCGAGCTGTCTTCAGTAGCTTTAGCGCCCTGTGCAAACAATGCTGTTGCAACAAATGCCATAACCAATGCAAATGCAAACACCTTTTTCAATCCAGTCATCTTTACCTCCTTAATGACTTCGATTATTTTCAAAAACTCCATTTGTTCATTCTTTGTACAAACTTATGCTAGCATGCTTTTTCTTTACTGTCAAACAAATTATCATTGTCTTTTAATCATTGTACAGACATTAATATAATGTTATTTAAAATACCTATGCAATTATCCTTTTACAGCACCAGCTGTAACACCTTTTGTGATTTCTTTTCTGAAAACAATATAGAACGCAAGCATAGGGACAAGACCAATAACAAGAGCTGCAAACTGTTTCCCATAGTCAGAGGAAAGTGCTCCAGCGAACTTCTGAACTCCTACAGGCAATGATTTTATTGCATCGAAAGAAGTAAGGATATTTATCAACATGAACTCATTCCAAGTTCCGGTTACTGTCAATATCGCAAGCGTAACTCCTACTGGCTTGGCCATTGGCAGAATAAGACGCATGAAAATCCTGAAATAGGTCGCTCCATCTATTCGAGCGCTCTCGATAAGAGCATCAGGGATTGATTTTATATACTCTGTACCAAGGTAGATCCCCATTGGCATTCCTATGCCTATATAAGGAATCAGAACTCCAAGACGAGTATTGTATAGCCCCGCCCAGTTTACAAGCAAGAACAGAGGAACCATTATGCATTGAAGAGTCAAGAGCATTCCAATCACAAACGATCCATGCAAGATTGGTGTTGCCTTGCTTTTGAGCTTCGCAAACGCAAAGCTACCCATAAACGACAACACAACAACAGCAATCGTAGTAAAAGCCGTGTAGAAAACGCTATTGAAAATCAATATTGGGAATTTTCCTCTTGTCCATGCGTCAACATAATTGATAAAAGTTGGTGAAAATCCTTCTATTTTCCCTGGAAGTCCAAGTTTGTTCATCTGGAATTCCTGCGTTGTCTTGAATGAGTTGATGAAAAGCCAAACAAGAGGATAGATTGCTAAAAGAGTGAACGCAATCAGAATAAGATAGATAACAACGAGTCCGATTATTGCAGATGGACTTTTCTTGTCTTGGATATTTGCCATATTACTCTCTTCCTCCAAACTTTCTCTCAACGAGTTTCGTCAGCCCAATCAAAATAAAGCTTATAATTATCATTACAGTTGAAATAGCGTTGGCTAAAGGATAGTTAGGAGCTCCCTTGAATGCTTTGTCAAACATATAAAGTGACAACACACTTGTTCTGTTAGCAGGTCCCCCACTAGTCATAACATAGATCAAGTCAAAACTCTTAAGGCTTCCACTTATTGCAAGAATTGCAGCTGTTACGATAACACCACTAAGACATGGCAACATTATGTGCCAAAGAACTTGCATCTCGTTTGCTCCATCTATAATGCCAGCCTCGATTATCGAAGAATCGATCTTTTGCAAATTAGCCATGAATATAATCAAGTATGTTCCTGTATACATCCATAGAATCACAAAGAGGACCTTGAACATTGGGTGTGACGAAACTGCTGCTTCATATTGTGGATTGAAGATCCTGACAAAGTCTGTGAATGCACCACTTGGGGAGAAGAATGATTTCCAAAGAATACCTATTACAACTGTTGATATGACACAAGGCAAATATATCATCGTTTGGAAGAAATCCTTTGCCTTGACCATTCCTCTTTGCAAAATATATGCAAGCAAGAATCCAAGAGGAATCTGTCCAAAGACTGAGATAAAGACAATAAGCATATTGTTCTTAAGAGCAAGATAGAAATATGGATCCTTGAACATCTTTCTATAAGAATCGAATCCAACTATTTCAAAAGAATTGGCACCAGAGAACAGAGCCCCACCCTTGTAATTGCTTAGAGAAAGAACAATCGAGAATACAGTTGGAAATGCCATCACAGCAAAATATACCAAAAAGCCAGGAAGCACAAAGGCCCAATACATGATAGTATTCTCTTTCTTTGTAGAGATGCCTTTGCTCTTTTTCTTAATCTCCTCCCTTTTCATATCTCCTCCCTTTTTCTTTATTTTTGTCTTGCCTTCATATTCTTTATCATGCTATCCCAATCGAAACTGAGCACGCTTTTGATCTTCGAGAGCTCTGGAATCGAAAACATATTTTGCAAGTACATCCTTGCAGCGCCCTCGGCTACAGCCATCTCATCAGAAGAATCGAAAACTAATTCCACTCCATATTTTTCAAGCACATCAAGAAAAGCCGGGGCTTTTCTCTTGATTGTAGCAAGCATTGAATCCTTATCAGCAAAAGGTTTTCCAATCATGTAAAAGTACTTGGGATCTATTACAGAAACAACAGGCACCAATGAGAGAAAAATATCCCCAACCCATTTCTCCCAGACAGCAAGATCGCTTTGTGTCCTAGACAATTCCTCGTTCGAGATTCCAGATTGGCCACTCATCTCTTTGTTCCAAGTTACAGAGCAGAATTCACCTGCAGATGAATGTGCTCCATGATACACTTTTCCATCTATCGCAATTCCGATTCCTATTCCGACTCCGTTTCGGTCGTCGAATTGATTATTTGATTCATGATAATCGCCATATAAAGCAATAAGATCGCTTTGTATGTCTTTTGAGTTCACCATTTCATACCATGCTGTACAGTTTGCATCATTCTCGATTATCACAAAATATGGATATTTGGCTTTGAAATGCTTATAAAAATCATAATCGTAGAGCTTCAAAGGCTCAGCATATTTTACGATTCCTCTTTCGCCATCAACTACTCCAGGAACACCAAAACAAACTCCAAGCAAAGAAAGCGATAGTTTATTGGAAACACCAATGACTTTATCCATCAAGAAATCAATAATCGCATCAAAGCCAGCATCCGGCGTGTTGCCTATCTCGCTCCAGATGGTCTTACCATAGATATCGATAAGTGTCGCTCTATAGTGCGAAGGTTGCAAATCGAACCCAGCAACAATTCCAATTGAAGGATTCAAGGAAAGAGTGATTGCTTTTCTTCCTCCGTGAGATTGGCTTGAACGTTCAGACCCTTCCACAATCACCCCATTATCAATCAAATAATTTGTTATATTGGTAACTGTTGATCTATATAGATTCAATTCCCTAGCAATATCGGCTCTTGCGATGCCAGGCTTTTTCCAGACAAGTTGTGCAATCAATGCAATGTTGACATTCTTTTGATATAGATTGTTGCTGATTATCGATTGCATAATTTGTTCATCCTTTGTACAAACTTACCGTAACATGGCTTTTTACACCTGTCAAACAAAATTTGTGAAAGAAATTTTCCAATAAAAAAGACTCAATCGTGATTTTTGTTGACTGCCATATGCTTTCGCCTATTGTCACAAATAAAATCAGGAACCGTTCTACATACGCATAGAGATGGAGAATTTTAT
>DKCO01000023.1 GCA_002452215.1 Spirochaetales bacterium UBA6872
TGCATATAGCTGGAATCCCCCCCCCCCAAGAGGGCATCGTCACATGTCTTGAATCCCTGCTCGATTGTTTGCCTCTGCTTGTATATAGAGCATTGTAAGAGCCGATATGAAAAGTAACAAGGATTAAAATTGGAAACAAATCTGATTTTGTAATAACATTCCTGCGTTGAAGTTGCTGGTTTCAATGCAAAGGAAAGAATTATGGACAAAACCGAGGATATGCTGAACTTATTGCAAAACCAGGCAAGGAAACGAGTCGATAAAGCGCATGGAAGACTCTTGAGACTCTAGCATCAATCCCATGTCTCATAATAGATGAGATTGGGTTCTGCCCAAAGCTTGATACAAGAACCTCTGTCCTGTTTTTCCAGCTTATGGATAAGAAGATATAATAAAGGCAAGAAATTTATGATATTCACAAGCAGCAGAAAACCTGCTGGATGGAATGATATGTCCGCTGAAGAGATAGCTGCAAGATGTACATTGGACAGATGTATTGAAATTGATCTTAAAGGCGCAAGCTTCAGATGACAGTCAAGAAAAGTCTACAAGGTTAACTGTAGCTCCTCACCGGAGGTTACTGGTTTAGACATAGATAAACAAAATAGCACTGAATTAAAGCTTTCTAGGTTTTCATTACATTTTATGTTGACTTCTTCGTTACATTTTTGGTTGGCTCTAACATCGTCCGATATGCTGATGACTGCAAAATATTCACAAAAAGCAAGTACTCTGCGAGAAGAGTCAAGGATTCTGCAATCCGCTTTCTCGAGGGGAAGATGAAGCTGAAGGTCAATATGGAGAAGACAGAGGCAAGAAGGGCCGTAGCAGAGCTCAATGCTTTTATCCGAGGATGGATAAACTATTATGCCAGAAGCAACATAGCAAGATGGATAAGAGACAAATCATCTTGGATACGGCGGAAGATATGGTGCTACCTATGGAAGCAGTGGAAAACCGCGGATAACAGAAGGAAGAAGCTGAAAGAGCTGGGCGAAGGACTGGTGGTTGGAAAAATACGCCAGGGGCATGTCGAGCAATAGGTATTGGCGAATATCCAAGGTTGTATGCTCTTCAATCACAGTTGTGAACTTCTATGAGAAAACAGGGCTTGTGAACATCGAGGAGCTTTACAAAAGGCAACACAAAGAATGATGATGGATAAATGCCACGGAAAGCAGTTGGAATTTATATTTGATTGAACCGCCGTGTACCGAACGGTACGTACGGCGGTGTGAGAGGAAAGCTCCCATGAGAAATCATGAGAGCTTACTTACTCGATTAACAAATAACTCAAGGTCAGCCATCCGTTGGCTGTGCCTTCGATCAATGATCTAATCATTAAATGATGCCTTTGTCAAATTAATATGCTATCAATGGTATAAATGCAACATTATAAGGCCTGTTCTCTGAAGCTGTAGATACAACTTTTGATGTATCGAAACTAAAATCTTCACCTATATTCTCTCAATACGAACCACTCGCTGGTAGATTTCCATTGGATCTAAATTTCTACGAATGCACCAGATGTTGAGTTAATATATCTCAAACTGGCTGATAATCTTACTTCCCCGGTAATGTTCCTAACAATCCAATTTCATGTTATTATCAAAGACAAGGCACTGCCATAGATGGTGGGCGGTAGACCTCCTGATAGATTATGGATATTGGGAGGCGGTGTCTCCCGATTCTTCGAAAACGTTGAGCAGGAGGTACATATGTCTGATTTTGAGATTTTGACAATAGTTATTGCAGTAATCGGACTTGTACTGGTTGCTGTAACTCTATAAGAATTCTAGAGAAAAGATAAACCGCCTTGAACCTAGTAAGTCAGGCGGTTTTTAGTTCTGTTTTGCAGGAGGTTGACCGTTCATCGGCGGTGCCTTCTATCAATAATCTAATCATTAAATGATGCCTTTGTCAAATTAATACGCTATTAATGGTACTAAGGCCATATTGTAAGGACGATTTTCACTAGAAGTAGGAACTACCCTGGAGGCATCGATTGCAAGTTCATAATCTCCGCCCGACTCTCCTCCGCTTACACCTTTAATACTACCAAGAGAATAAAAACAACCTCCCGTTATTAGAGAACTGTTAAGATAAGTTGTAGCAACCCCTCTTCCGGTAATGTTCTTTTTGGGGTATATCTTCAACCCGTAGATATTTCATGTTATGATTGTCTTGGCACTGCCATAAACGGTGGACGGTTAACCTCTTGGATCCTTATTGGATATCGGGAGGCGTTGCTTCCCGATTCTTCTGATATGTTGATGAAGGAGGTGATGTCTATGGATGCATACGAGATCCTTATGATCGTATTCACGGTCATGGGACTTTTGATAGCTGTAAATAGAAAAAAATAATCGCCCAGCAAACTTCTACCACACTGGACGAATTATTTCGCTACTGTTATAGAGGTTGACCGTTCATCGGCAGTGCCTCTTGTTTATAATATTGCATTACTTCTGCTTTTTGTCAAATTAATATGCTATCAATGACACAAGTGAGATGTTATATGTGTTAAATACCTATTTAAAGAATAATGTATGGTTATTTATATTGCGTTTTTGTATGTACAATATATTATGTACATGTGAGGTTTATATGGGCAAGACCATCATCAAGGGAAACTTCGAATGGGATGAAGAAAAAAATATAACGAATATTCAAAAACACGGTTTTGGATTTGAGAGAATTCTTGAAATGTTCGATAGCCCCTTTTTCTGGGAATTATATGATGAGAGTCATTCCAAAGAAGGAGAAACAAGGTTTCGAGGAATGGCTATAGTAGACGGTTTATCCGTGATTGTTTCCTGTTGCACGGAGAGAGGCCGAATCCGAATCATATCGGCAAGACAAGCAACTGCATTGGAAAGGAGAATGTACTATGAAAGACTTAGAAGAATTTATTCGTGAAAGTGAGAAGAATGCAATTTCTGATAATCAGATTGATCTGTCTGACATACCTGAGATAACGGATTTCTCCAAAGGTCATTTCAGAAATTGGAAACCTGTAAAGAAACCTGTCACTGTCAGAATCGACTCCGATGTCCTTTTCTGGTTGAAAGGATCTGATGCCAAGGGGTATCAGAAAAGGTTGAATGATACATTAAGATGGGCAATGACCCATGATTGTCCGCTTTGATTGTTGATTTAGCCTTGGATGACTGCTAGCTTCTTATGATCGTATTCGCGGTCATAGGACTTTTGATAGCTGTAAATAGAAAAAAATAATCGCCCAGCCACCTCTAAAACACTGAGCGAATATTTTTCGTTTAAATTGTAGAGGTTGACCGTTCATCGGCAGTGCCTCTTGTCTATAATATTGCATTACTTCTGCTTTTTGTCAAATTAATACGCAATCAATGGTACTAAAGCCATATTGTATGGTCTGTTTTCGTTCGAAGTGTTGTTTGGCAGCGCAAGAGAGGCATCAAAGTCAATTAAACCTTAGAAAAACAAAAAAGTAGAACTACACTACAGAAGAAGTACTTTGGCCTTAAATTTTGCGAGATCGACATGAGAAGGAATCTCTTCATT
>DKCO01000013.1 GCA_002452215.1 Spirochaetales bacterium UBA6872
TATTTTCTCCCGACTCTAACAACATTGAATCTGTCACGGCTCATCGCCCTATGCGTTCTGCTGTTCTCTGCAGCTCTTATCGGATTATTGAAATACTTTTCTGGCATATCGCTATTTTCCTCTAAGGGCTTTTTTCTTTCCATTCACAGCATTACTCAGAGCAGAATGGGCATCGATGATTAGGACGGGTGTCTTCCGGGCATCAGATGGATAGACGTATTCCATTCTGTATTCGAACGGAGAATCGTAAGGAAGATCAAATGTTATATCTTTTTCATCTTCCCAATAGAGAGGGTTCCCAGTCGCGATAAGGCATTTGATCGTATCGTAGCTAACGGAATGCGCCCTGGCACACTCAGATATCCCATCCCATGCTTTATAGAACTCACCATTATGATACTCATTAACGTAGACTTGGGGTTCTCTGCCCATTCCATCATCCTCCCTATAGACTGCCTTCTATCTCCATCTTTCTGTTGCCATAGTTGAAATTCTTCCTTACAGATATTGGCTCTATCGCTTGCCTTGGAGTTGGCTCTTTCTTCTGCTTGCATCCAACAGCTGGACGCTCGTAGAACCGCTCCTTGAGTGTGCCGTTTGCCAGCTCGAACACTCGGCACTTCACTCTTCCGTTGCTCTCTGATTGCTTCCAAATGCAGTTATTGCAGTTCATTTAATTCTCCTTTGAGGCTACAGTCTGCTGTTACCTTTAAACCAAACTCTTCAATTGCTAGCAGTTGGATTACCCGAGAAAGCGGTGGAGGATTATCGAAATTTCTCTTCTTTATAAACTCGCTTTTGGAACGCCATATGGATACAATCCAGCACTCGTCATCGGTGTCGGGCATCCACCTCTCAATCTGTGCATAGGGGTATAATCCGAAGAATCTTACCTCAATCCTTATCGGCTCACCCTCTATGGTAGTTAATGAAACACTTCCATCCATCATTTCATCCATGTACTGTTTTGCCAGTTCCTTTACTTCTTTCATGGCTTCCTCCTTACTCCGCCCAGTAGTCGTAGAAGTAGGCATATGGGACTTTGGAATCCTTCTCTACTCCTACTATGATTTGCATATCAAGAAGCTCCGAGATTTCATAGATTTCCTCTATCGATGCTTCTATGAAGTAGTCCCTGTCTTTCTTCTCAATCTTGTAGCCGTTTCTTTTCAGCGTTGCGATGTACGATGGAAGCTGTCCCAGTTCCACAAACGGCATCTCCGATAATGCCGATAACCTTACTCTCATAATTCTTGTTCCTCCATGTCGCTGTGTATTGTTATGTAAGGCTCTTGTCTGTTGTCTCTGCCTATCATGATTGGGCAGTCAAACAGCCAAGGAAGCGTAAGTATCTCATCAGCCGTATCCATCCTCACGAAGTATTGATCGCCTGACCTTTCAACCTTGAATCCAGAATCCGCAAGCATCTTTGCATGGTGTTGCATCCTGTGGTCTGGTATTGCCCTTAGAATCATCCTCATAATGCTTGTCTCTCCCTGTATCTCTTTGCCTTGAATCTGAATGTCGATAACGGCATCTTCAGCTCGTATGATCCTTCTTTCCATAGCATCTTCTTCTCCTCGACCTGCCTTAGGACTTCCTCGAAGTTGTCTGGCAGTGGTATCTCTGGATGCCCGAACTTGACGCCACGAGCCTGAGCCGAGGCTATCCCCTCTGCCTGTCGCTGTCTGATGTTGGCTCTCTCGTTCTCGGATACGAATGAGAGAATCTGTAATACCAAATCAGCTATGAACCGCCCCATCAGGTTCTTGTCCTGCCTAGTGTCCAGCAGGGGCATGTCGATGACAACGATATCAGCCTTGATTTCCTTTGTTATCAACCGCCATTGCTCGATAATCTCCTCGTAGTTCCTGCCGAGCCTGTCCTCGTTCTGCTCCTTTGTCGATACCCGTATGTAGACGTAGTTCATTGCATGCTCCTTGCGATTATCAAAGCCTCGCATAAAATCGAAGCCTTGATTCTGTATATCTCATCGAAGTCGATGTTGCCTTTTGCCTTGCTGTCGACTCTCTGCCCTGCATCCTTTTGCACCATCATGCGCTCAAGCTTTGCGCAGTTCTCCTTGAATGATTTCCAGTCGGGCTGTTTGGAGTCCTCAAGAATCGAGAGCGCAAGCATCGTATCTACCATCAGTTCTCCCTTTTTCATCAGTCCTCCTCGTAGCTCATAAGGATGCTCTTGACATCCTCGAGGCTTGGCGGGGTCTTGGTACAAAAAGAGTCCAAGAGCACCCCGTCTGGCATAAACGCCATGCAAGCCCATTTTGTATCCATATTGTCGATAGTGAGCGTGCATCTCGCATCAGGAATCTTCACTTCTATCATTTCATCCTTGATAAGAGATACCTCGTCATCGTCCTCCATCTCTGCTCTGTATTGCTCATATAGTTCCTTGATTGTCATTCTCTATTCCTCCTCGATTCTTTGTGCCTTGTCTGGCGCTTCCTCATAGTTCTCGCATCCATCCGAGTATGCCCCAACGACCGTATACGGCTTCTTCAATGTGCAAGCTCCATGCTCGTCATCTATCTCATAGAAGTACTTGCATACCTTGCACCAGCCAATCTCGTCCTCGTCCGTCAAGAGCTTTATCTCGAAGTCGTGGCAATAAGGACAAAGCTCCACATCCGCATGCCCATCTGGGTCTGGACCTCCCATGTAGTAGGTCTCTCTGTTCTCGATATCAGGCTCTTCAAACCTCTTTCCACACATCTCGCAGTAATACATCTATTTCTCCTCCCTTTCCTCAAACATGTCGCAACTGTTGTTCTCACCAACAGGCGAGTATGGCGCTCCATTTCTCACGATGTGCCTCTCTCTGTCGTAGTACTCCGCTGGCACAATATAGGCAGAGCAGTATCCGTTCATGTGGCAATGTGGCTTTGAGAGCGTTACGTAGTGTTTGCAGTTCTTGCATGCTCTCATAGATCCAGCACTCCTTGCTTTGGCATTGGCGTTAGCAACTCATCGAGCGCCTTGAGATTCTCGGGGTTCTTGAGAATCCTCTTTGCCGTATACACTGCATCCTTCAATGCGCCCTCCCTTGTCTTGAACGCCTCATAGAACGGGCAGCTGTAATAACCAGTGGAATCCCCGCCCTCGTCCGCAATCACGCTGTTGTACCATCTGTCTCCGTAGCAGGCGAGCACGATCTTGAAAGCCTTCTTCTTCTCGAATACCTCGGTGATTGCCTCGTGCGGAATCTGAGGCAGTTCCATGTAGTCGCAATCGTTCATGAATAGCTCGTCCTCCCTGCCACACTCGAATGCATGCCCGACAGTCCTCAGGCTTACCTCCAAGTGCCTTGCGTAGTCGTACGCAACCTGTGCCCATTGGAGGTCCATCTCCTCCGGCTTTAGTATCAGGAAGTGCGGTCCATCCTTGAATCTCTTCGCCAAGGCTTTGCACACTCTTCTGATGCAATCGTCTATGATTTCCTTGTATTCCATATCTTGCTACTCCTCCAGCACGCTCTGAGAGCGAAAATTTGGCACCTCTGAGCGATTTTGTTTTGAAGTTGGTGTAATTTCACTTTTCTGCTTTTCCCGTTGCGCTGTGGCGTACAGGATTGCCATCCACTTCTTCTTGGCTTGGGCTGACACGAACGATATCTGGCCTTCGTCGTCCTCGCAGAGGGGGCACTCCGTCGCAAGGTTTCTGCGGTTCGGCACCGAGCCCCACTTCGGATAGATCGGGATCTGTCTCAAAAGCGCTATCATTTCATGAGTCATCGCTTTCTCCTTGCAATCCTGATCGAGTCTATCGCCTCTCCGTACAAGAGCCTGAACTGGCTCGGGCTCGTCTCGAGTATCATCGTCTCGAGCATGAAGCCGTCTGTTGTCAGCGTCTTGATCTTCCCTGCGACAGTCGTCCTGTCCGCAAGGCTTACCTCAACAGTTATGCCAGCCTTCAGCTCTCTGTCAGATTCAAGCAGCGCCCTTATCCTTACCGCCATGATCAAGCCTCCTTGCCCAGGTAGCTTCTGGCGAGCTCCATTGCATCATCCAAGCCCGGCACGCCAACATAGCGCTTCTCGTAAACCGTCTTATCGCCATCGATGACCATGGCGATGTAGTCGTTGGCGGTCTCCAGCAACTGCCCGATTACAAGCCTCTTGCTGCCGTTCCTTTTCTTGATCTCGACTCGTTCGAAGAGAACGCGTATCTCCGTGTTCTTATATGCCAGCTCGTCGATAAGCTGTTTTGCCAATGTCTTTATGTCCTTCATCTATTCCTCCTAAAAGCTAAGCAAAGGAAGCTTTCTGTTCTGGAGTTTTTCACATGTTTTCCACCTTTTATCAAAAGTAATTAAACATTGTGTTCGTTTTTATTTTCTTCTTTTTAGCTTTAGCTTTTTGTTCTTTTCTAGATCTTCGAGCGCATAGGCGTTCGCATTGACTTACCTTGCGGGTCCATCTCACGCCTTATGCGCGAGAAGTTTTATCTTTATATTTATCTTTATATTTAAAAAGGGTCGTATTCTCATGTTTTTACGACACGTATACGATTGGTATATTAGTCGTATTATTGCTCCTTTTTTTCCCATCTTTTTCTTATGTTTTTTTGATTGGTTTCGCTTCTTTTTCTTTCAAGGTCATCCTGCTTTACTAGGCATTCAACTCTTCGCTCGCTCCAGAAGAAGGAGTCATCGCTCTTGAAGAGGCCACAGTCTATGCAAGCGTCTATGACCTCTTTGAGCTTTTCGTTCGGAATAAGAAGATCCCATCTGGCAATCTTCCTTGTCTCGCTCCACGGAACCTTGTAGCCACTCTCCTGGTAGTTTCTCATGAGGGTGAGAATGGATATGTATATCCCGAACCCCTCGAAGTCTTTTGCCTCGATGAGGTCCCGAATCTTGTCATCCCTAAGGATGTCCTCTTGCACGATAAGATAATTGCCACGATTGCTCATGTCTTCACTCCCATACCGATAGCATTGAGAATCCCGACAATAATGTGTCGGGATCTATTGCTATCAAAACGCATCAGATGTCGCCCCAGAGATCGGAGATGCCAAAATCATCCACATCGTCTTCTCCTGCGTTGCTAGAGCCCTCACTCATCCCCTGCTCTTGCCCTGAAGGCATAACAGGCTCCTCTGCCTTTGCCTTTGAAACGGCATCGGCCGTGGCATTTCTGTCAAAGAAGTCTTCTACTTTCGCCATTCCGTCCTTAAGGGACACATATATCCCCCTGAGCTTCATGTATTGGGCGATAGAAATCGCCTCAATGTTTCTTTGGAGAAATGCCTCTATCATTGCTTTCGTGACACCGTACTTCTGGAAGGACTCCAGCAGGGCCGCTATCGAGTCAGGCGTGATCTTGATGTTGGCGGCAAGCGTCTCATCGCACTTGGCCATGGCATAGTCGATAACATCGCCAGGGATGATCTCGAGGATGCATGCCCTAACACGCCTTGATGCATTGTTCGCTATAGTCTCATAGATATCCCTTGGATCGGTAAGTGCGGTCTTCCCTGATTTCGTAGCCCTTACATGCTCGACCTGGAATATCCTCTCGACAGATGTATTCGATTCGTAGTCGATGGCAAAGGCTCTTACCTTCGAGAAGCCTTTCTCGGATTCCATTTCTTCGAACCCATAGTCGACATTTCCCCAGCATCTCGCGACAGCCTCCGCTATCCTGATCGAAGGTCCCTTGACGAGTGCTCCACCTCTTGAGTATTCGTATGTCGCATTCTCTGCGACGGCTCTCCTTCCGCATTCGCTCTCTATCTTGATGAGAGCCAATGACGGATCCCTAGGGTATGTCTTTGCAGATATGAGCTTACCTTGTATTCTTGCCACCTCGCGGGCAGCTGCAGGTGCAAGCGTCATCGCACCTGTCCCAATTGCCGATGAAGCGCCGAAGTCCGGCCTCTCCAGTTCAGAGTTCTGCATCTTCCTTGCTGATGCTACTTTTGCAGGTCCTACTGCGTTTGGATTGTATGCCATATTTTTCTCCTTTATTAAGCAATTGCTTCCTTCTCGATCTTCAAACCCAGCATTTTCAAAACAGCCAATCCGATATTGAGGAGGAATGCCGGTCCAGATATCCTCCATGCAACAGAGCCTTGCCTCTGCAGTTTGGCATCATAGTCATCGTCTTTCAGCGAGAGCTCCTTGATGGAGTCGCGGACAGCAATCCGCACAATCGAGTTGGCGGAATCTATGAGGATCTCCCTTCTGGCCCTTGCAGGTTCATCCTCCGGTTGCTTTTTCGCTTCAATGAAAGCCTGGTTTCTTGCCTTGACCTCAGCCAGCTTTTTCATGGCAAGCCCGAGATTGCCTGATTCTGCATAGAAAGAGACAAGCAAGTCATCATTTCCGATCTGCTCTAGATCAGTCTGCACTTGCCTCAACGCATCTCTCCATTCGGCTGTCGCCTTGTTTCTGGAGAAGGATTTGTTGGAGTACTCATCCTTGCAGATTCGGTCGAACACGGCAGGATTGTTCTTCACGAACATCTCGACATCAAGACCAAAGTCGTGGGCATCTTGCAGGATTGCGGCTCTGACTGCTTCAGCAGCCTCCGCTTTCTCAGCCTCGGTGAAGCTCTTGACCTGAACATCGAGGTTAGATATAGCCTCTGCAAGACCTGCTACAGCATCCTTGTAGCCTTCTTCCCACATTGTGTAGGGGGCATTCCAGAGCTTCTTGATCCTCTTCCTTTCATCCTCCAGTTTCGTCTGGAGCTTTCGAAGGTTCGCTAGATCATCCTTGGCTGCCCTTACTGAGTCTTTCGATACGATAGCGTTCCTATAAGGCTCTGTTATCTGAGACACCCAGTCCTTGATTCTTGGGAACTGGTCTGTCTCAATGGTTCCCACATCCGCTGTGAAGGAGACGCTCAATTCTTTCTTCTCTTCCATTTAATCCTCCAATGCCAATACTTTTGGCGGTCTTCTACCTTTTTTTATGTACTCTTCTATGAAGGCTCTTTCGTATTCCACGACAGCCTTCATATCCTCTTTGACTGATTCGCTCCTCTTGTCGATGATTCGATAGAAGTTGCGAATCTCAGGAAAGCCCAGATCCTCGTCCTTGAAGGCATCTCTCTTGAGTCTGGCGGCGCAGATAACATAATCCCATCCCGTGACAAGCAGACAATGGATCATCTGCTCGTAGTAGTAGACAGGTATCCCGTCCTCCCATTTCTCAAGATCGTCCTCTCTAGTCCAGCTCCCTGTCTTGCATTCAAGGAGGCCCTTGCTCCCTAAGGGGAGATCCCAAGGATTGCTGTCGGTGCTGATGACCAGCTCTCCATCCAAAGTGCATGTCATCCACCTGAATCTTTTTGATATGAGGATGTCATACGGCTTGTAGCTGAGCGCGAAGTAAGGCAGGTCTATAAGAGTTGCCTCCCTTATGCAGGGCTCCATATCGATTCCGTACTTGACATACGGCTTGTTCGATATGTCCTCCCTGCTCGACAATCCCATCTTGATGTCGTATAGCTGGGACTTGTCCATCCAGGGGCTATCGCCGCAACAGACAGCGGCCTCAGTCCCTGAGATCCTTATGCTGTCTGGATCCCTTTTCTTGTTTCTTGAGGCAAGCCAATCCTCGCGAGATTTCCAGACCTCTCTTAAGAAGAAGGATTCGCTCACATCTCCTCCTCGTTCTTTTCGTATACTTCTCTTGTGGATGGATCTATCACATAGGCTTTGGTTGTTGGTCCTACTGCTTTTTCTTCTTCGGCTCTTTTTGATGCCTTTCTTTCATACCTGATGGTAAGAATCGCTACCGACTCTGCCACCAAAGCAGAAAACGCTGCAATTGCCAAAAAACACATTATCTGCTACCCTCTTAATCGGCAGGGAAAAGCCCCTACCGTCCTTCAAAAATGGCCCCGAGGTTCTGTTTGTTTTTTCAGGGCCATGTTTTTTTGCCTTGCCATTACCCTCATGGCTGAGATGCGTGTTGAAATAAACTACAACCCTCCATGCTTGCTTCTAGGATTCCCCGCCTGTACAGACGGGATATACTTATCGAGATCGCTGGTGCATAAGTACACCGTTCTCCCGACTTTCTTGCTCTTTACAGAGCCGTTCTGAGCTCTGTACGAGAGTTGCCTCTTGGTCATGCCGGTAAGCTCTGCGGCAGTCTCAAGCGGTAGATAGTCCTGCTCCTGAAGTTGACTGACGACCTTCGCCCAGGCCTCATTCATAGCAATGAGCGCCTGAGTGAACTCAGCGATAACTCGCCTATCTAGAGTCATCTTTGGCCTCCTTGGCTTCCAACTCCATCTTCTTGATTTCCAGATCAAGAAGATTCCCGATATAACCGCCAACGCTTATTCTGTTAGCGTTGGCTATTCTGTGGATTTTTTCCCGGTTACATTCAGAGAAGGCCGGGATGCGAATGGTCCAATTTTTACTACATTTGACGTAATTCATACTGTCAATATATCGCCATTTGTAGTATTTGTAAACACTTTTGTATAATTTTTATTTACAAATGACGCAATAGTTGATTAACGTTGGTGTATGAAGCTGTTCAACGGATATGATTTTTGGAGTAATTTTTCTAAGGAATTAGCCTCGCGCGGGTTGACCAATATGGCCTTCGCGGAAAAAGCAGAGCTCCCATATAGAACCATTACAACTCAAAGAAATCGACATTCAATCCCTAATGCAGAGCAATTATATAAGATGGCTACCGTACTAGGAACTTCAATTGAATACCTCCTAACCGGAGAAGATTCATCGCTATGCATTGAGGCAAAGGAAGTGGAACGAGATCCAGAATTGCGCCAATTGGTAAGGCTATGTATCAACGACAGATCTCTTGTTTCACTTATTGCTCACGCCATACGAGCAAATGACATGAAAACGAAAGACAAGAACATTGGATAAAGAATAACAAAGAAATTATGATAGGAAGTGTTAATCTATCTTCTAGGAGGGAGTAGAAATATGAAAAAAACAAGAAGCATTCTTGCGTTAATCATTGCACTCAGTGCTTTGATTGTTGTGTCATGTGACAATGACAGAGGGGTTAACTGTGCCTTAGAGATTCCGTCTTGGCTTTCTGGCAATACCTACAAGGCAACAGAAACCGATTCGCAAACAGGACAGGCTGTTGAAGAGACTCTCACATTTTATAATGATAATATCTATGTTGTTAGCAAAGCCCAGTCAAGCGAAAATACAGGAATTCTCGATATAAAAAACGAATTGATAGAGCCTTTGCAAAATTACATCACGCAATTTGAACAAAGCTCAACAAACAATAGCTATAGGCTGACTCTAGTTGCCATGAATACGGATGCAGGATATTCAATGTCTTTTAAAATCAATATTGTGAAAACAGAAAAAGGCATAGAAATCACGATGTCCATAACCGACAGTAATGGAACAAATACAGGTGGCTCTGGTGAGTATATCCTGCAATAGAAGCCGTAGGGAAGAAATATAAGAAAGTTCTGGATAGTCTAAAACCAACCTTAAGGAGGAGAAAACAAGAAAAAAGTTTAATGAGCACAGTGTGTGCTCGAGTGTGTCGGACATAGCATGAGAATTGTTATTCAAACTACAGAAAAACGGTTGAAATTGTAATGAATTGTAACTAATATATCCATATTTGTAATTAGATTGAAAGAGACCATAGCTCAGCTGGATAGAGCATCAGTTTGCGGAACTGGGGGTCGGAGGTTCGAATCCTCTTGGTCTCGTATCGAAAAAAATGGAAAGATGGCCGAGTGGTCGAAGGCGGCAGACTCGAAATCTGCTGTACAGGTTTTTCTGTACCAAGGGTTCGAATCCCTTTCTTTCCGTTTCCTATAAAAACAAAGCCGAGCCTTTTTCTATTTCCTTTACAACAAGAATGTCCGCAGGCAACCACGAAAGAGTATTCAAATCCTTTATAGATACCCATTTTGCATCATCATGGACACTGAGATGAAGTTCTCCACTAGCAATTTTACATAAGTAACAATCCATAACAAGGTCGAACTCTGGATAACTGTAGTTTATAGTACAAAGTAATCTCTCTATTTTTATGTCAACATTAAGCTCTTCTTTTATCTCACGCAAAAGAGCATCTTCACTGCTTTCGCCAAACTCTTGTTTTCCACCTGGGAATTCCCATAAGCCTTTGAAATTACCGCAAGCTCTTCTTGTTGCATACAAATATCCTTCCTTATGGATTATTGCTGCACTCACTTTTATTGTTTTCATACTTTCACTCCAGTTTGAGCATGTTCTCATATATGCCAGGAGTTGAATTTTCAATGACAGTCGCTCCAACGCATTTTTTATAGAATTCAACAGGACCAACGCCTCCGATTATCGCATATGCGTATCCCTCGTCTCTCATAGCACTAAGAGAAGCGATTAAAAGAGCTTTGCCAACACCTTGTCCTTGCTCACTTTCCAAAACCTCTGTTGGACCAAAAAAGTCAGGAGCTGTTGCATTGTAGCAAGCATATCCGATTATCTTTTCATTTTTGACAGCTATGAACATAGTAGGATTTTGCGCTTTGAAGCAACAATCAGCTTCGCTTGCGGCATATTTTGAAGTATGTGCCTCAACCCAATCTATGATTTGCTTCTTATTTGGAGGCAATGCCCTGATTATTTTTATCCCCATTCTCGACAGCTTTTCTATTTCTTCTTTAGCAGATGTCAAATCATAAAGCTTCACAAGCATGTCCATATTGCTTCCTCCATGAAACGATATTAAAAGAAGATTGGCCATTTGTCATATAAAAAGGGGCCAAGTCACCTCAGCTCCTCTCGATTTTTCAACCGTTATTTCTTTTTTGCTTTCTTCATGATATCGTCAACCATCTTGTCAGCTGTACAAGAACTATGGCAATGTGTGCAAGAGGCACAAGATGTACACCCTTTCCCATTTTTCTTATCTTTAACCATAGATCTTAGCGAAAGTCCCACGATACAAATAAGAATAACCAAAACAGCTAATGTACCGATATTCATAATTCAAACATCCTTTATTTGGAAAGAACAACACCATCCTTGTATTTGTCTTTTCTAACAAGAAGATAGATAAGACAAGCAATAAGGGCAAGTGCAACGATGAATCCAAAGACATTGCCATTTCCAGAGAACATCGACCACACCTGGTAAACAATCAATGAAATTACATATGCAAACACTGTTTGATAGCCAATTGCAAACCATGTCCATTTTGCATTGTTCATCTCTCTCTTTATTGCGCCAATTGCAGCAAAACATGGAGCTGACAGGAGGTTGAACACCAAGAACGAGTATGCAGCTGCTGGCGTAAATTGTGCTGCCATCTGCCCCCAGAACTCTGCTCCATCCTCAGCAACTTCAGCAAAGCCATAAAGAATACCCATTGTTCCGACGACATTCTCTTTTGCAATAAGGCCAGTGATTGTTGCAACAGCACTTTGCCATGTTCCAAATCCAAGTGGAATGAAAATCCACTTAATTGCTCTACCAATATAAGCAAGAATAGAGTTGTCAAGGTCCTCTACCATTCCAAATCCATTCTCAAATCCGAATGCTTGCAAGAACCAAAGAACAATTGCGGAAGCCAAGATGATTGTTCCAGCCTTCTTGATAAAAGACCATCCTCTTTCCCACATGGATCTTAGAACAGTACCGACTGTTGGCCAGTGATACGCTGGAAGTTCCATGACAAATGGTGCTGGCTCTCCGGCAAACCTCTTGGTTTTCTTCAAGATGATTCCTGATATGATTATTGCAGCAATACCAACAAAGTAAGCAGAAGGAGCAACCCACCATGCACCGTTGAAGATAGCACCTGCAATAAGAGCAATTATTGGAAGCTTGGCACCACATGGGATAAATGTTGTGGTCATAATTGTCATTCTTCTATCTCTTTCGTTCTCGATTGTTCTTGATGCCATTACACCAGGAACACCACATCCTGTTCCGATAAGCATAGGAATGAATGATTTTCCAGAAAGCCCAAATCTTCTAAAAATCCTATCAAGGACAAATGCTACACGAGCCATGTATCCACAAGATTCCAGGAATGCAAGGAACAAGAAAAGAACAAGCATCTGAGGTACAAAGCCAATAACAGCACCGACACCACTGACGATACCATCGACAATGAGTCCCTCAAGCCATGAAGCAACGCCCCATGATTCAAATAGAGATGAAAGACCACCAATAATCCATTCACCAACAAATACATCGTTAGTCCAATCTGTAAGCCAAGTACCAACTGTTGTTACCGAGACATAGTAAACAAGGAACATAACAAGAGCGAAAATCGGAAGGCCAAGCCATCTGTTTGTAACAACCTTATCGATTTTATCAGATGTTGAGAGCTTTCCAGAATTCTTCTTCTTATAGCAAGCCTTTACAATCTGAGCAATATATACATAGCGCTCGTTTGTTATGATTGATTCAGCATCATCGTCAAGCTCTTTCTCTGCTGCTTTAATATCGTTCTCAATATGGCCAGCAACAGTCGGATCCAGATTGAGTTTCTCAAGAACCTTTGGATCTCTCTCGAAGATCTTGATTGCATACCATCTTTGCTGTTCCTCTGGAAGGTTATGAACAGCTGACTCCTCTATGTGAGCAATAGCATGTTCAACAGGGCCCGAAAAAGTGTGCTGAGGAACAGTCTTTGCGCCCTTAGCAGCCTTTATAGCCTCTTCTGCAGCTTCCATGATTCCATCGCCCTTCAAAGCAGATATCTCAACGACTTTGCATCCCAAACTTCTAGAAAGCTCTTGAATATTTATCTTATCGCCATTCTTTTTGACGATATCCATCATATTGATCGCAACTACAACTGGAATTCCAAGCTCTGTTAGCTGTGTTGTCAAATATAGGTTTCTCTCAAGGTTCGTTCCATCGATGATATTCAAAATAGCATCTGGACGCTCACCTATGAGATAATTTCTCGAAACAACTTCCTCCATCGTATATGGGGAGAGAGAATAGATTCCAGGAAGGTCCATGATAATAACACCTTCATGCTTCTTAAGCTTTCCTTCCTTCTTCTCCACTGTTACGCCAGGCCAGTTTCCTACATACTGGTTAGAACCGGTAAGAGCATTGAAAAGAGTAGTCTTTCCACTGTTAGGGTTCCCTGCAAGTGCAATTTTAATTTCCATATTTTTCCTCTTAACAAAACCAATTCAAATAGAGTTCTACTCTACTTCTATCATTGCTGCATCTTCCTTTCGGACAGATAGCTCATAGCCACGAACAGTCAACTCGATTGGATCTCCCAGTGGAGCGACTTTCCTTACATAAACATCAGTTCCCTTTGTCAGTCCCATGTCCATAATGCGTCTCTTTATCGCACCTTCACCATGGAGCTTAACAACCTTGCAAGAATCACCGACTTTAACGTCTCTAAGTGTTTTCATATATCCTCCAAAAGATTATCCAACCATGATTTTCGAAGCCATATCGTTGCCTATTGCAACTCTGACTCCCTTTATCGTTACAATAAGGTTTCCCCCAAGCGAAGAGACTACATTTACTTCGCTTCCTGCTACAAAGCCCATGTCTTCCAAATGGCTTTTCATCTCAGGGGATCCTCCGACTCTTCTAACCATTGCGCTTTCACCGCTACCAATCAATGATAAAGGCATCATTCTTCTAGTCCTCTTTTATAAGTTAAACCTAACTAACTTAGTTTTGTTAGCACAAACTAACGGAGTTAGTCAAGACTTTTTGCTGGAAGATTGAAATTTATGTTTTATTGTATCCTCGGCCTTTGTTATGTTATATTTAAACAAGGTACGAAATGAAAATACAAGAATCAGCTGAAAACTATCTAGAAGCCATCCTTATGCTCGAAGAGAGAAAAGGTAATGTCAGATCTATAGATATTGTAAATAAAATGGGTTTCTCAAAACCATCTGTGTCTGTTGCAATGAAGAACCTGCGAGAGTCAGGATATATCCATATGGATGAAGACGGCCATATTACTCTATTAGAGCCTGGTCGCGAGATTGCAACGAAGATATATGAGCGACATATTTCAATTTCAAATTGGCTTACTTCTTTGGGCGTTCCAAGGGATATTGCAACAGAGGATGCTTGCAGAATCGAGCATGTAATTTCAAAAGAGAGCTTTGATGCAATAAAGAAACTGATAGAAGAAAGCAACGAAAAGCAATAAGCTACCATATTTACAATATCAAAGCTTTTCTGTAACATTTTCATGTTTCATCAATGGAGAGATGTCCGAGTGGTCTAAGGTGCACGATTGGAAGTCGTGTTCGGTCAAAAGCCGACGGGAGTTCGAATCTCCCTCTCTCCGAATCTATTTCAAGAGTAAGCATATTTCCATTGCCTCAATGCATTTCTTCTGTATAAATCCGTAAAGAATCAAACCCAGAAAGTTTTCAATTGACAATACATACGATGATAATAGAATAGTAATCACAACAAACACTTAGGAGAAAACATGAAACATCTCACCCCCCATGTGTTTATCTTAGCACTTCTAATTCTATTTATTGCAATAAGTTGTGATCCTAACCCAACAGACATGATTGTCATACCGGAGACACCTGATCAAAATCCTTTGATTCCAGATGATAAGCCTGATGAAAATGCAACACTTGCACATCCTGATGAAAATCAAATCAATACACTAAGGCAAATGCACACAAAAGTTGCATCTATTCATGAAAGTATAGAGAAAAATGAATTTATTCCTACTCTAGATATTTCCAAAACTGAAAGGATATTCAACACATCCGAAGTTGAAATAGGAGAAGGCGAAAATTCTAGGAAAATCATTGTCAACGGGAATTTGTCCTTGGAGGAAAAAGGCTTAAACGAAACAGATCCAACGATATTGAATGGATCCTTTGATGTTACAGATAATGGACAGACCGACAAATATGAAGCAGTAAATCTATCTATTTCCGGAGATGATTCTTCAAAACTTGTTTTCGAAGGCATTCTAAAGAAAAACAACAATAATCTCGACAACACACAAATCCAGCAATCCTTCAATTATATTCTGGATCCTCTCATTGGTGATGAGAATATTACGAATATGAAAGAAATGCACTTTATGCAAAAAACGGCTTCATCCGAAGGATTGACTATAAAAGAAGCAATAACAAATGAGCTTATTACAAAAGACGGTAAGAACGAATATGGTGTCGATGCAATTATTGTCTCAGATAGCCAAAATACATTGAAAATCGGATATAAGAATGAATACAAGGAAAAAATTCACACAAGAACTGTCAGCTATATTTGGTTAAATGGCATATACCTATCAGCCGATGAGTGCAAAAAAGCTTTGGGCAATGACAGTGATATAATCGACGAATTTTCGATTACTAAATAAAAATCCAACATCAAAGGCAGCCTTCAACAGCTGCCATTGCCTATTTCAATCAGACATATTGAGTTCTATCTTCTTCTTTCTTGTATTCAAGGTAGAGCCCAGAGGAGTCTGTTAGCACCATGTTCTTCTCAAACTTCGGCTCTCTTGCTTTACAATGTAATTCAAACTCATCAAAGTCACCCGAACCGACATAGCATATGAAAGCAACATTGTCAGAATAGACTCTGAACTCCGAGTTTGCGAGCTCATCAGAGTATGGCTCCATTTTATCGCTACACCAAAGCGCAATATTGCCATTATCTTTTTTCAAGAAAAGCCAATTCTCCTCAATCTTACTTTGCTCGAATTTTGAAAGAGGTGCATATGCATGGACAAAATGTATTGGATATTCATCGCTTATTGAATAAATTGATGCGATAGAGTCATCCGTCTGCTTTACAGCTGGCATTATGCCATTGCCATACCAATAGCCTGGACGCATCGAAGAACCATCATAAGTTCCACCTGGGTGGTTTGCAAAAACAAGAGCCTCCTGGGAAAGAGCTGCAACCCACATATGCTGCTGGTAGCCATACTTTCCAGGACCAAATGCTGTTGTACCATGGAATCGTTCATTCAAGCTCTTTACAACAGGATACAAGGATGTGTCCAATGCATCTGAATCAAGCGTGAGATTAGGCCATCTGACAAAGCCATCTTGGCGTGGAGATTGCACACTTGTAAGTATATAATCCTTAGTCTTCTTGATTTTCACAAGCGCATTACCTGTCGAGTAGGATTTATCAGCATCATCTGTCATCAGACTCTTAAGATCTGATGGAAATTCATAGCTTGATGTTGCATAACTTACAAGCCAGCTTTCCTTGTCGCTTATAGGCGTTGTGCTGTCAACAAGGTTCATCAACACCTGTGCTCCTTGGGTAAATGGATAGATTACATCCCTATAAATTCTGCCCATAGGAGCTATGACTGAGCCATGAAATGCATGAAGCGAAAGCATTCTCATGATTCTGTCTAGCACAGCCTTAGCTCTTTGCTTTATGTCATCATCTGCATAATCATAAAGATTAATGAGTGCAGAGAATGTCACACACATGTAACATGCGCTCAAAAACTCCTCGAATCCATATTTATCCACAGAATCAAACCATTCGCAAAGCCTTGTTTTGCCAAAAGCCTCAAGCTCTCGACCAGTCATCTCGGCTCTTGGGAAGAAATCATCAGGGTATAAACGACCTACCAGATAGCTACACGCAAAGAATTGCATTGCATGGTTTTCGCTCCACATACACATAGCATCTGAGCCTTTCATCGTCATCCAGTAACGATAACCAAGAAGAGTTTTCTTCACATCCGCAGAAAGAGTCTCGTCCATTTTATAGTTATGGATATATCGTATAAGCGCTCCAACAAGGAAATCCGAACAATCATAGCGGTCTGAAATCTGCTCTAAAGTCTCATAGAACATTTGCCTATCATCAGCTCTTTCCATGCCAAGGTATTTTCTAATAAGTATGTGAGGCATTGAAAAACCGAAATTTCCATGTCCTAGGCTTTGCCATTCAGCCATTCTCTTGTAATAAGCCTTTCGGTTTGCGTTATCATCGCCAATGATGCCATATTGCGGATATATTTCGCTTTGGATCTCGAATCGTCTTGTCAGATAATCGCCAGCTGATCCGACTCTAACAACAACATGAGCATGTCCAGGCTCTGCATCAAAAGAGGTCTTTGATTCAACATCATACCATTGATAGCGATGGTCATTTATCGCAAAATCGGCGCTATCATTGAAATATCCAACCTGGCATCCCTTTGGTGCACTAGATGGGAATATGATTCTACGACCATCCATCTTCAATCCTTGCAAGAAGATAGAACCATCTATACTATCATCTGCACCCGGAATCGTTATATAAAAAGGCTCTTGTGCACTCCTTATCTGGATTGCAAACAAAGTTCGAGTGTCCCTGACTCCAAGATTTTGCAATGACACATATATTGAATTGAAACCCTCATTCAACTCAAGACGGGCATCTGTATACATTATAGGCTTATAACGTGGAACCTCGATAACAGCCTTCCTTTCTCCATTGCACCAAAGATCCACAGAGGCATAGGACCAGACTCTTATATCGATATCCTGTTTTTTCTCGCTATCAATTCCAACGGCAGCCTCAAGACGTATCTTCTTAAGTGTAAAATAAAAATCACTATAGTCTACAAACGAGTCACCGTTTGTAAAATGGAAACGCCATGGCTTGCCTATTCGGCTAAGCTTGCCGATTTGTGGGAATTCTCTGACAGCCGGAAGATTTCGATCAGGAACAACCGAACGAAGAAATGCCTCATAGTGAAGCTGGTTCTTGTCTACATGATCATCCTTGAAGTCCTCTTCTAGGACCCCGCTGACAAGATAATGCTCAATAAACCCCATTTTGTTTGGATATAGCTTTCTCATATATGCTCCTTATTCTGAAATTACAATCTTTTCTTTTCTATCAAGCTCCACTGAAGCCGATATCTTACCGCCTTCTAATGAAAATGTGACATTCTCAACGTGGCTTTTGTTATGCGCAGATGCTATAACAGATGCAAAAACAGCGCTTCTTCCGCATCTTTTGCCAATAATATAACTCATGGATGACGAGGAAGGATTGTCAGGCCCTGTAGCTAGCAAAATCTCCCCATTTGGCACAAACGAGTATACATCTGTCGATATTCCACTATTGCTATATGAAGAATGGAACTTGCACCCAGTTGCCTTTTTGCAAGAAGAAATATGCTTAAGCGGTTTTTCATAAAATGGATTCTCGACTGGGACGCTGTCATCCAAATAAGACCGCATGCCATGAAAATGCATCGAATAGAATATCTCATGCCCATCTGAGTCAAGATCAACTCTAAACACATCAAATATGAAATCCTTGCCAATATCAAGAAGTCTTGTCATACGAGCATTCTTATACGCATCATCATCCCACTCCTTGATTGTGAACGAATCAGGCATCTGGTAGCTTCCAGTCCAGTCCACCTTTGCTTTCACTCTTGTTCTTCCGTCTTTTTCAGAGAACTCTAGGATTTCTCCTCTAGACGGCGCTTGGTTCTTGCAATCTATAGAAACAGTGTTATGTGTTGCTGTGTTCTTATAGTAATCGTAGTGGAGTAGTGCACCATATCCTGTCGTGCCCATATCTATCGACACAGGGACATTGTCAAAATAATATGAAAATGAAAGTCTGTCATAATGGTCATGCTCACCGCCGTATGGCCCATGTCTGAAAAGAAGATACAACTCCCCTTTTCTTATGACAGAAGCGCCAAGTCCACTCTCTCCAATAAGATCTTTATATTTTTTTTGCTCTTTTACCTCTGGAAGAGATTCAACTCCATAGAAAAACGATTCTCTGGAAAGCCTTCTCTCTTTTGTGTATTTTCCATTCAATTCTCTTAGGATATCCTCATCGCGCCAGACCTTGTAAGCAAATTCATAAAGATTGTATCCATCTCTCTCACCTTGGTTTGGATGGCAATCGTTCAAAAGAGGAAACGATCCATCGCTTTTCTCTAGACGCAATATCGAAAGAAGCATCTTCCTGTAATTTGGGTCAGAGAGATTTGAATAGGCTGTATTTTTTGCGAATTTCTCATAGAGCATAAAATTCTGGAATGCATAGAAATGATATGCAGTAGAGCATTCAAACCAGAAACCATCATCCAAGATTCCATGTGAAAGCTGGTATTTGAGGCCATATTTACCATACAAAGCAAAATCAAGGCTTTCATTGTCATCAAGGATCAAAGCAAGTACGCCGATCGCACCATTGCAAATCACCTCATGATTGTGAATCTGGCTATGCCTGTTCCTTTTCAGAAACTCGATTCCGACTCTAAACAACCTACTCTCTATATACTCTTTGTCCTCTTCATTGATTGAATCAGAAACAAGGTCGTAGGCATATGCAAGATTACGAAGAAAATTCGCTTCATCCAATGTCTGTGCATTAAGCTTTCCTGGACCATTGTAAGGAATATTGCCATGCTCTTTGTAATCAGGATAGTACTTTGCATATCCTTTTATGATTGAGACAACTTCATTCAATGAACCTTTATTGCCAGAAAGAAGATAGATCTCTGCGTTGATATTGGCCCTTTCTTCATTGTATGAGTTCATAAGCCGCCACCAAGCACCATTTTTCTTCTCATCTGAAAAATGCTTTCCACACTTCGGGCAAACATGATCACTTGGTGATTCCGGATCAAAGACCAACATAACAGAACAATCTGGACAATAGTAATAATGGCTCCAGTCGGCTATCCCTTTTTCAGGTATATTCAATTTATGACAAGAGAAGGCCGATGCCTTCTCTTTTAACAACGACATGATTCCATCTTTGTCTTTTCGACTTTGAAAAGAAGAAATCTCATCTTTTGTGAATCTAATCATATCATCCTTTTACAGCGCCCGCTGTCAAACCATCGATAAATTGCTTATGAGCAAAAACATAGATGATTAAAATAGGAATAATCGAAATTGCAGCACCAGCAAGCATTATATGCCATTCTGCAGCAGCATTTATCGAGTACTTCATCTGAACAACAGCAACAGTCAATGTCTTTATCTCTGGAGTGAATATCGAGACAATAAACGATGTAAGATAGTCGTTCCATGCTGTCCTGAACGAAAAGAGTGCAACAACAGCAAGAATAGGTCTCAAAAGAGGGAAGATAATCTGGAAAAAAGTCCTATATTGCGAACATCCATCGATTATAGCCGCTTCATCGAGTTCTACCGGTATTGTCTTGACAAAACCCGTAACAAGAAGAACGTTTGTTATTTGTCCTCCTACAAGCGCCAAGATAAGACCAAATAAACTTTTGTTGATATGCAATACACTCAAAACTGTATATGTAGGATAAAGAGTGACCGATCCCATTGCTATAAAAACAAGTGCTCCATACAAAGAGAATATAAGCTTCTTGCCTATGAATTTCTTTCTTGCAAACACGTAGCCCGCTGTAGATGTTGTCAAGACAGCAATAACAAGCACACCTAAAGCCACAATAAGGCTATTTAAGCCATAACGCAAAAAATCATTTTGCAAGAATGCCTTTGAATAGTTCTCAAAGTGCCATGAAGATGGGAAGAAAGATCCACCTTGAGTCAGTTCGGCATTTGTCTTGAATGAACCAAGGACTGTATATATTATCGGGTAGACCGTGAAGATCGACATAATAATGGCAAAGATATATGAAAATACAATGAATAATGTTTTTCTTGTCTTGATTGAATCAGTTATCTTCATATCATTCCTCCTCAATAGATATCACTCATCTTCTTCGAGAATCGCAAAAAGACGATTGTAACAAGACCAGCAATAAGTGCAGAGACAAAACTTAATGCTGCACCATATCCAAATTGAGGTATAACAGTATTGGCAGCACTCACTGGGAAGAAGAACCTATATGCATAGAGAGTCATAACCATCGATGCGTTGTAAGGACCACCTTCAGTAAGGACAAGAATCATATTCATGTCATTGAAAGCTGTTGCAATCGCAAGCATTAGAATAATCTTCAAGATAGGTCCCATCATTGGAATTGTGATGAACCACAACTTTCGAATTCCTGTTGCGCCATCGACTTCAGCACTTTCTATAACCTCTTGCGGGATCTGTTGAAGTCCTGCAAGGAAATATACCATGTAGTTTCCAAGTGCACCCCAAATTGCAACAATAATCAATGTATTGAGCGCATTGTCTGCACCAAGCCAGTTTATAGGCTGGCTTATCAAGCCAACAGATGAAAGCATCCTGTTTATCTCTCCGTTATAGACATTGAATAGGAGATAAAACACAAGGCCCATGACAGCTGAGCTCATGATTGTTGGAAGGAATATCAGACTTTGGAAAAGACCGCTTCCTTTTATTTTCTTATTGAGCACATAAGCAAGTCCAAATGAAACTGGTATTGTTATGATTATCTTGCCAAGTGCATAAATGAATGTATTTAAAACTGACTTCCAGTAAATACCATCGCGGAATATGCGTGCAAGGTTATCGAGTCCTGTAAATGTCTCGGATGTTCCAATGCCTCCATATTTGAAGAACATATATTTAAGCATCCAAATTACAGGGAAAAGGGAAAAACAAAGAAACAAAAGCAAATTAGGCCATAAAAGGCTATATGCATATGCTGTCTCTCTAATAGATTTTCTATTAATACTTTTCATGTGATACCTCAGAATAAGGCTGTACAGGAAAGTACAGCCTCTTAGATCCAGAATTATTATCTAGCGAAATTCTCGTTTATAACTCTCTCATATACTCCTTGGGAGATGAGACGCTCGTTAACACTGTTGTATCTCTTTGTAAGATCTGCAATCGCTGACTCAACATCAAGCTGTCCTGCAATAATTGCACCAAATGTGTTGTACATATCGAGTCCTTCAACGATAAAATCCTGTGCATACTCCTCTTCTGGAGTCTTTGGATACATGATATCATCATCGGCTTTCAAGAGAGCTGGGTTATTCTGATAAGCCTCACCCATCTCTGCTGACTCAATAACAGCTGTCAAGCTTGAGATTCCAAAGCCTTGCTCGAAGTGCTCTCTAAGGTTGTCGACATTCAAGAATACATCTGAATATGCCTTCCATGCAGCGTCAAAGTTCTTTGAGGATTGAGTAAATAGGAATCCAGGTGTTCCTGTGAAGTACTGGCCATGATGCTCACCTTCCTCTATTGGAAGATATGTACATCCCCACTCTTGACCCTCTGTCATTGGGAACTGGTTGACATACACACCTGGCTCTGCATGTGTATAAGACATATACATTCCAATCTTGCCTGCTGCAAATTGTGATCTAAGTGGATCAATATCCAATGACTCAGAACCTGGGAATCCATTCTGGATCATCTCTGCCCATGCCTTTAGATATGGGATATATGGTGTGAAATCATATGTTCCTGTGCCGAAATCATAACCAAGTCTAAGGCCTGTTCCTCTTTCGACCTCTGGCTCAAGGGATCTCTTCAATCCGTTTGATGCGCTCTTGAGGTTACAAGCAAAGCCATAGATACCTTCCTTGCTCAACTCTTTTGTGATTGTCAAAGCTGCATTAACCATCTCTTCGACAGTTCTTGGCACTTCAAGTCCAAGACGATCGAAGATAGTCTTATTGTAGAACAATCTTAGACATGTATTGCCTGTAGGGATGAAATAAAGCTTTCCATCGATGAGGTTTGATCCCTCAAACCATACTTCTTCTGTGAGTTTTTTCTGCTCATCGGAAAGGCTTGGCATAATATCAACAAAGCGACCGTCAAGAATATACTTATCGAAATACATATCGTATTTAAGGATATCCGGTGTCTCTCCCGTCTGGAAAGCCATATCGACAGCTTGCTGATAGTTGTCAGTATAAATCTCATAGCTCAGTTCAATGTTGTCTGTATTTGTTGCATTGTACTCTTCAACCTTCTTTGTCCAGAAAGTTGCATCATGACGGTCATTTGTCCATAGCCTGACAACTGTTTTCCCAGAAGAGGCTTCAGTCTTGGTTTCGCTTGAACCATTTGCAAATACCGAAGGAATAAGTGCAAGAACAATCAATAGAAATGCTGTAAATCTTCTCATTTCCAACTCCTTTTTGATTTCGATTCTATTGGCAGATAGCAGAACTTGTAATCCAATTTTCAATACATTGATGTTCGATTTTCCTCACAAGAAGAGAAAACAATTCACTTTTATCACATTGTCAGTGGCAACTATGCTACAATTTTGTGCCTATGGGGAAAACATTTTTAAAGGGATCCTTTCTTAAAGAGCTTCTCATTGCAACGATTTTTGTCTTCATGTGCACATCAATCGTTTCTTTCGTCTTGTATAGCCACTATTTCAAATTAGCAATGATGAAAACCAATGAGGATAAGCTTGAGAGCGACTCAAGCCTTGTTATAGAGATGATTCAAAGCCAGATAAACCAGTTGCAAATCCATGCAAACAGCCTTGGAACAAACACGAATATAGCAAATCACCTCAAGCGCTACATGTATGATCCAGATAATCTGCTTTATTATACGGAATTTGAATCACAAGTAATTGAAGAGCTCAATCAAATATACTTGCTCTTTTCTGATATCATCGATTCATCTGTATATATTGCAAGGAATAGCATATTCGTTAATTACCAACTTTATGAAAGACAAGATGACGAACCTGACAAGTTCAGAGATTATCTATACAACAAGATGGAAGGCGAAGATTTTATGTCAATCCTTCCCGCAATGGAGAATCCTGTGCTTTCATCTGAAAACCTTGTCATACCAATTGTCTTCCGATATGAACCATTCAATAGAGACACATCGTTTCTTGTTTCCTTCATAAGTTGTCAAAAGCTTGCCAAAGTGGTTGCCAACACATTCTTATCTTATTTTGATGGGATAATAATCAGTGATGAGAAATCAAACACCATCTACTCCAGCGGAATAGTAGGGCCCACAAAAAATGCCACAACAATGGATACATATTTTCCTTTGACAGGATGGAAAATAAAACTGATCAAGGACAATTCGGATTGGGAATCGACAATACGAAACTTTGTTTTCATTGAAATCATATGGTTCTTTCTTATACTCTCTTTTTCTATCCTCATCATCTATTCGGTTTACATGCGATTCACAAAACCTCTGAAAAAACTTGTCACAAAGATGCTTTCAAATTCCAAGAATGGCAAATATGAGCATTTCTCTTATCAGAAACAAAACGAAATCGGCGCATTATCGCATTGCTACAACGAAGTGATAGATGAAGTCGAGAATCTTGTTATGACACTAAATGAGAAAATAGAGGAACTTGAAGGTGAGAAAAAACAAAGAGAATGGGAAGAAGAACTGAAGAGACGTGCCGAGATCAAGGCATTACAAGCACAAATCAATCCTCATTTTCTATACAATGCACTCAACTCAATTGTTTGGATAGCAACTGACAACAATGATGAAAAAGCCGCCGAATTCACATTGCACCTTGCAGCATATTACCATACTTCACTTTCAAGAGGAGAAGACGCAATAAAACTCGAAGATGAAATTTCCCATAGTCTCGATTATCTTTACCTCCAAGGCCATAGATATGACAAGATAGCATATTCAATCAAAGTCGATCCTTCCATCAGGCATACAATGGTGCCGAAAATCATAATACAACCGCTTATCGAAAATGCTATCTACCATGGGTTGAAAATGAAGGATAGTATGATTTGGATACTCGCTATCAATATTTACAGATGCAAAGACAAGATAATAATTTCCGTCTACGACAATGGAATAGGAATACAAAGGAATAAGCTTGAAACAATTTGCAATAACTTGCATGATGGAATCGTAGACAGCAGCTCCGGATATGGCATTTATAATGTTAACAACAGAATCAAGCTTACATACGGAAAGGAATATGGATTAAAGCTCTACAGCACAGAAAGACGATATACGCTTTCCGTAATCGAGCTTCCGTTTAAAAAAAATGAACATACTGATAGTAGATGATGAAAACGACACACGACAAAGAATAGCAAGGCTACTTTCAATTTCAGATAATGTCTTCCAAGCAGATAATGGGCTAGAAGCTCTGAAGCTAATGGAGAAAACCAAGATTGATTTGATTCTGACAGATATATGCATGCCAATCATGGACGGCCTTGAGATGATCAGAATGCTTAGAGGGCAAGGAGAAAGCACTCTCGTGATCGTAATGTCTGGCTACAACGATTTTACATACGCCCAGAAAGCAATTCGATACAATGTAATTGATTATCTTTTAAAGCCAATCAGTCCAATTGAACTTAAAAAACTTATCGAGAACTCAAGAAACCAAATCAAGCAACGAGAATACAGAGAAAAGTATGGATACCAACCATTTTTCAATTCTCTTCTAGATGGATCATTTACGCATATAGAAGCCTTGAGGCAAATGGATGTATTATCATTGCCAAATTCATTTGATTACTATGCTGTTGGCTATGTAAGGAAAAAGGGGCAGAACATAGCCGACATAGAGCCGATTTCGAAAGCCTTGAAAGAAACCATGCCAAAAGACATAAACCTGTTTGTTTTCAATAGAGGAAAGAATGTTGCGCTTATAGCTTTCATCTCTAACATAACAGAATCCTGTGCTGAAGAAAAGCTATCTCGAATTGCACAAAAAGCAATGGACAATGGCATCTTCCTTTTCTTCTCATCTTTCTCTAAAAGCTTGGATACAGCACCAGAGAGGGATAAAGAAGCTGATTTCTTGAGAAAAAACACTCTATTCACTAACAATGTAGGATTTTATAGCAGCGAAGATGTAATTGCACCAAAGCTAGAGCTTTACACAGATGATGAATTGCGGGTCTTGTGCGAGAAGATACTAACGCTTATGTTATCCGATGAAAACATAGATTCCCTTGTCGATGAACTCTACTCAGTCCTCTCTCTGAGGGCAATAAACTCAGGTTATGCTGAAACATATGATGTGCTTTTGCATCTTATTAGCAACATAAAAGATATATTGATAAAGCACATCACAGTGGAGAAGCAAAAAGGGATTCTCTTCGAACTCGATGAGATGAGAAGAATAGACAATCTGTATGATTCAAAAAAAACAATGAAGAGAATAATACATTGGCTACAGAACGAATATATCAGCAATAACATCTCACCAAGTGAAAATATTATAAATACAATAAAACGCAGAATACGAGAAAACATGCATATCGACACATTCTCAGTGCAAGATTCGATCGAGGGTTTGAACTATAGCGAAAGCTACATTCGCTATATATTCTCAAACCATGAGGGGATGACAATAAAGGAATACATAACAAAAGAAAGGATGGAAAAAGCCTTTTCATTGCTAAAAAAAGGAACCTCAGTCAAAGAAACCGCTGAAAAAATAGGCTTTTCCAACCAACGCTATTTCGCAAAATGCTTCAAGGATTATATAGGGCTTACTCCAACAGAATGGAAGAATGCAAACATCCTTAAAAACTTGCCTCCATTTTTATAGTTCCAGCTACAGAGTTGGTTTTGCTAGCATCATAATAGTTATAGGCAAGTGCGCATTTGGCTTTAAGCTCATCCAGAGCCAGAAATGACAAAGAAAGACCGATTGTTGTATTTTCATACCCTCCATTTGAAAAGCCGTTCTCAAGACTCAGCATCAAAGATGTTCTTTGATTTGGAGAGAATGTTAGCGCCGAGAAAACATTGTATTGCTCTTCATGAAAATCCAAATTGGAGGCAAGATAAAAAACAAATGAGTAGGATTTCTCTTCCGTGCTTATCGCAAACGGCTTCATGAAATTGATTGCGCACCTTATATCATCAGATGTTCTGAAACTACTCTCCAAGCCAAGTGTGATATCAAAAAAGGCAAATAAATCAAATGCTAGAGCTGCTTTATGATTCTTCTCTTTGTCATATGAATAATAGAGGATGATTTCCTTGATATAATCATTTGAGAAATTCTTCTTTATATTGGCCCCTACTCTCTCAATCTGGCCCTCTAAAGGAATCGAGAAAGCGATGTCTGACGAAAATCCTGCTCCGAGTCCTTGCGATAGATGCAAAAGCCACATATTCCTGCTATCGCTTACACCAGCCTCAAGATTGTGGCTATATGTTTTATCTAGCATCACATCCCCAATGCGATAGTAATACCCAATCCCCCATGATATAGGAGCTTTTCCAATCATAAGTGTCAGCTTATTTGAGCCAAATGAAGGAAACCTTGCTCGTACATTCGCTTTATCAAGAGAAAAAGATAAAGAAGCAATGTTTGAAACCGAGAAAGACCCTTTCAACTCGGCTTTCATTGCCGAAGAAGATGCCTTTATCCCTGCATAGCCATTAGCGAGATAGCTCATGGTACTGTTGCTTTTATCATTAGCGATGTACACACCAGCTAAATCCAAGCCACCAGATATCTCTGTCTTTGCTTCAAGCGAGAAAATAGCAAGGATAGTCAAAGAGACTAGAAAAAGTTTTCTCACCATGATAGCTCTTCCTTATCGAAAAGTGCATCATCCAGTTCCTTATCAAAAAAAATATTTGAGACAACCATAGTGCTTTTATTGCTTTTCTTGATTGCGTTTTGGCTTTTCACAACAGAAGGGAACAATATTCCATTATCTTCGATATACTCAGAGTAACAGATTTCCTTTAAAAGTTTTCCGCTCCTTGAACAAAGACTCACTCTCAGCGGTACAAATCTCTCCGAATCAATCAAAATAACTTGCTTTTGGTATGTCTCTGAAAGTTTCTTTGCTACGAATTCCACTTCATAGCACATGATGCCAACCTCTTCCTTCTCTCCAACGAGCTTGTAATCATAGCGATCTGAATAATCATCATCTCCAGTTAGATCCTCATAAGAGAAATCGGAACCAAGAAACGAATTCTTAAGGCCTGAATCAGAAAGCCTTATAATCTCATCAGCATCTGGATAATAGATATAAATCTCATCATCCAAGCGTAGGATCTTCTGCCCTTTATCAAAGCCAGATGTAACAATCAAAAGAGTATCTCCATCACCATTTTGATAAGCATCAAATGAAAGTGTCGTAACTCCTAATCTGTCTGTATTCTCAAGCTTTGCGGAAAATGTAGCGCTTTCGAAATCCATGACATCTTCCATCGTCTCTACTATTTGCTTAGCATCAATTGAAAAAGCATAAGACAGAGAAAACACAGCAAGCACAAATAAAGCCAATATCCTTTTCATTCATCCTCCCTTAGTGTAGATGCAACTTCCAACTTTCTTATCCTTTGAACAGCCAAGACAGATGCAAGAACAGATACAACAAGCTCTATAAGGACAACCCAGAAATATCTCGATGCAGAAAGATCGAGGTAAATAATGTTCGGAAAATTCCATCCTTGCACAGCAGATGCTCCAAAAAGAGTCAAATCGAAGCCATGCCTTTTGAAGAAGGAAATAAAGATTTTGCTGACCGAAACTCCAAGAATCGAACCGAACAGTGCTATTATAAATCCCTCGATTACAAATAAAGCCGAGACATAGAATCTGGAGAACCCTAAAGATACCATCGTTCCTATCTCTCTTTTTCTTTCAAGCACTGACATCAACAGTGTGTTGAATACCAAAGTAGATGCTATGAAGAAGAAAAGCACAACCAATATGCCAATCATAGCATCATACAAAGGCAAAATAGGATATATATTCGAAATCTCTTTCCAATTCTTGACTTCTATTCCATCGCCTTTTAGAAGTGATAAGACCTCATCCTGGACAATCTCCAAATCGGCATCTTCATCAAGCCAGATAAAAGCCTCCAGAGTCCCATTATCCATATTGAGGATATGACAAAGTGTTGTTTCAGGGACAATGATCATCGAACTGTTGTACTCAGCATTCGAATAACTTACAGATGCAACTATTTCAAATGTCGATGCATTCGTACCTCCTTGAGCTGTTTTGAATACGACAGTAACAAAATCCCCGACAGATAGATTGTTTTCACTCAAGAAGCGAGGTGTGGCCATTATCTCTTTTCTTCCATCTTTTGCAATCTTCCCATTGTTTATTGTCATATTGTCCAAAGAGAAAAAAACAGAAGAGTTATCTGCTCCAATAACACTGACTGTATCAAGTTCGCCATTTTTATAAAGCGATGCCATAACACGCGTAGATGCCTCGACTTTCCCAACGCCATCTAGTTGCAAAATGGCATTTTTGATGCTATCGAAATCTCTAATATAGAATTGCAAAGGCATAAGCGTCTCATAATCGCTGTATTTCTTTGTACGGATGCGTATATCACCTGTCGAATACAGCTTTTCGTTCTCCTTCATCTTGTCGATTGTTGAATAGAGAAAGGACATTGAAAAAAGAATAACAAATATTGCAATGAATATCGAAATAGCTGTAATAACTGTCCGTCTCTTGTTTCTTAATGTATTTCTAAATGCCAACTTGAACATCATGCTCTCCTAAGAATATTTGCTATCTCTTCTTTTCCTGAACGAAAAACAGGAAAGAATGATGACAGCATAGAAAGAGCAATCGCAATAAAGAATATAGCTACGAATGATTGCCAATAAATGCCAGCCCTCAAGATCAATGGAACTCTGTAACCATAATCCACATCGGCCGATATAAGTGATGATATGTCGATTCCATTAACAGTTAAAGGATAGAGAATCGCAAGAGCGAGAACAGCCCCGACAAGTGCTCCAATCACACCAGAGAGAGCTCCCTCTAGCATGAATAGGAAATTCACGCTATTTCTCGAGAACCCCAATGCACGCATCATGCCACTTTCCTTTTGTCTTTCCATCACGGCCATGATCATAGTATTGGAGATACCTGCAGATGCAACGATAAAAAGAAAAAAGAGAATCATATAGGAGCTACCCTTATCTCCATTCATTATCGACATTAGATCACTGTTTACATCCTCGTAGTAGTAGACTTCAAGTTCCGGCATTGTAATAGATGCTGAAAGTTTATTTGCAAAGCGTCTATGTGCTATGGAAACCTTGCCATCTGACACGTCAACCTCAGTTACAGCTCCATTTAGCAGAAGATAGTTATCAAGATTTTCAAGATCAATGAATATTTGAGAGGAGTTCACCGCTGGATTTTCTGTATTCACTATTGCTATGACTTCCTCTTCGAACGTCTCAATAAAACCATCTTTTCCATTTGCCTCCAATGTTATGAAAGATCCGACTTCCAATGATAGCTTTTGCGCAATCGTCGAGCCAACAACAATCCCATCTTCCCCTTTTTCCGGCCATCTTCCGCTTTCAAGAAAAGATGAGAGCTTGAATACATCAGTATCCTTTTCCGGGTCTATACCAACAAGAATGGAATTGTACTCAAGATCCACGTCTTCTTTATCTGAATAATAGATGATATCAACAGGTGTCTTGTATCTTGGAGCATATCCAAGTCCAAGTTTTTCCAAATTGGCTGAAAGATCATCAAGCTCCTCTTTCTCGATTGTACAATCTCTTGGGTACTCATCTCTTTTATCGAAATACCCTTTCTTGTATATTGTCGCTTCAGAACTTTCGTACGAGATAAGATTGTACAATGAAAGATTGAAGATCCCTCTCAAGTAGCCATCAATTACGATTGAAATCAAAACAGAGAGCATTACAGCAACTATTGTCACTATCGTCCTTGTTTTGTAACGCAAAAGATTTCTTGATGCGAGTTTGAGAAGCTTCAGCATCTTCTGTCCTCCAAGACTTTGCCATCTTTTAAGATTACAACTCTGTTCACGCTATCTAGAACTTCTTGATCATGCGACGAGTAGATTATTGTTATCCCATACTTCTCGTTCAGCTCTTTCAACAATTTCAAAATCAAGATGCTGTTAGTACTATCGAGATTTGCTGTCGGTTCGTCTGCAAGGATAAGAGATGGACGTCTGACGATTGCTCTTGCAATAGATACTCTCTGCTGTTGTCCACCAGAAAGCTCACCAGGCTTTCTCATTTCAAGACCCTCAAGTCCTACTGACTTCAAAGCATCATAGCTTGCTTTACGAAAATCTTGTATCCCTAGAGATTTTTTTTCGCTTTTGGAAAGAGGCTGGAATGCGAGTTCAACATTTTCCCATGCTGTGAGCACTGGAATCAAATTATAGCTTTGGAATACAAATCCCAGATTCAATCTTCTGAATGATGTCTTTTCCTTTTCATTCATCTTCGAAAGATCATAGTGTCCAAAAAGTATAGTTCCTGAAGAAATAGAGTCCAAAGTACCAATAAGATTCAATAATGTCGTCTTGCCTGATCCAGAGGCTCCTGATATAGCTAAAAGCTCGCCTTTTTTTACTGTCAAATCAACGTTATCAAGGGCCTTGACTCTCTCTTTTCCGCTTTCATAGTCTTTGCAAAGAGAGGATATTTTGATAATAGTGCCTTTTTCCATAACATATTGCATAAAACTTTTCAGCGTTTTTGTCTACAGTTAGCCTTAACAAACTCAAAATTAGAGAATATCGTTTTTCCACTAACTAAAATGCCCTCATGACAATCATCACAAGGGCAAAATATAGCTAAATCATGTATTTATCATCGGGACTATCTTCCTTATCTGTTGCCTTCACAGCCCCTTTTGTGTCGAACTCCAACAGCTGATTGTTGAGAGTATCTGGATTGTCGTATTTCTTCTCTCGCCTTTTGTTGAAGATCAAATATAAGCTTGGAGATAAGAACAAAGTCAAGAATGCTCCTGTTATGATTCCACCAAGGAATGTTACAGCAATTGGCTGAAGCATCTCTGAGCCTTCTCCGGGGAAAAATGCCATAGGAACAAGGCCAAGTATAGTGGTAAGAGTTGTCATCAAAATAGGCCTTAATCTGCTTCTTGCTGCAATCAAACAAGCATCCCTCACCTTTACATGTTGTCTTACAAGTTGATTAATTGCATCCACAAGGACAATGCCATTGTTTACTACAACTCCCAAGAGGGCAACTATTCCAATAATCGAGAACAAGGAGAAATCCATTCCCATTGCGATGTGTATGATGACGACACCGATAAGCAATAGAGGAATCGTTGCAAATATGATAAACGGATCGATAAGGGACTCGAATTGAGCTGCCATTACCATATAAACAAGAGCAAGGGCCAAGGCTATGACAATAACCATTGTATCTAAATAATCGTCAAACGATGCCATCTCTCCACCGTAAGATATCTCTACTCCATCCGGAAGAATTAGATTTTCAGATATAATCATGCTGGCAATCTCTGACGCCTCTTCAGCAGAAACTCCATCAGATGCAGAAGCTGTAACATGGTTTATCGTTTCTCTGTTTTCCCTGTTGATAGACTTTGGAGATGTTCCATATTCAAAAGATGCAACTTGATCAAGCCTTATATTGGAGCCTGATGCTGGTATAGAAAGCGATTGCAAATCCGAAATCTCCTCTATAGCATCCTTCAATGAAACATTGAGAGAATAAGTCGTAGAGCTATCGAATGTAGATACCTCTGTAGCATCCGAGCCATTTATAGCTGTATAAAGCGCCGATTGCAATGATGATATTGAAACACCAAGCTCTTTCGCTTTGTCGTAATCGACATTAATCTCAAGACGAGGAGATCCATCAGATATATCAGAAGAGATGTCTCTAAGCTTATCAGTCTTCTCGTTAAGAAGGACCACAATTTGATTTGCAACGCTCTCAATCAAATCCTCATCCTCACTTTTGATTTCTATATCAACAGCATTTGATGACATTGGGCCTCGGCCAGATCCAAATGACCATGTAGCCTCAGGATCTTCGGAAATGAATGGCCTGATCATATTCTTCAATTCATCGGCTGAGTATTTTTGCTCTGTGATATCTGGAAGATTTATTGTAATCGAGCCTGATGATGATTCATCTAGACGTATAGAGATGGACTCATAACTTTCTGCTGGCAACGCTTTTTCAATCTTATCTTGCATCTCAAAAAGCTTTTCTGTCGTAAGCCCTGAAACTGTTCCCTCTGGAAGCTCCAATGACAAGCTTATCGTGTCATCAGTCGGCATATTAGGCATCAGAGCAAGGTTCATATCGCCAAGTGCCATTGTAGACAACACAAGAGCCAGAACAAGCAAAAGAATAAACAATGCTTTATGAGAAAGTACGTAATCAAGCGATTTGCTATAGAAATAAGACAAGCCTTCCTCTGTTTTTGCAAAACCATTATCCAAAGCTCTCAAAAGTTTGTTTTTCAAAGGCTTCTGTGTTCTTGTGTTTATCCTTAATATGGAACCAGCAAGAGCTGGAACAAGAGTAACAGCAACAAACAAAGAACAGACCATAGATATGCAAACAGTAATGACCATGTCTTGAACCATTACACCAATCATTCCAAGCTGATTTTTGTACAAGAGCATGGGGATGAAAACACAAAGAGTCGTGAGAGTAGATGCCACTATTGCATTTAACATATTCCTCGAGCCCAAGATTGCCGAAACGGCAGATCTATAGCCTCTTTCTCTATAGGAGAATGTGTTTTCAAGAATTATTACGGAAGCATCGACAATCATGCCTATCGCAAGGATCAAACCAACCATTGAAAGGCTATTGATAGATATCGAGAAGATGCTCATCAGCATCAATGTTATGAGAATACAAATCGGCATCGATAGCGAAATAATCAAAGTCGCTTTTATGTTTCTCAGGAAAAGAAAGATGATTAAAGCAGCGAGGAGAACGCCTTCATATGCCGATTTATAGACCTCATCCATAGTCGATGAAATCATTTGAGTAGAATCATAGTCTATTGTAAGCTCATAGCCTGATGGCAAGCTCTCTTGTATTTTCTTTATCTCTTCCTTGACACTTGTCGCAACCGATGTTGCATTCGTATCAGATTCGTTTGAGACAGAAAGCGACACGACTTCTTTGCCATTGTACCAGCTTCTTGATGATTGTTCCTCTGACAGCTTTACAGTCGCAACATCGGACAGTCTTACGATTTTGTCACCAGATCCCGATATTATTGTGCTACCGATTTCATCAGGAGAAACAAATCTGGAATCAGTCGAAACCTCGTACTCTATATTGTTATGCTCAACAGAACCAAGATATTGTTGATTGTTCCTGTCAGCCAAAGCCGATGTAACAGATGAAAGCGTAAGACCATAAGCATAGAGCCTTTCTGGATTGACAGAAATCTCATAAACAGTATTGAAACCACCACGAGTACTAACTTCAGATACTCCACTCACACGCTCTAACAGAGGTGCAATGTTATCATCTGCATAGTTCTTCAGATCCTCAAGCGATCCTTGGCCAGATAAAGTCAAAGAGAGAATCTCGCTATTTGTGCTCATCATGGAATCCATTCTGACAACAGATGTCGACTGGACCCAATCCGGAAGCATTCTCGTAACAAATGACAATGAGGAATTGACTTTATCCTCTGCCTCATCCAGATCGGTGCCATAGTCGAACTCAAGCATAATCATCAATCGGCCGTTCTGGGCATAGCTTGTCATATCAGAGAGATCCTCAAGCGAATACAATGAATCCTCTAGTTTCTTGCCAACCTGGTTCATTATTACATCTGGACCATTGTCGCCACAATCGACTACAACCGATATTATAGGCATATCGACAGAAGGATAGAGCGCAATATCCAAATTAGGTACAAAAACAAAGCATACCAAGAGGATTGCAAGATATACCATTGTCATCAATATCGGTCTTCTGACAGACAATTCTGAAATGTTCATAATCTCTACCTCTCAACGATATTCACAGAAGCACCTTCTGCTACAGTTCCTTCCACAACAACAGAATCACCAGAAGAAAGGCCAGATACTATTACAGTCTCATCGTCATTACTTGCTCCGATTTCAACCTCTTTCTGGTATGCTATGCCATCATTTACTACAAAAACAAACGACTTATCACCAATAGACGAGATGGAGTCAGAAGGAACTACAATTGCGTCATCAACTTGGTCAATTACTAGTTTTATTGTCAAGGCAAGTCCATCCAAGAAGAGAGAAGAATCCTTTGGCTCAAGAGTTATTTCGACAGTCCTCGATGCGCTATCGATTGTCTTCGATATTCCTGTGACAGTTGCTTTCGTATCGAGTTCAGATCTTATTGAAGATGAAAGCAATGCTGTTGAACCGATATGGATATTGTCTATATATTTTTCAGGAAGACTCATCTTAACTACATACTTAGGCTCTTCCTTTTCTATTGCAAATACAGTTCCTGTCGTGATGTATGAACCAACAGTAGTCTCTATAGAATCGATTATTCCATCAACTTTGGCCGTGATAGCAGCTTTTTTATAGGTTGCACCAGGGCTAGATGGATCAACATAACCTATTATCTGCCCCTCCTTCACTTGATCATTTTCAGAGACAAGAATCTCTGAGACATAGCCCGAGGTTCGACTTATTATGCCAAGTGTATCGCTATCGTCTTTTGCTTTTCCATAAAACTTCAAAGTCTTTACAAATGTCTCAGGAAAGACCTCTTTGACATATACGTTTGACGAAGAGACAGATGGCTCTTTTTGCATTCGTTCAAATGATATAGCTTCTTTCGGCTGAAACATCTTTATAATTATCGCTGCAGCTAAAGCGATACAAATCAACAGCAAAATGATTGTCGTAAATATGTTTGCTATTTTTCCACTTTTCATATGTCTACTCCTCCTTTAGCAAATCCAAGTAAGAAACCCCTAAACTTCTCGATAAGGAATACAAGGATTGGATATATGTGTATTTCATGTTCAAGAGATTGTATTTAGCGCTCAAAACGCTGTTATTTGCTGACTCAAGCGATGCAAGATCAACTTCTCCGGAATAATGTGCATCTTCTGTGAGCTTGTATTGCTTTTCAAAAGCCGAAACGATTTTTTCTTGGTTCTCGATTTGCATGACTGTCAATGAGATACTCTGGCATGTGCTTTCCAGAGAATACTCTAGATCTTTCAAGGCATTTGATAGCTCTACATTTGCATCCTTTGCTGCATTGTTCGCCTTTTCTATAGCAATTGCTTTCGACGAGGACGAAAAATACGAATCAAGAGGAAGGCTTATTGATGCTGATACAGATAAACCATCGGCGATGCTAGTACTCTCATTGTAACTTGAATTGAATGTATAGCCAGCTGATACCGACAGACTCGGAATTGTATATCCCATCTTTGTAGAACTATATGAAAGATTTGCACTTCTTGCTGCCAAATCCAGACTTTTCACACTTGGAGAAGAATAAGCATAACGGGTAAATAAATCCTTTGCAGAAAGGAGTTCCTTTATTTCGATGGATGAAGCATCAATGAGTTCTCTTTCAGTCAAATCAAGACCAGTAAGATTCTGGAAGCTCTTGATAAGAAGCGAGTATTGGCTTTGAATCGAATCCAAGCTGTATTGCGAACTTGCAACGCTGTTCTCAGCTTGCACAAGTTCAAGTTCGCTTGCAAGGCCCGCATCATAACGCGCCTTTATGCTCTCAAGCTGAGCATTCGCATTCTCTAGGCTGTTTTGCGCTAGAGCAAGAGAATCCTTTGCTTGGGCTATGGAAAAATATCCATCCACGACTGTGCTCTCGAGATCATCCTCTGAACTTTCAAGTTTTAAAAGTGAGCTTTCATTTGAAAGGCTTTTCTCTTTCTTTTCATTGATCAAAGAACCGTTAAACGAAAATGATGTCGATATCCCAACACTTGCGTTAACTCCTTGCCAAGTTGGATTCCAACCATTTGACGATAGAAAACCCATATTAGTCGACATTGAGCCATTGAGAGAAAGCGAAGGCGTAAACGAGTTCTCTTTGTTCGTAATAGATACAGAATCTGCATATTGCTTTTGTGCCAGTAGATAATCATCGTCATATGCTTTGGCTGCATTCAATGCCTCTTCAACTGTCAAAGGAGATGCAAAACATAGTGACGAGGCCAATAATATGCCTGATAGCAGTGACAATTTCCTCATAGTTATTTCCTCTTTGAGTTTATTATCAAAGTCTCCTTTATCATTTAAGTCGAAGGAAGATGAATGTTAGTTATAAAATTATGAAGAAACAATGGAGACCAAAACACCAATCACCCTCTTTTCAAGAATTACAAAATGAGTCAAACTAGCATGTGAGGCTAAAGAGTTTCGTTGGGTGCAACTCCCAATAGTCTCCATCAGCGGCAGATGCTGGGCATTGTGTGCCTCAAAACCCCGCCAGGACAGGAATGTAGCAACGGTATGAGGAAGTCATAAGTGACCTGGATTATTTGCTGCTGTTTTTATTTTCATCATCATTTGTGATATACTCCGAATCTAGGAGGCCAAATGGCATACGAAGTAACAGCAACAAGGAAAAGACCTCAGGATTTCGATCGCCTAGTCGGGCAAGAATTTGTAGTCTCGACATTGGAAAATGCTCTTAAAGAAGGCAGGATTGCCCATGCTTACCTTTTCTCAGGCCCAAGAGGTGTTGGCAAAACAAGCTCAGCAAGGCTTCTTGCAAAAGCACTTAATTGCGAAAAAGGAATGAGTGCCCATCCTTGTGGCGAATGTTCATCTTGCAAGGAGATTGCATCTGGGACAAGTGTTGACGTAATAGAGATAGATGGTGCTTCAAATACATCTGTTAATGACATAAGAGCAATAAAAGAAGAAGTGATGTTTCCTCCACAAGTCTCCAGGTATAAGATCTACATCATAGACGAGGTCCATATGCTCTCCACTTCTGCATTCAATGCACTACTAAAGACAATCGAGGAACCTCCCGAGTATATAATTTTCATATTTGCGACAACAGAGCTTCAAAAAGTGCCGGCAACAATCAGATCAAGATGCCAGCAATTCAGATTTCAGCTGATAGACCAAAAACTCATTCTCTCTTGTCTTAAAAGCGCTGCTGATGATCTCGGGATAAAGGCTGATGAGGATGCTCTTTTCTGGATTGCAAAAGAATCGACAGGATCTATGCGTGATGCATATACACTCTTCGACCAAGTTGCATCTTTCTCTGGCGATCATATTACTCTAGAAAAGATCCGCACTCGGCTAAACATAGCAGGCTTCTCAAAGATAGCACAAATAGTCAGCTACTCAATTTCAGACGATACCAAGGACGCTTTGCAAACACTCTCATCGCTATATGAGAGCGGAGTCGCTGCCGAACAAATAGCAAAAGACGGAGCAGAATTCTTCAGGACAATGCTATTATACAAAAATGGAATAAGGCGAATAGATTTATTAGGAACAAGCGAGAACGATATTCCTAAAGACATTGTCGAGGCTCTTTCAAAAGAACAGCTTGAAGCTGGAATGAAGGCCTTCATCACTCTCTATAAAGACATGAGGTATACAATATCACCACGATTTGAGACAGAGCTTCTTGTCTCTAGACTCTCTTCGCTAAAGAATCTTGCTTCGCCAGATACCCTTGTGAAAAAACTTGAAGAGATGAGAAAAGGCATTGCCGAAGGCAATATCGTAATAAAGAAAAAACCACAAGTTATAGTGAAGGAAATTGGAGAAGAAAAACCTTCAGATGAGAAGGCGTCCACTTCTGAGCCACCAAAAAGCGAAACTACAGAGGCAGAAGAGAAAGAGGAGCAAGAACCAGCCAAGGAAAGCAATAGCTTGATTACAAAAGAATCTATTGATGCACTTACAGAAACTCTCAAGGAACTTGGAAAAAATGCATCGATCAGACATTTCATAGCAATAGAAGATATCATAGACGATGGCGATGGCTCTGTTACATTCAAGATGAAGACAAAGATCTCTTGTCAAGCAATAGCTCAATTTTCAAAGGATATAGAATCAGCTATTACAGCCTTGACGGGAGAAGTAAAGAAAGTTAAATTCACCTTTGATGAAAAAGAAAACAAGGAAAGAACACCATCCGAGAAGATGAGTGCTCTCCAGAGTTTGTTCGGCGGAAGAGTCAACTTCAGCAAAATAGAGGAAAAACCAATAAACAAGGAGCAAGTAGATGAACTTCAATCCATTCGAGATGGCCAAGCAGATGGGGAATCTAGAGGCACAGATGAAGAAGATGAAGGAGGAGATTTCTAAGCTTTCTGTCACTGGCGAATCAGGTGCAGGAATGGTAGAAATCACAATGAATGGCGATTTTCAGGTGTCAAGCCTTAGTATAAATGAAGCAATGCTTGGAAAAGAAAACAAAGGAACATTGGAAGTTCTTCTAGTCTCTGCATTCAACGATGCATCAAACAAAGCCAAAGCCGCAGCAGAGGAACTTGCAAAAAAACAAGCTGGCTTGATGGGAATACTTGGAAAATGACAGCACTCGATGAGCTTACAAGACTTCTAAAGAAACTTCCCGGCATGGGAGAGAAAAGCGCAACGAGACTTTCTTATCACTTGATAAAGACCGACGAAAGCTACAACCAAGCTTTAGCGAATGCTATTGCAACACTTAAGGAAAAAATACACCCATGCCCTATCTGCGGATGCTTTACAGAAGATGATATTTGTGAGTTTTGCTCATCCAAGACAAGAGACAGATCACTTCTTTGTATCGTAGAAGAGCCTCAAGATGTAATGTCTATATCATCATCTGGAATTTATAATGGACTCTTTCATGTATTAGGCGGAGCTATAAATCCAATAAACGGAGTTGGACCTGACTCATTGACTTTCAAGGAATTGAGAAAGAGAATCGATGAAGGCACTTTCAAAGAGATCATAATCGCAACAAACCCGACAGAGGAAGGCGATACAACAGCTCTTTATATAAGGCAAATGCTGAAAGACAAGCCAGATATAGTTCTTACAAGACTTGCTTCGGGATTGCCAATTGGAGGGGATCTTGGTTATGTTGACAAGCTAACTCTTGCTCGTTCGTTACGCGGTCGTGTCAAACTCTGACTTGGAAGAAAATGCACTTGATATAAGAGATAGCGAAAGCCCAAGAAGGAAAAGAACGGTCGAAGGAAATGCTAGTGTCCATGGAGCATTGAGGAAAAACGGCCTCAACTCAGCAAGTATTGCACCTAGAGATGGTGTAGTAATTTCCACCCCACACCCAAGATATGACAAAGATGACTCTGCTATTATCGCATAGAGCATTACAGAGATGAACTGTTCCGACAGATATGGAAAAAGCTTTGGAAGAATATGTGTGGTGAATATTCGCGCTTTACCAATTCCGAACCCCTCTGAAGTTTTTATATAGGCTTCACTCGATATTGCTTTTATCTGTGACACTAGGCTTCGTGCAACATTTGATACCATTGCAATCGACAATGCAACAATCAATTTTATTATCCCAGGCCCAGATAGCGAGAGCAAGAACAAAGCAATAATCGTAGCGGGAATTGCTTTAAATGAATTGCAACATACCATCAACGATGAAAATAGAAAACCATTGAGGCTCATCAAATAAGCAATCACAGTTCCACAAGCTACCGAAACCAGAGCAACTGGCAATGAAATCGAAAAAGAGACCAATGTCCCTGATGCAACACGCTCCAAGAGATTCCTTCCAAGAGTATCATATCCAAAAGGTGCTTCCAAACTCGGAGGAGAAAGCCTTAATGAAAGATCTACAGACGTCGAAAAAGAAGAGAATAAAAGCGAGAAAACAAAAAGGACAAGCAAGATTATACAGCCGATTATCTTCTTCATCTTTCCTCCCTCAGCCTTGGATCTACAATCAAGGAAAGCATATTAGCCAATAGCGCCAAAATAGATATAAAGAAGGAAACAACCATAAGGATTGTGCCTGCAAGTCTTGCATCTCGAGAAAGTACAGATTTTACTAAGAGAGCACCAAGACCGGGAAGAGCAAAGACATTCTCGATGACAGCAGAACCAGAGATTGAAGTTGAAATGCTTTGCACAACAAGAGAGAAGATCAAAGGCAAAGATGGTTTCAGAGCTGAGTGCAAGATTAAGTCAAGTCGATTAGCACCTTGTGCTTTAAAGGAAAGCGTATATATTTTATCAAGATTTGAAAGAAGCGATTGCCTAAACATCCTCATAAACAAGGGCAAATTGACAAGAGCAAGAGCTGAAGATGGCAAAAACAATGTCTTAAAGAAACCAGTTATACTATATTCCGGAGCAATGTATCCAGCAACAGGGAACCATCTGAGAAACAATCCAAAAAACAATGAAAGTCCAATTGCAATCAAAAAAGAGGGAATAGACAGAAGTATTATTGATATTACTGACAAGGACAAATCGGCAAATGAACCTCTTTTCAATACAGAAAAAAGCACCCAGACAAATGAGATAGAAAGAGACATCAATATAGAAAAGAAAGAAAGAGAAAGTGTAACAGGAAGTCTTTCTGCTATAACAGATATTATGCTATGACCCGATACATCTGATCCCCACTCTAGAGAGAAAAAAGAAAGAAGAAAATTAAAATAACGAATTGCTATGCTATCATCAAGTCCATTCTGCTTTCTGTATTCTTCTATGTCTTTTTCCGATGCCTCATCAGAAAGAATATACGATGCGCTGTCGCCTATGGACATTTCCTCAGCAAAAAACACAAATGCTGACACAATGAGCATTGTCGCAAGTATAGAAAATAAAGATTTCAACACTATTTTCAAGCTCACTACTCTTCCTTCTTTGCATTCCAAAAGAAAAATCCATCTTGGCATATCACACCTTCAAGTTCTCTTCTGGCCCCATAGACTGTTATGTAGTGCCCTGGAATTACGACAGGAACACTTCGCCAAAAATCCTTTTGGGCCTCAGACCACAAATCTGATGCCTCTTCAATGCTCTTTGAATGGTTAACTTTTTCTAGGATCTTCATCCCAACATCTTCTTCATCAATCCACCCTGGATATGTGCTTGATAGATATGACTTCATAGATGGAATCGAAACTTTTGAGTAAGCCGATATATAGATATCCCAACTAGAAGGATCTTTCCTTTTTTCTATCATACTAGTCCAATCAGTTGTTATTATTTCGCACTCTATTCCAACTTTATCAAAATCAGATTTTATCGCAAGTGCGATTTTATCGAGATTTGACAAATTCGATGTCAAAATACGAATTTTCTGACCACGATAACTACTTTTCGACAGCATCTCTTTCGCCCGTTCCCTATTCTGCCCTTTATAAGGATTGTCAATGTCATCTACTACCCATGAGGTTTGTTCTTTTTCCATATAATCGCTATGCAAAGAGTATCCATAATTGCCATAGCACGCTTTCATAATAGAGTCATAATCAAGAGAAAGTGAGACAGCTCTTCTGAAATCAACATCACATCCAATTCCTTCTTTTTTGTTGAATACAAGCGCAATCGATCCCGATTCCGAGCCACCAATCATATATATGCCATTATCCTTTTCAAAATAACTTCTGTCTTCGCTCATTACATCGTTTATAAAATCGAATTGTCCACTTTGCAAACCAATACGTCTTATGACAGAATCTGGAACGAACTTGTAGTCAAGAGTTTCTATATTTGCTCTCTTTGTTCCCCATAGTCCATTTGAAGAATCACCATATTGGCTATATTCTTCAAATCTTGAAAGCACAATTTGGTCTCCACTTTTCCAACTCGATAGCTTGTAAGGACCCGTTCCAATGTATTTTGTAATCAATTCACCGCTATCAAGACTATCAATAATGCTTTTCTCTGTTATTATTGCGCTTTGTGGAGATGATGCCATGATGTATGGAAAAAGAATGAGCGAACTTGGGCTATCTATCACAATTGTTCTTTCATCTAAAATCTCGAATCTTGATCCTGATACAAAAGAGTTTGCAACTGCGTATTTCTCGAGCCATCTATTTAATGAAGAAACTACATCATATACATCCATTGTTTTCCCATCATGGAAAAGAACGCCTTCCCTTATTCTGATCTCAAGCCTTTTCCCGTCCGGCGAAAAATTATAATCATCGGCAAGTTCGGTCCTTATGGAGCCATCGCCATCAAGGACAAATAGTTTTTCATATATATTTCCAATAGCTACTATCCTCGAAATCAATGATGTATTGACCATAACATCCAAAGTTGGCGGCTCGGATGAGATTGCAATAGCCAAACTGGATGTATCATCATCTTTTTTGCACGAAATGCAAAACAGTAACAGGAAAATGCTAATGATTATCAGGAATTTCTGCATAGCATGATTTTAGCCTAACAAGAATACTAGGTTCTATATGAGATTGAAGAAAAAAATAACAATAGAAAAGAAAACCTTTTTACATACTTCGAATTAGATAGTACACAAGAAAGCTTTTTATTGTTTGAAAATCAAAAGATATGGATAATATACCAAAAGGAAACTTTATAGCATGTGGGAAAATCTGCCGAAATCAGAAAAAAAAGAATACAAAAAAATGATACTTGTCTTTGCGAGTCTCACAGAACTTTTCGCACAGAAGGCAACAGAAAATAAAGAGTACATAACACCAATCCTCAATTCAAAATACCAAGAAACAGTTTTTAGAAAAGTATTTCATGCTTATGCCGAAGACATAGGAAATACATCTTTTGATGCTTCAATAGACAGAAAAGATAAGAAATACTTAATTGGTTTGAAAACATTTGGATACACATCAGGAGACCAGAAAATAGCCCAATTCAAAGCTTCGCATAATGCCTGGTCAGGAATACTTGAAAGAATAAGATTAAATTCATTGAATCCTGATAACAGCACAAAAACAAAGGAAGAAATAAACAAGGCAAACAAAGAATTATACTTAGCTTTAGCGCATGAAATTTCCTCAATCAGAAACAAAAGGATAGAATCATCAAAAGCAAACATCAAAGGCTTCTTGTACAACTCGGAGATAGACATAGAAGCGGTATACCATGTTCTAATGCCAGCTGTAGACTCTTCTCAGCATCCATTTATTGCTGTCGGCGAAACAAGCTATGAAGAAATCGACATAAACAATATTGAAATTGTTGGTTGTACGGATTCGAAATACCCTACAAACTTTATCTTCACAGACAAGAAGCATTTTTATAAATTCACATCTGCCGACAGCCAGTTATATATGAACTTCAATAACAAAAACATTGTTATTGAAACTTGGGAAGTTAAATATGCAAAGGATGCTTACCAACTCTTTTCGGAATTAGCAAACAAGATTTACGAAGACGAAAAAGAGTCTATTTCTGAATCATATTGTTGGCCCATAGTTAATTCAAAAGGTGATGTTGAACGTTTTTCTGGATTCAACCAATTTTACGGAGTTGGATCTAAAATGCCACTTGATAAACGAAGAGAAAAAATCAATCAATTGAAAGAATCTTATAAAGGATACGTACAAGATTCTATCTTAAATAAAATCTCAACTGAGCTTGAATCATTCCTTTTAGACAAGGCACAAATGCGAGATGAAAAACTAGAAAAAGAAAAATTGAGGATTGCAATTCACGAAAAGGCTATAGAAACGAAAAATGCTGGACTTTTAAGCGATGTAGATAAAATGCTATACCGGCCAATGAATGAACTATATATCCCAATACCAAACTCGAGGAAATTCCATGAAAAACATCCAAACTTCTTCACTAAGGATAATATTAGTTTTAACTCAAAGGGTAACTTAACAATTCCAAAAGAAAAGAGGGTTTTCAATCTTGTCTTTGAGCCATCTGGAAATACAATTTCATCTTTTATCGCACAAGATTGGGGTAAAGGCATAGAGTCAGATGAAAGTATGTCAAAACTAGGAGAATGGATATTGCGGGAAATATTCCAACTAAAGGAATACGAACCGTTAACAATTGAGAAATTGAACGAAGTGGAAATAAACGCAATTAGATTATATAAAACTCATAACTCTGATGATGTACACATACAATTTACATGGATCAATCCTTCGGATCCTCCTAAAGATTTATGGATATAAGCTCATTGTTTATTGAAAAAAATAGCGGCGTGCCGCATAATGCTAAATATGGAAAAGAAAGTCTATACATGTGCATCCTTTTTTGCTGGCGTTGGTGGAATAGATCTTGGTTTTGAGCAAGCGGGATTCAAAACAATTTATGCAAACGAATTTGACAATTATGCAGCAGATACTTTTGAATCAAACTTCAACATAAAAGTCGACAGAAGAGATATAAATATCATACAACCAGATGATATTCCAGATTTCGACATCTTGCTTGCGGGTTTCCCCTGCCAAGCCTTCTCTGTTGCTGGTTATAGAAAAGGTTTTGAAGATGAAAAAGGCAGAGGCAATCTTTTCTTTCAATTAATACGTATAATACAAGGAAAGAGACAAAAACCAAGGGTCGCTTTTTTTGAAAATGTAAAAAACCTTGTTGGTCACGACAATGGCAATACTTTTAAAGTTATTAAAGAAGCACTTGAAGCTCTTGGTTATCTAGTAATTCCTCAAGTAATGAATGCTGATGAGTATGGAAATGTACCACAAAACAGAGAACGTATATATATAGTTGCTTTTTTGAACGAAAAAGATAAAAACCTTTTTTCCATGCCAACACCTATCCCTTTGAACAAAACAATCAGAGATATCATAGATTTTGAAAATCCAGTCTTAGACAAATACTATTACAAACAAGAAAAGTGTTGTTTTTATGACAAGCTTATTGCATCCATGCATAACCGGGAAACAATTTACCAATGGCGAAGAAAATATGTCAGAGAAAACAAATCAAATGTTGTTCCTACTCTAACAGCAAACATGGGAGAAGGAGGCCATAACGTTCCTCTCATTCTAACCAATGATAACAGAATACGAAAACTAACACCGAGAGAATGCTTTAACACACAAGGCTACCCTTCTACTTTCAAGCTTCCAAACCAAGCTGATTCACGGTTATACAAACAAGCTGGCAATTCTGTTGTAGTTCCTGTAATAAAACGAATTGCAGACAATATTTACAAAGCCTTATTACAATCAGATGAGAATGAATCTTCTATGCTTAATTTGCAACTTTCCATAGATGAAGCCAAAGCCCTAGCAGAGCTGATTTCTTCCTCAACAAAAACAAGTTTATATTCACATGTTTATGGACTTGTTAATCAAGCATTGTCAAAGATGGCTCAAAAACAAGAATTATAAAGACTGAAAATCAATAACCATTTCTATTAGACAATAAGAAGTCCAATTACGAATTTATTACACAAAAAGAGTCCAGCCGATCCTGTAAAAACCTCAAACAAGACAATCGAGCTGGATTCAACTACATTAGATATGCTTTTTCAGGCATCCCAAGGCATTAATATCACATCAAATATAACAGTCAACAATATCAATACGACTTGTATTTTTCCATATCGAAGAACTAGATTCCAGGTCACCCTTCAAAATGAGCTTCTCAATATTTCCTTCGCCAGAATATTCATATTCTATATCCGCATCATCAAGAGAGATTCTTTCCAATTCTTTGCCCTGAGCATCCTTGAAAGACAGTCCTATTGCAGTCCATCTGCCAAATGACTCACCAAAGTCGCTATTGCTAAAAGTTTCCCAGCCATTTGGAGCTAACACTTCCAAAGTATAGTCACCATCATTATCATTTATCCGCACATTACCAGAAACTGTCAATTTTCCCTCTCCTGCAGTAGCATTATCTACATGGAAATTCTTTGAATATGAAGGGACATTATAACTATTTATAGACCACGTTATATTTATATACGAAACATTAGTATAAATATACTGGGTGCAATCTTCCACTGTATCAGAGGAAAGCATGGTTATATCATTGAAAGCATTAACTATGCCAGTTGCATTATTCGTATAAATAGTATCTTGATCAAGCTTAAATCCATCTGAATCATAATATGCTATGACAAATTTACTATTAGAATCATTTCGCAACGCATTTAATACATCTGAATCCGCAGCCGAAATCTCAATCTTTATATATGTTTTATCCCGAGTGAATTTAACAGTGGCTTTCACCGTTATTTTTTCCCTTACAGTCGTAGTAGTATCAGTCAAAATAGGATCAGGAGCTACCTCAGAAATCACGGTTGGTGTTTTATTGGAAATATCCTCAATATTCTTTTTATAACCATCTTCATCAACAAGATAGCCCTCTCCTTTGAATTGATTAATCACAATAAAACCACCGGCATTACCTACTGCCTTATAACATCCCATTAAGGATAAAGACAAACACACCAAAACAAAAGCCTTGAATATCTTCATACGCTTCCTCCCTAATCTATTTTCCTATGTTACTTATAGTATACGATATGACAGAAGAGTCTGAAAGTGAAAAATACAGTCTCCTAAATAATAACTATCGATCGATTACTCCATCAAATGAAGAAAAGCTGCCTGTACCATTCAAACAAGCAGCTTGGATTTGCAACTTAGATTATTTCTAATCTTACTTTGGCTGTTTTCCAATGTAAGCAAGAATACCACCATCAACGTAAAGAACATGGCCGTTTACGAAGTTCGAAGCATCAGATGCCAAGAATACAGCTGGTCCTTGAAGATCTTCTGTCTTTCCCCATCTATGAGCAGGTGTCTTTGCAAGGATGAACTCGTTGAATGGATTTCCTGGAACTCTAAGAGGAGCTGTCTGTGGAGTTTCGATATATCCTGGTCCAATACCATTGCACTGGATGTTGTATTCTCCATACTCTGATGCAATGTTTCTTGTAAGCATCTTCAAGCCACCTTTAGCAGCTGCATATGCAGAAACTGTCTCTCTTCCAAGCTCTGACATCATAGAACAGATGTTAATAATCTTTCCATGGCCTTGCTTGATCATTCCTGGGATAACAGCTTTTGAAACAATGAATGGAGCATTAAGATCAACATCAACAACCTGTCTGAACTCTTCTGCTGTCATATCGACCATTGGAATTCTCTTGATGATTCCTGCGTTGTTTACAAGAATATCGATCTTTCCGAAGTCTGAGACAATCTGTGCAGCTGTCTCGTTAACTTGCTTTTCGTTTGTTACATCACAAACATAACCTTTGGCTTCAATTCCAGCCTCTCTATACCCAGCAAGTCCTTTATCTACAAATTCTTGCTTGATATCATTAAATGCAATCTTTGCTCCAGCTGTAGCAAATGCCTTTGCAATAGCCATGCCAATTCCATAGGAAGCACCTGTAACCCAAGCAACCTTTCCCTCCAAGGAAAAATCCTTCATATCCATGATCATTACCTCCTGCATTATTTATGCATAACAACAATTATAGTATAGCTCAGAAACCTTTCTTGCAAGAAAAAAGTGAAACAGTGTTTCAAAAAAAGAAAAATCAGAGCTTATCAATCAACATAGAACACTTTCCAGACGGAATAGGAAGAACCTTTTTCTTGTCTTCATCAAGAATATGAATCGTAAAATAGTAAAGTTTCTCGCTCTCAAGCCTGATTTCCCATCCTCTTGTATTCTTATTCGAAAGAATCGTGATGTTATTCTTCTTCAATGACAGATGTTCAATTCCCATCGCTTCAAGGTTTTGCATTGTCCAATATACAGTCTTTCTAGGAAGAGAAATATCGAGGCCAATTACATTTTCAATCATCAAATTAACAGTAACAAGACCGAGCATAGGAAGATACCACTTTCTGTTCTCAGGGCCTTCCGCTGGACACAAAGCAGGACCCTCCGTTTGTGGCTTATAGATCTCCCACGTATCGCCCTGTTTCTCCTCTCCAAGATGCAAAGTATCGAGGATAAAATACATATGCCTGATACAAAATTCGCGCGCCAAGACAAAAGAGTTGTAGTTGAGCAAGCCTTTAACAACCATAAACGTATTGAAAGGCACTACACCACCACAATAGCCATTTCCATTCTCATCAAAGTACTTTGAGGAAACAGGAACAGCAGGAAATGGATTATCTGTTCCAAACTCATCTGGATTTTTTAGTTCTTCAATCAAGAATGAGGCATACTCGTCATTCGGAATCTCGGCAAGAAGAGTATAAAAAGATCCAATATGCTTGTTCTTTATTATTTGCTCATTCTCATCCAAGTCATAATAAAAGCTAGTCTCAGGGTCCCACATCATCGAGTTGATCCTGGTTTTTAATGAGAAATATATTCTCTTGTATCTGAAAGCAAGCTCTTTATCGTTGAGAATATCACCTATATTCGACATATAAAGCGCAAATACAGCCATCATTGAGTTGTAATCGACAGTATATTGAGCACCTTCTCTTGGAAGATTCCCCATATGTGTTGCACTGTACGGAACCTTGTACAATCCATTTTGGGCTTGGAAGTTCTCTCTCATCCATTGATAGTATTTTTCAAGAAAAGGAACAACATCCTTAAGTCTTTTCTTGTTTCCTATCTTGTGGTAAAAAATGAATTCAACATAGGAAAGAAGGGGCAGGCTTGCTCCTAACGGATTGTTATCATCAATGACAGCTTCCTTGGTTTTTATATTATATTTTTCTGCTATTTGCCCATTCTCGGATTGCATCGAATAGAAGAAATCGACCATTGAGTATGGAGAATAGTTTTGATTGCTGTAAACCAAGTACAAGGATGACATGGATGTTTCAAACAAATCTATTACATCGCTGTTGCCATATGTGAAATATCCTTCAGGGAAAAGACTATCCTTGTCGCCTTGGTGCCAAATCTCATCAAGCCAAACCCAAGTTCGTTCATACATATCGACGAAGTCCTGATCATAAAAATGAATTTTTGGAACTAGATCTTTAACCACGTCAATTTTCTCCAATTTTTAGTCAAAAAACAACAATTTTTGTCTCTAAATCGCATTGTACATATTACAATGGTTGCCTTTTGAAGTCAAATAAAATTTTATTTTATCTACTTCTTTTGCAATAAAGAAATTATAAAGACAATATATTTTTAGAACAAACTATCTTATTAGGTTTATCGCACCTGGAAGAATATTGAGTTTTGCTCTTTTAAGATTCTTGGAAAATACCTCTCCATCCAAATGAGCGGGAATATTTGCCTCTTTTGCGTCTATTTCAACTTCTGTTGCTTTCAAGTAAGTAAAATTGACCTTGTCTTTTACATGATCTCCTTTCAAAAACTTGAAAACCAGGGCTATCAGATCCACTCCCGTGAATATCTTATTGGTAAACATAACGTCAAACTTTCCATCATCAATCAAAGCACGCGGTGTCATCTTGAAAGCTGACCCCATCCTTATTCCATTCGCAACAGAAAGCTGCTGTGTCGAAAGCTTTCTTTTCTCCCCATCGATTGTCAGCTCGAGATCAAATCCTTTAGGCGGGTGTCTTAGAATAAACAAGAAAGCCATTATGTAGCTTGGCATTCCATTCAAATGTTTATATTCCATCGCTTTAAAATTCACCATAGGTTCGAATCCAAAGCCTGCACCATTGAAGAAATACATCCCATCTGGATGCCCATCACCACAGCAAAGACCAACATCAGTCTTCTTCCCATTATCTTTTAAAATCAAATCAACGGCTTTATACATATCTTTGGGTATATTGCAAACCCATGCGAAATCATTGCCTCGTCCCACAGGGATTATACCCATCTTGACACTTGAGGAAAAACCAGAGCGCATAATCCCATTTAAAACTTCATTGACAGTTCCATCTCCACCAACCGCGACAATGACTTTATAGCCGTTTCGTGCACCATCTAAGGCTATTTTTTCAGCGTGTCCTTTTGCTCTTGTATATTCAATAACAAAAACACGATTGTGCTTCTCGAGATAAGAACCAAGCGACTTAGCTTTATCTTTGCCTCTTCCTTTGGATGCGAGAGGATTTATAACAAGCAAAATATCTTTTTCCAACATCTTAAAACCCATTTCAATATAAGGGGAAAAACTGAAAACTATCAAGGATTATTTGCCTATCTTGAACAAAAACAGACTCTCATCTATCCTGATGCAAGTGAAAAACGATACCAAAATCCTAACAAAGAGACTTTTTGCTATAGCTCTTCCAATAATGCTTCAAAATCTTCTATCCTCATCACTTTCCTTTTTGGACACATTGATGATAGGACAACTTGGCCATGAGCAAATCGCCGCAGTTGGCATTGCAAACCAAGTCTATTTCCTGATATCGCTATTTTTCTTTGGAGTCGCATCAGGCACTTCTATATTCCTTTCCCAATATTATGGATCAAAAGAATATGAGAAAATGAAGAGAACTATGTCGTTTGCAACAACATGTTGCGTCATAGGAGCTATCCTTATGTCCCTTTTCTCGTATTTCTATCCAGATACGATAATCCACTTCTTCTCGACAGATCCACCCGTTGTTGAAGCTGGAAGAATCTATATGAGGATTGTTGCCCCATCATATGTATTTGCTGCTATATCAGCAACACTTTCGATTGGATTCAGATCGATCAATAAAGCAAATACTCCTCTTTTAATCTCTCTTGTATCTCTATCGATGAACGCAATTGGAAACTGGCTGTTGATATTTGGGATAGGTCCCTTTCCTATGCTAGGAGTTGCTGGAGGAGCGCTATCAACAACAATTGCACGCTTTGTCGAGATGTGCATTTTGATTGCACTCATATGGAAGAAAAACGGAGAAGTGTTTGCTTTCAAAGGGAAAAATGATTTCCTTTGGGACAAAGGCTTTCTCCTCATGTATACAAAGACATCTCTTCCTGTATTGATAAACGAAGTGCTTTGGGCACTGGGAATGACACTATACAAAGTTGCATTTTCGAAGCTAGGCACAGAAGCACTAGCTACAGTGAACATAACAGAGTCTATTGCCAACTTCTTCTTCATAGCAATGCTTGGAATCGGAAATGGAACGACTATCTTGCTTGGCAATGTCCTAGGTGCAGGAGAAAGAGAAAAAGCTATCCGATGGTCAGAGAAGATACTCTTTATTTCAGTAATCACTGGAACATTGATGGGAGTTCTGGAGTTTGTTATGGCACCAGTATTTGCATCTTGGTTTAATGTGGGAACAGCTGTCGCGACATCCGCTGTGCTTTCATTGCGAATGCAAGCTTTGACTCAACCGATAAAATCAATGAATATGTCTAATATCGTTGGAATACTTAGAGCTGGTGGCGACACTCGCTATGCTCTATTCTCAGAATTATTCGGCGTATATGCTGTTGGTGTCCCTTGCTCATTTCTTGGTGCAATCGTATTCAAGCTTCCTTTATACTTGATCTATCTTTTGCTCTCATTAGAGGAAATTGCAAAGTTCGTACTAGGAATATTCAGAGTCAGAAGCAAGAAGTGGGCAAATATTCTTACAGACAAGAAATGATTTCAAATCCACTCATATAGTTTCATTAAAAAAGAATGCTACCCGCTAAGGTAGCATTCTCTCTTCTCACTATAGCGACAAGAGCTTTGTCAACGTTTTAGCAAAACCAGACGGATCGGATGGCATCAATCCCTCTTGCAGCAATGCTTGATCTAGAAGAACCATTGAATAATCCTTTACAGCACTGTCATCGTCAAGACTCTCGATTTTAGATACAAGCGGAGAATCTGGATTGATTTCCAAAATAGGCAGAACCTCCGGAAGATCCTTTGCTCCCATGCTTTTCAGGATTCTTTGAGTCTGAACGCTAGGATCATTCTCGTCTACAACGACAGCAGATGGGCTATCTGTCAAACGCGCAGAGACAACCACATCCTTGACTTTGCCATCAAGAGCCTTCTTGATCTTTTCTGCTACATCCTTTTTCGCTTCAACTTTCGCTTTGTCATCAGCGCTCTCAATATCATCGATTGCGCCAGCTTTGTTGATTGCCTTCAAAGGAATATCCGAGTACGTCGGAATCGTAGAGATTACAAACTCGTCGATATCATCGGAAAGAATCAATACTTCATAGCCCTTCTTCTTGTAAGCGCCAATAAGTGGCGAGGATTTCAGGACAGTCTCATTTCCACCTGTTATATAATAGATTGACTTTTGTCCCTCTGGCATTCTCTCCTTGTATTCCTTGAGAGATACATAACCATCTTTCTCTGAGCTCTTGAACCTTACAAGTTCCAAAAGAGCATCCCTGTTTGCATAATCGGAATACAAACCTTCCTTCAATGGCCTGTTGTATTCCTTAATAAACTTCTCATACAACTCGGGATTACCCTCAGAGATCTTCTTGAACTCAGAAAGCAACTTCTTGACAGAACCATTTCTTATTGCTGTCATTACTCTGTTTTCTTGCAAAATCTCCCTTGAGACATTCAAAGGCAAGTCCTCAGAGTCAATTATGCCACGAACAAATCTCAGGTAAGTAGGAAGCAATGTCTTATCATCATCTGTGATATAAACTCTCTTGACATAGAGTTTCACTCCCGGCTTGTAATCAGCATAGTTCATATCCATTGGAGCTTTTGCTGGGATATAGAAAAGCGTTGTATACTCTGTTGCTCCCTCGGCTTTCGTATGGATATAGAAAAGAGGATCGTCAGAGTCATAGTAGTTATTCTTGTAAAAACTCTTGTACTCTTCATCTGTAATATCGCTCTTGGCTCTTCTCCATAATGCTGATGAGGAATTTATCTTCTCTCTCTTATGCTCGATTGTCTTCTTCGCATTTCCTTCTTCATCTTTTTCATCTTCATAATGTGTTTGATCATACTCAAGATAGATAGGATATGCGATGTGATCAGAATACTTCTTTATAAGATTCTCGATTTGCCAGCGATTTGCATATTCGTAGCTGTCTTCGTTTAAATACAATGTAATGGTAGTACCTTGCTCATCTCTTTCAGCCTCTTCAACAGAATAAGAGTTCTCACCAGTAGATTCCCATCTGTAGGCCTTGTCTTCGCCTGCTTTTCGCGATATGACAACAATCCTCTTTGCAACCATGAACGCTGAATAGAACCCAACTCCAAACTGCCCTATCAAATTATTGTCTTTCTTCTGATCATCTGATAGTCCTGCAAGGAACTTCTTTGTTCCAGATGAAGCAATTGTCCCCAGGTTGTTGTTCAAGTCATCCTCGTTCATACCGATTCCGTTATCTTTTATGACGAGAGTCCTCTCACCTTCCTCTGTAAACGAAATCTCAATTTTCGGGTCGAAGACATATCCTTTGAGTTTATCATCAGAAAGCGAAAGATATTTTAATTTGTCGAGAGCATCGGATGCATTAGACACAAGCTCTCTCAGAAAAATCTCCCTATTTGAATAAAGAGAATGTATTAAGAGGTGCAATAAATCAGCAACCTCTGTTTTGAATTTTTTATTTGCCATTTGATCATCTCCTAAATAAATTTGACCAAAATTAAAGATAATATCGCTTTGTAATAGAGGCAATAGAGCCTTTTTTGTAGTTTTGCTATCATTGAACACGATTTTGCAATATCATCAGTCATATGGACTTCTCTAGACCAGACAATGCAAGACAAATAAATAGATTGAGGATTCTTAACATATTAAGACAAGAAAAGTTGTCAAGAGCAGAACTTTCAAGAGAGATTCTTCTAAGCAAGGTAAGCATCTCTGATATTGTAGAGTCTTTGCTCAAAGATGGATATATAGTCAATGCCAATATAGATCGCATGACAGCAGGTAGACCTGCTACAAAGCTAGAGATAAACAAGAATGCTGGAAGGGCTTTTGCTGTAGAGATAAAGCAAAGCAATGTATCGGTATCGATCTCGGATGCACTTGGACGTCCCTTAAGATTCGAACGATTTCCAAGAAGAGATGAAATGTGGCAAGACATTATTTCGATGATTGACAAGCTTTCGCAAGGAAACAAAGTCCTTGGAGTTTGTTTTGTTCTCTCTGAAAATATCGATATCCCAAAGCTTCCTTTTAAATACACAACCACAACAGCTTCCATCGCCCAAGCGAAATCTGAAATAAGTATTGCAAACACAAGTCTAGACAACTTCTACTTTGTCTCTTGGTCAGACACAATAGAGGCTGTCTTCTATAACAAGAATCTAATTCCAATAAAAAGCTTTGCGCATATGAAAGTAACAAAAGATGCGCCATGCGTGTGTGGTTCCACAGGATGTTTGGATGCTGTTGCTTCTGGATATGCACTAAAGAAGAAAACAGGCATAACAAACCTTAGGGATCTTTTAGAGACAAATGAGATAAAAGAGAGTGCAAAGAGCATGGTATTTGCTATCTCGCAAGCTGTTCAAGCAACAGGTGCGAAAGCTGTTATGATTCTAGGAGAACTGTCTAAACTATCAGATGACATTTATGCATCAATGCAAACAAGGCTATCTTTGCTGTTGCCACCCGATAGAGACGATGTGTTTATATATCGCTCGCAATGCGGAGAGAGAGGTAGCCGCGAAGGAGCCGCAATAATTGCTCTTGAAAAGTTCTTCTACCACACAGATATCATCGATTCATTATCCGCATTGGAAAGAGAAAGCCTGAGTTAGACATAAGACGAACTTCGCCAATGTGACCTGAAAACAAAATATGTAAGAAGCAAAAGCAAGTACAAAAGCCAGATAACAGTCCAACCTGAAACCAAAACAGAAATAAGGATTGAAAGCGCTGTAAACAAAATAGACAAAGAAGCAGACAAAGCTCTTGATAATTGCATCTTATTTGCACTTCTTATTGCAATTGATATAGTGAAAATCACAGTAAAAACAATAACAACAGAAAGAAGTTCCAAAATCTCCGGACTCACATCATTATCCAAAACAGGTTTTGGGAAGGTTTGAGACGGGACACTTGATGCAATTGGCTCAGCATCCTTCGTTGGATTTGACACATTCTCTTTCTCGTCTATTGGAACGCTCTCAACCTCTTCAACATGGGCTTTTTCATCAACAGGCTCTAACTCGACTTCCTTTGTATCATTTGTATCAACAGAAGCCGGATTGCTTACATTCTCCTCCTCTGGCACGTCCAATACTTCCTCGCTTGAGTCATCAACACTTTCTGATTCTTGCTCAGCAACAACCAAAGGCTCCTCTTCCTCTACAGCTACTGTTTCAACTGGTTCTTGGACAACATCCTCAACAGGCTCTTTAATCTCAGCTTCTTCTTCCGCTTGTTCTTCAGTGAGAACTTCTGGCTCAAGAGCATCATTATCTATAACCACTGTCTTCTCAGGCTCAGCATCAACTGCCTCAGGCTTTGCTGTAGTTTCTATATCTTTTTTGCTTTCGCCAGTTGTATCGATAGTTTTCAAAGTCACTTCACTTACGTCTTTTGCTGCTTTCTTCTCATCCTGTGTTTTCTCTCTTGATGAAACCTCAGCTTTGACCCTGGAGGCTGTCTCTTCTGAAATAGAACTATCTATCCTATTAAGTGATGAACAAGAAAACACAAAAACTAGCAATAACATTAAAACTGGAAACAATCTTCTCATAGCAATCCCATATTTATGTGTTACATTATACTACCAAGCCATAGAGGTCAACAAAAAAGAACATTCTTTACAACAAGTACACAAAGAACAAAAAATACCGCTGGATCCTCTCTTCCAGCGGCAACCTCCTTGTCCCTTAAAAAGGGCTATACATCTTAGAGCTAGGACAATCTGCTATGACGATGAATTTATTGTCGCACCGTTTTTGCTACTATGCAAATATTATTTTTTCTTTTTTATGTTATATGCCAACATACTCCTGCATAGAATTGTACGTCAAAGGCGCCTTTTCCATTTTGATTGGAATATTGAAATTGGATTCCAGAAAGAAACTGGAATTCATTTGCAATCCAGGAAGACAAATCTTCTCTTATCGATAGAACATGCCTTATGTCACCTAAAAGAGGTAATTTGTCATATGAGGACGAATCATAAAACAAGTCTATGCTTTTATCCTGATCCCCTTGCGCAACATAAGTCAAAATTGTCTTTGACTCAAAATCCGTTTTTGTATTTTTGCAAAAAATCCCAATTGTAGTCACAATTGAATTCGGGCCATAGATATAACCAGACCATGCACCCTCTCGAGATGTGGCTAGCTTTTGCTCATTTGAATAATAACCAAGATAATAATCATAATTCCAATTGTAGTTTCCGTTATCCTTTTTAGGAGCAACATACAAGAAAGGCATCGTATAAGCAAGCTCTGCAAAAACCTCTATATCAAACACTCGTCCAAGCTCCACGTATGAACATGTCATCATAAAACCGAAAGAGTCGGGAACACCATCACCTTCGTTGTATAACTGGAATTGATCCATTGCGATTTGCAAAGCTAAATTGAACTTAGGTGCAACTATCCACTCTAGCTCGATGGCAAGGATATTGTTAGCCTCATCAAAGTTATTCTCGAGTATCTCTTCATTCTCACTGTAGTCATAATAGCTATGGTTGATCATAAAAGGAAAAAGAAAGCGAAAATCAAAGCCGGATGATGCATAAAAAAGCGTACCAAGGTCTAGCACAAACCTTGCTTTGTCGATAAAGCAAACATCAAAACGATGAATAACTCTGGTTTGTTGTTTTCCATCTAAATGAGGATTCTCGAACAAAGAAGATTTGAAGGAATCAGAGCGTGTGGTATTTGCAATCTCTACTAATTGCTGAGAATCAAAATGCGTAATTGAAATATTGTATGTAAAGATATTCGATGCAAACTTGAGCCCGAAAACCTCTTGGTATCTATAGTTGTCACCAACAATCAAATTACCGCTGAAACCAGATCCCATGCTATGACGAGTGCGCCCAAGATATAAAGAGAAGTTATTGTTCCCAAAGCTTCCTCTTGCAATAATCGGCATCAACTGGAAAATAGCCGTGTTCTTATTGAATATGAAATCAAAAGAAGTCACTGGTATATGGGAGTTGGGTGATGCATTTCCTATAGGCATAGCTGTCTCAATGTAAATAGAATCAGAGAAACTAACCTTAAGGGCAAATTCCAACAGCGGTTTTTCATCTATGTACGACAAGAAGAAATTCTTTCTGTCTTGGTTTTGATCTTTTGCTATATATAGTGATGGATTGAATGTTACAGGGATTCGGAAATCAAAACCCGAGACACTTTTCAATATCTTTTTATATAGTTCGTCATATCGTTCTTTCAAGTATTCAGGCAACAAATTGCAATCTATTCTATCCAAAGCCAAAACAAGCTCATTGGCATTGACTGGTGTCGCGGATGATGGCCCAACAACTCCAGCTCTCTGGCACAAAAGCCTTGTCTGATTGTACTCTTCGCTATTTCGATCATAGAGCGTTTGTGAAGCAGGAAGCAATGAAATGAAGCAAAAAGAAATCAAAAATAGAAGCAAAGACCTTTTATACAACATTTTTAATCTCCGTCAAGAAAAGACTAACAAATTATCGTCTTCTTGGTGAAGTGGCCTTGCCTATTACCCCCAAAGAGAGTCTATTTCCTTTCTATAAATCTCATTTATATCCATCCTCTTTATCTCTTGTTTCAAGGAAAGTTCTTTCCCAATCTCAAAAGGCTTCTCAAGAATTATGAATTTCGATATTTGCTCAAAAGCCTTAAAACCTTTCTCTTTAGACACATTTCTCATGATTTCTCTAGAAACAAGAGTCCTGACTTCATCTATTTGAGCCAGGCCATCTCTTGAAATATAAGGAATAGAGGAGTTTTTCAAATAGAGTTCAACATTCTTTTTATCTATCAAGATAAGAGCTCCAAGATTTTTTCTATCCTGTCCAACAACTACAGCTCTTTCGATATATATGCTATTCGATAGTGCTTGTTCGATAAAAACAGGCTCAACATTCTCGCCTCCGGAGAGGACGATAGTATCCTTTATCCTCCCGAAGATTGAAAACCATCCATCGATTGTTGCCTTTGCAATATCGCCTGTATGCAAAAAACCATCCTCATCTATTGCAAGCCTTGTTCTCTCATCATCTTTATAATATTTGCTCATCAATTGGGGACCTTTTACTAGAAGTTCGCCTTTGCTACCAGCTGGTAGTTCTTTTTGGCTCAGAGGATCTACTACTTTGATTTCTGTCCCTTCAAGCTTCTTCATAAAGCCAGGGATATTGTTGAAGAACAAGCTTGTTCCAACAACCGGACCGCTTTCAGTCAAGCCATATCCATCGAGAAGCTCTATGCCTATTGAATCGAAGAATTCTGACACATCTGGATTCATTGAACCTCCTCCTGATATTCCTCCAATAAAGCTCTTTCCGAGTTTTTGCTTTATTGCTTTGAATGCAACCTTGTTTGCTATGGCATTAACTGGTCGCAAAAGAACACAAGGAAGAACAAACAAAATCCTTCTTACTATACAATCACGCTTTTTATAGTGTGGGAATAAACCCTTTGAGGCTCTTAGACAATACTTGTATTTCTTGCTTGCAAGAAGAAAGAATGAAAACATAATCCTCTCTTTTTTGCTTTTCATGCTAATTGCATGCTCGACTCCAGCTTTTATAGTTTCCCAAATTCTTGGAACAGATCCAATAAAGTGGGGGTTTATATTTTGCATATCATAAAGCATTATCTTGCCAATTGGCTTTGAGTAAGCAATAGAATGTGTTTCATAGATAGCAACGTATTGCAATATACGCTCAAATGCATGCCATACAGGTAGCACAGAAAGCCATATTTGCCCTTTTTCAAACGGAGCAACAGTGTGTATATTCTCAACTTGATACAAAAATGCCCTATGAGACAAGACCACACCTTTTGGCGTTCCTGTTGTCCCGCTTGTGAAGATTATAGTTGCATCATCATCCTCTGCCCCAAGCATTATCTCATGAGCAATCTTGTCTCTTTTATCAGGAGAAGCAATGAGCTCTTTTCCTCTTTTTAAGAGCTCAGAGTATTTTATGACCTTCACTCTTTCGTCTTCAATTTTGATATCGTCGAAAGCAACTATCATCTCAAGAGATAGAAGCTTATCAGTTGAAGAAAGGATTTTTTCAGTTTGTATCTTATTTTCAGAGAAAACCACTCTTGCGCCACTAAAGCTGATAATGTATTCAAGCTCATGGCTAAGGCTATCTCTCCCACGAGGGACATCTGTGGCTCCCAATGAAAGAATTGCAAGATCCGATACAAGCCATTCTGGGCAATTATCGCTCACAATTGCAACATTATCACCTCTCTTCACATTCAAATCCCTCAATGCCAATGCAAGCGATCTTACATCCTCTTGAAGTTGGATATATGTCTTTGATATGAATTTTCCATTATCGTTCTTCCAATATTGCGCTACAGAAAGAGGCGATTGAGAGACACGTTCATCAAATAGCTGTACTATTGAGCGAATCATATATTTTCCTTTTTTGACACTTTTACACTTTTTGTAATGTGTAAATAATAGCCATAGGCCTTCTTTGCGTCAAGGTGTGGAAAGTGCGCCTTTTTATGGCTAAAATATACAACATGGAAAATGCTGTCGAAATAAAACATGCATATGTAAGACGCGATGAAAGATACATTCTAGAGGATGCATCGCTGAAAATCAGCACAGGAGAAAGGATTGCGATTATTGGACCAAACGGTGCTGGGAAATCGACACTCATAGATGTAATTGCAAGAAGAACATATCCTTTGGCTAGGGATGACTACAAAAATATAATCTTCGGAAAGGAGAGATGGATAATCCAAGAGCTAAGACCTTTGATCGGCCTTGTTTCTCCTAGTTACGACAGCTTCTTTGCAACAAAGTACAGCGTGCGTGAAATAGTCGCATCGGGAATATCCTCATCCCTTGGATTCGATTTTCATCACAATATAAGCGATGATGTTTGGGAAAAAGCCGATATTGAAATTGCAAAAGCAGGCGTGCAATATCTTTCAAAAAGACCAATGGATACACTCTCCACTGGAGAGAAAAGGCGAGTAATGCTTGCCAGGGCTGCAATTACATCTCCTCCACTCCTTCTTTTAGATGAAGCTTCGAATGGCTTGGACTTTCCTTCTCGTGCAGATCTTCGCTCTGTCATATCAAAATATGCAACAGATGGCAGAACAATCGTAATGGTGACCCATGAATTGAATGAAATCATACCAGAGGTTTCCAGAGTTATATTGATGGAAAATGGGAAGATCGTCTTTGATGGCAACAAAAAAGATGCTTTAGAGAAAGACCGTCTTTCATCTCTTTATGACAGGACAGTTGAAGTTGTTGAGAAAGACGGAATCTATAGTGCGTTTTGCTAAAGCAATTAAAGTCCACATATACGCCTAAAATGTATTAGACTGGATATAGGAGGAGAATATGAGAGCAAACATAATAATACACTCCATATCTGGGAATCTATTTATCGTTGCACGTACATTCCAAGAAAAGCTAGAAGAGCGTGGAATCGATGCTCGTTTATATAGAGTCGAAGATCCTGATTTGCACCTTGAGGCAAACTTGAGAAACGAAGTGAATGAATACTATGAAGACATCATAGATCTTCCTGTCGCCACAAACGACAAGCTTTGCAAAGCTGATGTAGTCCTAATTGGTACATGCTCGAAATTTGCGCAAGTCACAGCAGAAATGAAAGCGTTCCTGGATAACACATGGCCTTTGTACGAATCAAGAGCCCTTATTGGCAAGAAATTCTATGGATTTGCATCATCCCCTATCTCAAAAGAAGATGGAAAGATTGCCACATCTGGCTTATATGCATGGGCAAGACAACAAGGCATGCATTACATAGAATATGAGCCATATATCCATAAAGATGGCACTATAATGCCGCATCGCCCATCAGAGGAAATAGATGTGTTAGCAGACGGTTTGGCGAATGCAATAGCTAGTTCTTTTTGATTTTGCTTATAATGTAGAGTACATAGCGCTTCAACCTTGAAAGGAGTCCATTGCTCTCCTTTTCCAGCGCCTTGACAGCCTCCTTTATCGGGAGGTTATTATCCTTCTCTCTTTTCAACTCATCCCAACGTTTAACAATCCAAAGATACATATCGCCCTCTGTTGAGCCTGGGAAGGATGCAAGAAGGTGCTCCTCCCTAATTGCTTGCACAATTGGTGAGTAGACATTCTTATACCAGCTTTGCGCCGCTTCTTTCATCGTAATCTCATGATCGATTTTTTGATTTATATAGTACTTATGCACAAGAATGTGGTTCACTAGCTCAGGATAGGAGCCTGGATTTGTGAACACAATATCGCCAGAAGGAAGCCCAAGATAGCCATATTGCGCCAGAAAGGCATCTCTTTCATAACGCACTACTCTACGTTTGATTTCCTTCATTGAAATACCTGGCTCCAATGGTATTTTCGAATCAAGCTCAACTACATCCGCATCTATGAACTCAACTCCGGTAGCTTTCGCAACCGATACCCTGTGGTTTCCGTCTCTGACAAAATACCATCCACCAAGAGAATAGACCGATATAGGGGGAAGAATTATATTCTTGATCTGGGCATCGTCGACACTTACCCATCTATCTCTTAATCTTTCTCTTTTGGGATAAAATGCTGCAGAAAAGTCATGATAGCGTCCTTCAGAGCCTATTATTCTATTAACAGGAATCGTGCGCATCCCAAGATAGGTCTCGCTACTAGGCTTGATTATGCTTGTAACTTCATACCAGGAAAGAAGATCATTGTTCTTCCAAGATAATGTCTTCAATAGACCTTGAATTTTTGCTCTAGACTTTGCTTTGTTAAAATCATCTTGAGCTTCGCCATTTGCACTCATCGTTTTACTCCCAATTCGGCATCGTCTATTAAATAAGTCTTATATATATTGATTACTTTTGTTTGATTGTACTCTGTCAATCTTTTAGCATTCAAGTCATCAAGATGGACATGGCCATGCAATAGATATTTTGGCTTGTACTTGTCCATGAAATCCAAATAACATTCAAATCCCCTATGGCAAAGATCCTCCCCGTCCCCGATTCCTCTTGGAGGAGCATGCGTTATAAGGATATCACAAAATCGGCCATACTTGCGTTTCATCTTATGAAGCTTGGCCTTCATCCAGAAGATACGAGCTGCCATCTGGGATTCTGAGTATTGGCTTCTTTCGAAGTTGTACAACATAGAGCCTCCAAGACCGGCAATAATAAGATCTCTGGATTTGTCGTAGATAACTTTACCATCTACAAACATCCCTCCAAAGCGAGGAAGCATTTGCATCGAGCCTCCCCTAGAAAAACACGAAAGATCCTTGTACTGGTCAGAGCCCTTTCCCATCATCCTGTCCCAATCGTCAAGATTGTGGTTGCCATAGACCCAACACACATCCTTTTTGAGCATAGTTGCGATATAGTCGTAATATCTCAATGGAAGATCTCCTGCAGATATGACAAGATCAACATCTTTGTACAGTGTTGGAGCTATCGAGGAATAAATCAAAGTATCTGTTGTATCAGCAATGCCTAGAATCTTCATTTAAGCAAGTATCCATTATCTACTATAATAGTCTGACCATATATTCCATGAGAAGTAGCTAAGAAGAAAACTGCTCTAGCAACATCATCTGGATCAACCATATCAGCTTTAACACTATGTTCATTCCATCTTTTTTCAAGAGTGCTTCCTTCCAACCTAGCAGAATGTAAAAGCCCTGGGGCTACAGCATTTATCCTAAGCCCTGTCTCCAAAGCAAGCGATGCTGTGTATGCTGACACTGCTGCCTTTGAGGCATCATAGTGCGCTGTCATCCCAAATCCAGGATGGATTGCATTTATCGATGATATATTCACAATCGAACCATTCTTTTTTTCCAACACAGGAAGCAACGCTCTCGTAATTCTGAAGAGCCCTTTTACATTGACATCGAACACTTTATCAAAGTCCGATTGAGATATCGTTTGTTGCATCCCTTCTGTGAATATCCCAGCATTGTTTATAAGAACATCTATCTCTCCAACCTCTCTCACTAAAGAATCAACATCAAAATCGTCCTCAAAATCAAGTTTTATGCTATCAATGCCAGAGCGGGATGTCTTTATAACATCAAACCCATTATCCAAGAATGTCTTACATATGGCTTTCCCTAGATTGGAGCATCCTCCTGTAACAAGCACCTTCATAGCAAATACTCTCTCAAATCAGGATACTTATCCAAAAGCTTTTCAGTTGGTTCGTTATAATCAGAATCAACATAATGGGGGCTCATTACAGTCGAGAACAAAGCATAATCACCATCTATAAGCTTTGTTGCTTGCCATTCGCCAGCCTTTATCATAGATGTTCGATTATCGCAATCGATTATTCTTCTCTTCAAAGAGCCTCCATCAACAAGCGTAACTTGCTCGCATCTTCCCCCTTCAAGAAAGAACCACACTTCATCACTTGAAAGGAGATGCAAAGATGAAAAACTGTCTTTCGTAATAAGGTAGTAAATAGCTCCTGCCTCATTTCCGAAAAGGTGGAGAAACCTAAAGAAACCTCCTTCTTTTGCAAGAGGCTTCAAGGAGAGTCTTCTTATCAGCTCATCGACACGGGCCATGTCTTGACGATCTCCTTGACAAGTTTTGAGAATGATTTCTTGACTCTGTTTCCTGTCTCTATCACCTCTTCATGGTTCAAGCTTTGATCCAAGATTCCCGCAGCCATATTAGTCAAGCAGCTTATCCCCAATGTATGCATCCTTATTTGAGATGCAGCAATTGCCTCTGGCACTGTCGACATTCCAACAGCATCAGCTCCTGCTATACGCGCAAACCTGACTTCTGCCTTCGACTCAAATGAAGGACCTGTAAATAGCATATAAACACCCTCTTTCAGAGCTATTGATGTGCTTTTTGATGCCTCTCTTGCTATCTTGATCAATTCTGGATCATATGCTTTTGTCATATCAAAGAATCTTTCTCCCAGCTCATCATGGTTCATTCCCCTGCAAGGATTATCAGCAATAAGCTTTATATGATCTGTAATAAGCATCAAATCACCAGGCTTCCAAGCTGTGTTGACACACCCTGCTGCATTTGTGAGAAAAAGCGATTTGATAGAGAGCATGAACATTGTCCTGATTGGGTATACTACCTGATCCATCGAGTACCCCTCATAATAATGGAAGCGCCCTTGCATGCAAAGAACTCTTCTTCCTTCCAGTTTTCCAATCACAAGCCTTCCCTTGTGTCCTTTTACTGTCGATACTGGAAAATGTGGTATGTCATGGTAGTCTATGCATACAGCATCCTCGATCTCATCTGCCAAATCACCAAGGCCAGAACCTAGGACTATGCCAATCTCTATCTTCTCGTCTCCAGCCTTTGCTTTGATATACTCAGCGCTTTCCTTAAGTTTATTAATCAATTCATCCATGTTTTTACCTCATCGATACTATAGCATAAAAACATACATATGCATAAAACAATCCTTTGGTCTTTGTTTGTATAAATGCTATATTTATTGTATGGAAAACTTACATATCAAAAATTGCATTGCATATACAGAAAATGGCATAAGACATGAACTCTTTGTAACAAATGGATATTTCTCAAAAAAAGAGAACGGGATTGATTACAAGGAAATTGATGGAAAATCATATCTGGCAATCCCTGGCTTTATCGACACACATATCCACGGAATAGGTGGTTTTGGAACAGAAGACGGAACACCAGATGCAATTCTGGGGATGTCTGATTTTCTTATAAAAGAAGGTGTCACCACTTTTTTCCCGACTATCTATACAGACACTCTCGAAAGAATGACCAATGACGAAAGGGCAATAGCTCAAGCAATTGGCAATGAAAAAGGAGCAGAAATAGGCGGAATCCATCTCGAAGGACCTTTCATTTCTCCTTTCAAAATTGGAGCACAGAACCCTGCTGGAAGAAAAAATCCATCAAAGGACGTGATGGAAAGCTTGATCACTGCAGGCCAAGGCAAAGTAAAAGCAATGACAATGGCTCCAGAGCTTGATGGAATCGATGCTGTAGCAGAGCTTGCAATAGAGCACAATATAGTTCCTCTTTGTGGACATACAAATGCGACATATGAAGAGACATTGAAAGGAAGAGAACATGGCATTAAGCATGCAACACACCTTTTCAATGCTATGACTGAGTTGAAAAACAGAGCTCCAGGAGTAGTTGGTGCTGTCCTTTCTTCTTCCGACATGACAGCCGAGATAATCGGAGATGGGAAGCACATCCATCCAAGCAACATCAAGCTTTCAATAGAAAAGCTTGGCGTAGATCGTGTTGCCATAATCACAGATAGCTTGCGCCCTACAAGACAAAAAGAAGGAAAGCTTACAGCAAATGGTGTCGAAGTAGAGATGAAGGACAATCTTTGGGTTACAAAAGGAAATACTGACTTAATCCAAGGCTCTTGTCTTACAATGCTTGAGGCATTTAAAAATCTCCTTGGCTGGGGCTTCTCGATTGAAGATTCAATAAAGATGACATCAACAACGCCATCTAGAATCTACTCGCTATCTGATAGAGGCTCTATAAAGGAAGGAAAGAGAGCAGATTTCATTTTGCTTGATACTAATATTGATATACACTCAGTGTTTGTGAATGGAGATGAGCGATATGTGGTACGATAAACTAAAAAACAAAAGACTTTGGTCTATATTCAACGAGATTGAGCAAATTCCAAGGGAAAGCGGAAATGAGGAAGGTGTTAGAAACTACCTTGTAGCGTGGGGAAAGGAGCATAATTTCGAGACTCTTATAGACAGAGTTGGAAATGTCATAATCAAAGTTCCAGCAACAAAAGGATATGAAAATCTACCTTCTATTGCACTTCAAGGCCATATGGATATGGTTTGCGTAAAGAAAGAAGGTTCAAAACACGATTTCTCAAAGGATCCTATTGAGGTTGTTGAGGAAAATGGTGTGATCCATGCAAAAGACACATCACTTGGAGCCGATAATGGCATTGCTATTGCAATAATTCTAGACATTTTCTCCGATCCTAAAGCTGAACATGGAAAACTTGAGGGTATTTTCACAGTTTCCGAGGAAACAGGTCTAACAGGTGCTTTCGGAATAGATCCAAAGCTAATTGAATCGAGACGCCTTTTGAACCTAGACTCCGAAGAGGAAGGAATCTTTTATATCGGATGCGCAGGTGGAATAGAAATCGATGCAACAAAGAAAGCAAAATATGTAGAAGCAGAAGGCGATGCACTAACTGTCAAAGTAACAGGTGCATTGGGAGGTCACTCTGGTGGTGAAATCCACAAAGAGAGAGCAAATGCAATTAGCATCCTTGCACGATATCTAAACAGGCTCCCATCTTTTCAAATCGCAAAAATATCCGGCGGAACAAGGCGAAATGTTATCCCATCTTCAGCCGAAGCAACGATCGTCGTAAAGGACAAGGAAAAAGCAACATCCATTCTAAATGCATTGAACAAAGAGATAGAAAAAGAATTCGAGTTGAGCGACAAAAACGTCAGACTCGAGATAGAGCCTTGTGCAATGCCTGATAAAGCCTTAAAAAAGAAGACATCTTCAAATCTTGCAGATCTTTTGTTCACATCACCAGAGGGAGTAAAGTCGATGAGCCTTGCACTTCCTGGTGTAGTTGAGACATCAGACAATCTTGCGATTGTACATCTGGATGATGAGAAGATATCTGTCGTATGGTCTGTAAGAAGCTCTGTAGAGAGCAGGAAGTTGAACCTTGCATACCAGATACAGACTCTTGCCGAGGGCTTTGGATTCAAAACAGTTCTTTCTGGAGACTACCCTGCTTGGCAACCTGATCCAAAATCAAAGTTCCTGAAGGAAGTTGCAAATTCCTATAGGAAGATAACAGGCAAAAAACCGAAGATTACAGCAATCCATGCTGGCCTTGAATGTGGGATCATAAACAAAGCAATAGAGGGCATGGACAGCCTATCAATCGGACCAAACCTATTTGATGTCCATTCTGTCAATGAACATGTTGAAGCAAAATCTGCTGAACGCACCTCTGATTTTGTAAAAGAAATGCTCAAGGACATAAAATGAAAAGAGTTGCCATCGCCTCAGATAGACAAGAACCTTACAAATCAGCATTTTGCTACAAGCAAGATTATGTGAATGAAGCATATACAAGTGCAATTATAAAAGCAGGAGGCGCTCCTCTTGTGTTGCCATATGCTGAACCAACATTCGCAGAAAGCCTTTTATCTGGGATTGATGGCCTTTTGCTAATCGGAGGAAACGATATAGCTCCGGTTTTGTATGGAGAGGATATACGTTATGCCCAAAACGTTGACGAAGAGCTCGATCGCTTTCATATGGGGCTAATTACATATGCACGCAAAAAAGGAATCCCTATATTGGGAATATGCAGAGGTTTCCAGCTTCTGAATGTTGCTTTTGGCGGGACATTGTACCAAGATCTTGAAAAAGAAAGAGACTCATCTATCAACCATAGGAATTTAGATAAGCCATATACAGCATCCCATGATGTAGAGCTAACAGAAGGAACTCGACTTTACAGTATGATTGGCGAGAAATATATTGGCGTCAACAGTCTTCACCACCAAGGAGTGAATGCATTGGGTTTTGGCTTGACAGCCTCAGCCTATGCTCCAGATGGTCTTGTTGAAGCATTTGAGTGCGAAAAAACTCTTGGAGTACAATGGCATCCAGAGGCAATGGGCGATTGCATGGATACAATCTTCAAAGACTTTATTGAAGGCCTTTAGAATGAACAGAATACAAAAACTACATATCCTGAATTCAATGTACTATGAGCCGACAGATATTTCCCTTGATGAAATCATTTCCTCTCTAAATGACAAAGAGAGAGGATTTGATGCTATCGCCATATATAAGTTCAAAAGACAAGATGAATTGCTAGAGATAGAAAAAGAAGCAATAGGAATTCATAGGATGCCACAATCTCTTGAGCCTGAGCATCCAGAAAACCCAGAAGAATTGCTCTCTATAAAAGAAGGGAGCTACTTTTTCATGCAACTTCCAGTCCTAGATGAAAACCAATTGAAACTTGAGCTTTTGCCTTTCATTGGAGGCAAAGAAGATGGAAAAGTGATTGTCAGGATATTCAAGGAAAACCGATTCGAAGAAATAATGCAATTCATGATGAAATGCTGAAAAGGATTCCTTCCCTTTAAATACGTTGTATACAAATCTTAAAAGAGTATTGAAGTATACTAAGACCGTAAATTAGACAGGAGGTGAAAAAACAAAGAACATCTGCTACATTTTCCAAAGGAGAGGAAGATGGGAAAACAGAGAAAGACCTACAGCGAAAGCTTCAAGAGGAAGGTCGCGATTGATGGCATAAGGATGAACGGCAACTTTGCAGAGGTTGCGGCGAAATACGACATAACGCCCAGCATGGCATACAACTGGTGCGTTGATCTTGAGAACGGGAAGGACACCAGGGAAATGAAGCAACTGAGGAGGAAACTCGATGAGGCTCAGACGCAGCTTGACCTGATGGCAAAGGAGATTGGGAAGAAGCAGCTGGAGGTGGAACTTTTAAAGAAAAAGACAGCTCGACGCTAGCAATGGATGCATTTGATACTCTTAAATTACCGAAGATGATATTCAGAAATTCCATAATATAACAGTCAAATAGAATCCATTCCAGGCGTACTGTTTTTGAGATACTAAGTGAAAGAATCTTCTCCTATATTCAAATGATAGGAGAAGGATGACTTCAACAATGCTTTGAGCGCATGCAAAGAAAAGATGTTGAGACTGCAATCTTTGCAGCCTCATATTTTTAGAGTTTTATGATTTTTTTATCTTCAGAACTCTTATATACAGCTTCGATAATAGAGACAGCTTTCATTGCCTCTTCGCCTGTAATAAATGGCTTTCTGCCTGTTTTGATTGCATCTATGACATCTTCGAATTCCAGTTTGTGCCCATGATAACCAATAGCCTTTGGATCTGATGCGCCCCCTCCAGATGTAATCAAGGAAGAGTATTTTTCTCTTATCTCATTGTCTTCTGGCCTTTCATCTTTAAAACTCCAAAACTTCAAGCTTTCTTCTTCAAGAATTGCGCTACCCTCTGTACCAGAGATCTCGATCCTCTTGAAAAACCCTGGCCATGATGATGTAGTTCCTTCTATGACTCCCAAAGCACCGGATTTAAATGTAAGAACAGCGGCAGCTGTATCCTCAACTTCGATATTTGTGTGTGCTAGTGTTCTACATTCTCCAGATACTGTATCGACAGCTCCTCCAAACCAAGAGAGCAAATCGATTGCATGGATGCCTTGATTCATCAAAGCCCCACCGCCATCAAGTTTCTTTGTTCCATGCCAAGAGACAGAGTCATAGTACTCTTGCGAGCGATACCACTTTATTTGAGCATCGATCAAGACTACTTTTCCGAACCGGCCTTCATCAAGAGCTTTCTTTATAAGACGTGGTGCATCATGGAATCTTGACTGGAAGATACCAGAAAGAACAACATTCTTCTCTTTTGCTTTATCAATAAGTTTTTGGCATCTTTCTACAGTTATTTCCAAAGGTTTTTCTATTACAACATTCTTTCCTTGATCCATTGCCTTCAAAGCAACATCCAAGTGCGCTCCAGATGGAGTTGTTATTGTTACAGTGTCAACAACAGAGAGAAAAGCGTTGAAGTCAGAAAAAGCTTTGCATCCATTCTTTTCAGCAAATGCGTCAGCTCTTTCTTTGTTGATATCATAACAAGCGACAAGTTCTGCATCAGCAATCTCTTTCAAGGCCATTGCATGGACAGACGCAATCACACCTGTCCCTATTATCCCAAATCTTATTTTGTCCATTTTACCTCCCTTGCATCGGCTTGCGCCTCGATTGCAATTCTGGCGCTTTCAAATACATGATCTTCGCTCATGGCTCGATTGCCACCATCGATGCAATCCAATATGAACTGCCCGAAGAAAGGAAATCCAACCGTTCCAGATGCATTTATGTGATGCTCACCTTTGCTATCAACAAAATAAATGTTGTCTGTGCTATCTTTTTCTGCAACATTTACATATTTTCTTATCTCTGCTGTAGCCTTTGTTCCAACAATGAATACTCTTCCATCTCCCCAAGCTCTGAGTCCATCTGGAGTGAACCAATCCATTCGAACATAGCAAGATGCACCGCTTGATGTCGTAACAACAGCCTCTCCGAAGTCATTGAACTCTGGCTTGTCTTGATTCTCATAGTTTCCAACTTGGCTATAATCAACTGTTGCACTATCAGAATGTGTATATGAAAGAAGTTGCTCGAATTGATGTGTACCTATATCAGCAAGTATCCCTCCGTTCTTGTCTTTTTCGAAAAACCACGCTGGTCTTGTTGTCTTATTGAGTCTATGTGGCGCAAGAATAGTGACAGAGACTATCTTTCCGAATAATCCCTCGTCAATCATCTTCTGTACATAGACAGCAGCCTCGACATGGATTCGCTCGCCAAAATAGACCATAAACTTCTTCCTGTATTGCTCAACTGCCTCTTTTACTCTTTCAAGGTCGACAAGAGACAACAGTCCTGGCTTATCAACAAAGATGTTCTTTCCTTTTGACATGGCTTTGATTGCAAGATTTGCCCTTTTGTCTGGTCTTATCGCACTAGCTACAAGGGAAATACTTTCATCGTCCAAAATAGCATTCTCCGAATCGACATCAATTGCCTCTGGATATTGTTTTTGGAACTCTTTTACCTTTTTATCATCTGGATCATAAACATTCTTAAGCTCCGCTCCAGCTTCTTTCAAACCGTTGACCATAGCATATATGTGCCCATGGTCAAGGCCGATTACAGAAAATTTGAATTCGCCAGGTTTTACAACCTTTTCTACGACGTTCTTAGAAACAGGAGCATAGTTCTGTCCATCCATCTTGCCACTCATTTTGCCTTCCTTTTACCGATTTTCTTGAATACTCCGAATTGAGAAAGAACCAAAGCAATGATCAAAATCAAAAAGAAAACACAAATAGGTCTTTGGAACATAGGGGCAAATGATCCATTTGAAAGCTTCAATGCACGTCTTAGATTCGAGTCAAGCATCGAGCCAAGTATGACTCCAAGCAAGAAAGGAGCCGCAGGAAACTCAAGCGATGTCAAGACCAACCCAATCAAGCCGAATATGAACATTACTTTAACATCAAAGAGATTGTAATTGATCAGATATGAACCAATTACGCAAAGAACATAGATAATCGGCATCAAGAATTTTTTGTTTACTCCGAGGATTTTCACAGTGATCTTCGATAGAACAAGCGCAATCAAGAACATAGCAAATGATGCCAATGCAAGATAGACGCAAATATTATATAAAAAATCTGGCGACTCAGACATCAACAAAGGCCCAGGCCTATAGCCATGCATCAAGAATGCTGCAAGAAGGACAGCTGCCGGAGCAGATCCTGGGACAGCAAGGCTTAACACAGGAATTATAGCACCGCCGATACATGAGTTGTTTCCAGTCTCTACTGTGATAACTCCTCTTGGGTTTCCTTTTCCGAATGTCTTTCTCTCTTCCTCGCTTGAAAGGCTCTTTGTTGCCCAATAAGAAAGCCATCCTCCAGTGTCTTCTCCGACACCAGGAATTATTCCAACACCTACTCCTATGATAGCTGAGCGGATGATTGTTATTATATTCTTACAAATAAGCTTTATGCCTTTCTTAGCCTCAAATTTTGATGACGCTATAACATTCTCTTGCTGGTTTCTCTTAAATGCTCTAACAATCTCAGGAAAACCAAAAAGTCCAATCATTACAGGAATAAGCTGTATTCCAGACATCAAATTCACATTTCCAAAGCTGAAACGTGCGAAAGTATCAACAGTGTCGAGACCGATTACAGATACAATTAGACCAAGCACACCACTTATCCATCCTTTTATAGGACTTGCTTGTGCTGTGATTGTTCCACAAATAAGGATTCCGAATACAGAAAGAAGGAAGAACTCCCATGATGCAAACTTCAGTGCAAGACTTGTCAAAAGAGGTGTCAATGTGAGAACAAAGATAACACTGATCATGGTTCCTAGGAAACTTGAACCAGTTGCCAGAAATATAGCAAGACCGCCCTTTCCTTGCTTTGCCATTGGATATCCATCCAAAGCTGTCGCCGCAGAAGCTGGTGTTCCAGGAATATTCAATAGGATTGCTGATTGGCACCCTCCTGAGATTGCACCAACATAGATCGACAAGAGCGCAATAAGTGCTGTCTGAGTCGGAAAGTTATATGTCAATCCCGTCAAAAGTGCAATTGCCATTGTAGCAGAGAGCCCCGGGAGCATTCCCATTACAAGGCCTACAAGCGTTGCCAGGAACATGACCAGAAGATTGAATGGTTGCATTGCCGTCACGAATGCAACACCAAGATATTCTAATGCCATTTAATATCTCCTTAAGGAAGCGCTGCATTGAAGCAGTACTGAAATACAATCACAACCAATGCAATAGCACCCATTGCGACAATGATGTTCATCCACCATTTTGCAGCTCTCAGATAGAAAAAGAGAGCAAGTAAGAAAATTATAGATGCGATCCAGAATGGGAGGATCTCCATCAAAATAAATGAATATATTGCCATAATCACAACACCGCCTGCTGTGAAAAGAGTCTCTTTGCTGGTTATATATTCCTTTATACCTTTGCACGCTTTATTAACATGCTTAGACAAATCGCCTTTTATATCATCACTACCTTTTAACAGTCCAAAAGCAAAGATGATACTGAATATAAACAGAAAAGCTCCAAGGATTACAGGTAAAAATCCAGGGGAAATTGAAAATTCTGTTATGAAATAAGGAGCACTAGCCGCTCTTTTGTAGATAAGCAAGCCCTCGACAAATACGTAAATGCCAAGAATTGCCAAGACAAAAGAGAAGACAAGTTCCTTCGTCTTTTTTTCCATAAAAATGTCCTTATAGATTACGGGCCGCCTTTTTAGGCAACCCGTTTGGATACAAAACTACTTTCGCTCGATACCGAATTTCGCTGGGTCGATAGTGACAGCACCAGCATCATACATCAAATAGCATGCTTTGGAAGCAAAATTCTCAAGATATGCTTGAGACTCCTCTCTTCCCATCGGTATCACATCAAAACTCTTGAGAGCGCAGAAATCCAAGAAAGCTTGATCCTTTACAGCATAAGAAAATGCTTTGTCTAGCTTTGCAAGAGATGTCTCAGGAAGTCCTTTTGGAATAAGAATGCCTGTAACCTCTCCCATTGGAAGATACTTTGCAGCCTCTGGATAGAATTCCTTTATAGATGGGATAGTAATTCCATCAGCAATTGTAATGTCCTTGTCAGAAAGTGTGCAAAGTGCTTTTACCTGTCCTGAGATGATTGCATCCTTGTATTCAGCCAAAAGCTGTGGACAGAAATCAACTTCGCCAGCAAGAGTTGCTGTGAAAGCAGGTCCACCACCTTGGTATGTGATGTGCTTGTATGGTGCTCCAGCAATCTGCTTGATAATCTCTGCTCCGAAGTGACCACCAGAACCAATACCAGCTGTTCCAGCTGTAATTTCACCAGGATTTTCCTGAATTGCTTTTATCAAGTCCTCAATGGTATTGAAAGGAGAGTTTGCTGGCACTACAATAACATTTGGAGCATAGGTGGCAATCCAGATATCCCAGTCTCTGAAAGTCTTGTCTGTATAACCATTGATTGGCATTGTACAAAAAGCAAGCATGCCATTTGCCAATAAAGTATACCCATCTACCTTGCTATTTTGGACGTTCAGTGTTCCAGCACTGCCACCAGCACCAGGTGTGTTTACAACATTGATGGTTACTCCAAGATCCTTTCCCATAGCATTTGCGAGTGCGCGGGCTGTAAGGTCTGTGGTTCCACCTGCTCCATATGGAACAGTCATGTTGATAGTCTTGTTTGGATATGTATCCTCTGTTGCGCCTTGGGCGAAAAGAGTTGCTGATACAAAGCCGATCAACAATAAGATGACCATAATCTTTTTCATCTCATTTCCTCCTATTTTCTACAGATTGCCCATCAATTATGGAACAATCGTGTATATACCTTTGTGGCTTCAAAGGCTTTCCTTGTATTTGCGCAAGAAGAACCTTTGCGGCCGTAGTTCCAAGCTCAGAGTCGTTCATATCGACCCGAGCAAATTTGTTCATTCCCGTATAGGACCATTCCGGGGATCCAATCAACAGAACCGAAATGTCGTGAGGAATGTTCAAATTCTTTTCAACCAGGCAATCAACACCGCCTTTCGCTTGTATATTGAATCCATAGAATATTGCTGTTATATCAGGATGTTCAGATAAGAGCTTTCCTGTCAGTTCATATCCTGCTTTTGCAGAAAAATCCCCTTCTTCCACAATTACTTCAGCCTTGCCTTGGCTATGAGTCAAAACAGCAAGACGTCTTGCATCAAGATCTCTTATATTTGACTTCCACCCCACATACCCAATCTTTTTATGCCCCTTTTCAATCAGATATTCTATGCCTCTTTTTCCACATCCATAGTTGTCTGTTGTAACCCAAAAATAATCTGGAACAGTCTCAAGTGGCCTATCGACAACTACCATATTCATTCCTACATCACGAATGAGTTTCGTGTTCTCGGCACCTTTGCAAGTCGGTGTTACGATTATCCCATCGACTCTTTGGGCAAGAAGCCTATGGATTATCGCTTTTTCCCTTTCAGGATCATCATACGTGTCGCAAATGATCATGTCATAACCGCTTTTCACAAAGACATCTTCTGCTGCAATTATTATTCGAGTGAAAAACTGGTTTTCGAATTGCGGAATCAATATGCCGACAAGCTTTCTGTCCTTGCCTTTTAACGATGATGCACCATTGCATTTTATGTAATTGAGCTTTGCAGCTGCTTTTAAAACCTTCTCCCTCGTCTCTTCGCTTACATATCTGTCTTTTTTGTCATTTAGGACATAGGAAACTGTGCCAACTGTTGTTCCTGCAAGTTCGGCAACATCTTTAAGTGTTGTATAGTTTGCCATTCCAGCCTCCATAACAATCGATATGCAAACGTTTGCATATTGCTTTACAAATATAAGGCGTTCATCATCGCCCAAATAAATTGAAACACCAAAGATATACGCTGTCAATAAAAATGTTGAATCATTCGATTTGCCACATGTGCACAACAAAGCTATACTCATTTCTATGGAAATAGAAAAAGTCAGCGACACATACCATAAGATAACATTTACAAACGGCAAGAAGATATTCCTGATTGGAACAGCACATGTTTCAAAGAGCAGCGTTGAAGAAGTTGAAAACATAATAGAAGAAGAAAAGCCAGACAGAATATGCATCGAACTCGATGAGAGCAGATTGAAAAACAAATCAGAGCAAAAGGCATGGGAGTCAATGGATATCAAAAAAGTCCTCAAGGAAGGAAAAGGCTTTTTGCTTCTTGCTAACACAGCTCTTGCTTCTTTCCAAAAAAGGATGGGCGCAAAGACAGGAATAGATCCTGGCGCAGAAATACTTGGAGCTGCACGCATTGCAAAAGAGAAAAACATCCCAGTATCGCTTTGCGACAGAGAGATCCAAGTAACATTCAAAAGAGCATGGGCTAAGAGTTCCCTATGGAACAAAAGCAAGCTTCTAGCAACTCTTATATCAGCAGCATTCTCAAAAGAAGAAGTCACAGAAGAAGAACTTGCAAAGCTCAAGAATGAAGAGACTTTGGAAGCAATGCTTAATGAAGTGGCAAAAGAACTGCCTTCAGTCAAGGAGGTTCTGATAGACGAAAGAGACAGATTCCTTGCTACAAAAATATTCACAGCACCAGGAGAGAGAAAAGTTGCTGTAATAGGTGCTGGCCACACACAAGGAATCATCAGAACCCTTGGTCTTTTGGAGAATGGGGAAATATCGACAAACACAGATGATATAAATTCTGTTCCACCTAAAGGTAAAGCTGGAAAGATCCTATCGTGGATAATTCCACTGGCAATAATCTTGCTAATTGTCCTTGGTATAGTCCTAAATGGATGGGACCAAGGATTGAAGACTTTCGGACTATGGGCCATTGCAAACTCCACTGGCACATTTATCTTTACTCTTATCGGAGGCGGAACATTCGTAAACTCTGTACTCAGTGCCATTACAGCTCCTTTCTTCGCATTGAATCCCGTTCTGGGAGTTGGCATGTTTGCAGGCGTATTGCAAGCTACGATGAAGAAGCCTCAAGTGAAGGACTTCGAGATGTTAAGCGATGATGCTACAAAGCTGAAAGGCTGGTACAAAAACAGGCTCTTGCGATGCTTGCTAGTCTTCTTAACCAGCTCAATAGGAAGCATTCTAGGATCTCTTGTTGCATTCCCAATCCTAATTGCAAGGCTGTAGTTTTCTCAATGCCCTCCTAAATTGGAAAAAGAAGAGTATTGAGCAGAATATTATCGAAATAAAATCCGATACTGGCTCTGAAAGGTAAACCGCCATAACTTTGTTGTCGGGAAAGATCGCTGGAAGAATGAATATCATTGGGATAATCAAGACAAACTTCCTCATGACAGCAACTATAATGGAACTCTTTGCACAGCCAATGGCCGTAAATGTTGCCTGGCATGCCATTTGCACACCAAACAGGCCCATCATAGACATATAAATCCTAAGGTAAGGAGATGCAAATCTATTTAAAGCATCATCGGATGTGAAAAACCGCACTAATACATTAGGAGCAAACATACACAAAAGCCAAATTGAAAACGTAAAAATCGTATCTACAGTAACAAGGCGCTTGAATGCGCTTTGGACTCTGCTCTTGTTTCCAGCTCCATAGTTGTAACTTATTATCGGTTGCGTCCCTTGACCTATTCCTTGCGTTGGCATCATCACGAATTGCATCACAGATGTAAGGATTGTCATTGCCCCTACAGCTAGATCGCCACCATACTTCAAAAGAGATGAATTATAGCAAACGAAAACAAGGCTTTCTGATGATTGCATTATAAAATTTGCTAGTCCCAAGGAAATAGAAGAAAACACTATCTTGTACTCGAGTTTGAGGTTTTTCTTTTTTATCTTCAATGCTGTTTTCTTTCCGCAAAGAAAAGATAAAACCCAAATTGTTGATACAGCTTGGGAGATTATTGTTGCTAATGCCGCGCCTTTGACGCCCATGCCAAAAGCAAATATGAAAACTGGATCCAATATTATATTGCAAATTGCACCTATCACAACAGAAAGCATTGATGTCTTTGCAAAACCCTGGGCTGTGATAAATGCATTCATTCCAAGCGTTAGCTGAACAAATATAGTTCCCAAAGTATATATATTGAGATAGTCGGATGCATAAGAAATAGTATTGTCGCTAGCTCCAAACGCCAACAAAAGCTCTTCTCCAAAGATGAGAAGCAAAACTGTCAAGGCAATCGATATAAAGATTTGAGTTGTGAAGCAATTACCAAGGATCTTCTCGGCAAGATCATTGTTTTTCTTCCCCATCTCAATTGATGCACGTGGTGCGCCACCAGATGATACAAGAGATGCAAAAGCTGATACTATCATGATTATAGGGAAACATACTCCAAGGCCAGTTAGTGCCAATGCTCCTGCGCCTGGGATATGTCCGACATAGATCCTATCAACTAGATTGTAAAGCATGTTTATAACTTGTGCGCACACTGTTGGGATTGCCAGTTTGAGCATAAGCTTTCCAATTGGCTCTTTTTCCAAGAACGTCCTATCTTCCATTTTGATCATTTCCTTTTGTATGCAGCAATAATCGCACTCTTTATATCGCGTACAGCAATCGTTGGAATCCCTGTCTTTTTTTCCCTGCTTTTATCTGCTGCGATAAAGGATTCAAAACCCATTTCCTTTACGGCCTTTGCTCTTCTACTGAAGAAAGACACTGGACGAACTTCTCCTGCAAGCGACAACTCTCCCCAAAAAGCGATATGAGATGATAGCGACGTATTTGTCTTTGAACTATATAGCGCCAAAGCTATTGCCAAGTCGATGGAACCTTCTGATAGCCTCATTCCACCTGCCACATTGATGTATATATCTTGATCTGACAAATTGACACCTGCGTGTCGCTCTAAAATTGCAGCTATTCTATTTACTCTTGAGTTATCTATTTTATCAGAGTATATCCTCTGGTACCCCGATTTTGCAGGCACAACCAGAGCTTGTATCTCAACAACAAAAATCCTTGATCCCTCAACAACAGGTGTAAATGCTATTCCTGGCGGAAGCTCATCCTTGTCTCTTGATGCAAGAAAGTAAGAAGAAGGGTCTACAACTCCTTTGAGTCCTTCCTCTCCCATTTCAAAAAGACCTATCTCATCAACAGATCCAAACCTGTTCTTGCTTGATCGCAAAAGTCTCATTCCAGAATCGGCACTCTCGAAATACAATACAGTATCAACCATATGTTCTACTATCTTAGGGCCAGCAATGAGTCCATCTTTTGTGACATGTCCTATGAAAAAGATAGAAGAGCCTATCTTCTTTGCAAGCAACGAGAGCTCCATACAACATGTCTTTATTTGATTTGGAGACCCTGCAACGGAAGAGATTGAGGATGAGCACAAGGTTTGCAATGAATCGACAACCACATATTCTGCCTTTGTATGCTCTATAACATCGGAAAGAGCCTCTAAGCGAGTGTCACAGAAGATATAGATCTTGTCAGAAGGAAGAGATAGTCTCTCTGCACGCATACGCACCTGAGATGGAGACTCCTCGCCAGATACGTACAATACCCGAGATTGCTTTGCCAAGTTCGCGAGCATCTGTATCATTATCGTGGATTTTCCGATACCGGGCTCTCCTCCAACAAGAACAGAGGAAGGCCTCATAACTCCTCCTCCAAGAACTCTATCAAGCTCTGCAATACCAGAAGAGACTCTCATTGCTTTATCAAAAGGAACATCAGAAAGCTTTCTGACCTTATCATCCATAATGGGCCTTCCAGAAGCATTCTTTGCTGGGATTTCAACCTCCTCCACAAAAGAGTTCCAGCTACCACACTCTGGACAGCGTCCAGCCCATTTGGACTCTTCATGCCCACACTCGGAACATACGTATTTGACTAGGCTTTCCTTTGCCATCTATTTTCCTTTTTCAAGAGGAATCATCCTCGTTTTGTATAGTTAAAAATCCAAAAGCTCCACATCAAAGATAAGCCATGCATTTGGAGGTATTACACCAGGATATCCATATTCACCATAGCCTAGCTCTGGCGGAATGACAAGTGTCCTCTTTTCTCCTTTATGCATTGTAACCAATGCCTCATTCCAGCCTTCTATCACTTGGCCAATCCTGAATGTCGCAGGCTCTTTTCTGATAAGAGAGCTATCGAAGATCTTTCCATTTAGAAGCGTCCCTTGATAGTGGACTGTAACCTTATCTCCAAACTTTGGAGACTTGTCCCCATCTCCTTCTTTCGTGATCACATATCTCAAGCCACTCTTTGTCTTTATTGCATCCGGAAAACGATTATCAATCTCTTCTATGATCTTCTTGTCAGCTTCTTCTTTTGCTTTCTTAGCTCTCTCCTCTGCTTGATCGACAAGAGTTGCGAAAGTCTCTCCCGACACATCAAAGTTTTCAGCATCCTTTCCGACCCTTACAATCTCAACATGCTTGATTGTATCGCCTTGCTGCATCTTATTCACAACATCCTGGCCTTCCACAACGTGTCCAAAGACTGTATGCTTGCCATCGAGCCACGGTGTCGCAACATGCGTTATGAAGAACTGAGAGCCATTTGTTCCTGGTCCAGCATTTGCCATAGACAAAACTCCTGGGCCATCATGTTTCAAGGAAGAATCAAACTCATCAGGAAATCTATAGCCAGGACCGCCTGTTCCATCTCCCTTAGGACATCCCCCTTGGATCATGAAATCATTTATTACTCTATGGAATTTCAAGCCATCATAAAATGGCTTTCCCTTTTCTGTTGTATTGAGTTCTCCTTCTGCAAGGCCAACAAAATTGCACACAGTCATTGGAGTCTTCTTGTATTCAAGCTCCAAAGTAATATCACCTCTTGAAGTATGCAATATCGCATACAATCCGTCTTTCAAATCTTTCTTTTCCATATTATATTCCTTCGATTTCCAATTAATCTTCAAATAGTTCTTGACCCTTGCTCAAAAGAGAATAAATCCTCTCCAAATCAGCTTGGCTCTTGTATTTGATTTGCAACTTTCCTCTTCTTAGCGTCCCCTTGATTTCGCACCTTGAGCCAACAGCTGAAACAAATTTCTCCTCTATCGCTATTATATCGCTGTCTTTCGTTGTGCTTTTTTTAGATGCTGTTAGCTTTTGCCCTTTATTGTATGCGGCAGCAAGAGCCTCCGCCTCTCTTACAGAAATTCCTTCTTGCAATATCTTGTTTCTCAAAAGTATCACATCTGAGGGATTAACAAGAGAGAGAAGAACACGAGCATGGCCTGCACTCATAGCACCTGATATCACATCATCTTTAATAGAATCTGGAAGAGACAAAAGTCTTATCGAGTTTGCGATTGCCGATCTTGATTTACCGACTTTTTTTGCTACTTCCTCTTGAGAGTAGCCGGATCTTTGAATCAAGTAATCGTAAGCAGCTGCCTCTTCGATAGAATTTAGATCCTCTCGCTGTATATTCTCTATAAGAGCTATCTCTATTCTTTGTATCTCAGAAAGAGACACAACAATAACTGGAAGCTTATCTAGCCCTGCTATCTTTGCTGCTCTATATCTTCTTTCGCCAGCAATTATAGAATATTGGCCAGGTGCATACTCCTCAACAGTCAGTGGCTGAAGTATACCTTGGTTTTTTATTGATGTTGCTAATCCATTTAAAGAACTCTCATCAAAAGTCTTTCTTGGTTGGTGTGGATTAGGACGTACATTTTGAATAGGAACATAAATAGCTTCAAGCCTTTCTGGATTCTTGTCAGCTAAGTTTGTGGATATCGTCTTGTTTATAACGCTATCAACTTGGGCATCGTAATCAAAGCCATCCAATAGAGAGCCCATTCCTCTTCCTAGCCCTCTTTTCTTTTCACTAGACACGGTTTATAACCTCCTTAGCCAATTCCAAAAAAGCTTTAGCACCTCTATTTGAGCGATCATAGCAATCTATTGGCAAGCCATGAGATGGAGCCTCTGCCAAACGGACAGATCTTGGAATAATTGTTTTAAATACCAAATCAGGAAAGAATTCTGTAATATCTTCTACCACTTCCTGGTTTAGTCTTGCACGTTTTGAGTACATAGTAAAAAGAATTCCCATTATCCTTATATCTGGATTCAATTTCTTTTTTACATTCGTAATCGTCCTCATAATCAAATTCAATCCTTCCATTGCCAAGAACTCGCATTGCAAAGGAATAATTACATTGTTACACCAAACCAAAGCATTCATTGTTTCAAGGCCTAAAGAAGGTGGACAATCCAAAAGAATGTATTCATAATCTTCTTCGATTGGCTTTAAAGCTTTATCCAGAAAATGCTCCCTGTCATCTTGATCTACAAGTTCAACACCTAACCCTGCCATATCCAAAGAGCCTGGAATGAGGAATAAATGCTTGACAATCGTTGGCTGTATTGAATCTCTAACATCAACTTGACCTGTTACAACTTGATATATATTTGGCTTTCTATTATCACCAGAAACGGCTCCAGTTAAGTTTCCTTGTGCATCAAAATCAACAAGCAATACTCTGTAGCCTAAGCTAGCTAATGCCGATCCAAGATTAACAGCTGCTGTAGTTTTTCCAACTCCACCTTTTTGATTATAGAAAATTACTTTGCGTGCTATCATAGTTTCAATATAAGCATTTTAGTTTCTCTTGTCAGCTAAAGAAACCAAAATGGTTGACCCAAAAACATAGTTAGTTTATTTTAATTAATACATAAAAAGAGGTGATAAAATGGAAAATAAGATAAAAGAAGCCATAAATGACATTCGCCCAGCCCTTCAAAACGATGGTGGCGATATTGAATTCATTAGCATAGACGGAAAGAATGTCCACGTTCGTCTTATTGGAGCTTGTGCTGGTTGTCCTATGAGCCAGATTACACTTACAAACGGTGTCCAGAGATACCTAAGAGAAACAATAGATCCTGACATCGTTGTAATCAATGAAGATCAAATGACTCTGTAAGCAAAAGTTCTTAAAATTTAAGGAGGTAGAAATACCTCCATTTTTTGTTTCACGTGAAACATTAAAGAAATTACGTAAAAATTGCACAGAAAAATTTCAAAGAGTCCTTAAATCTTGCTTAACATAAATCCTATAAAAAATACTCCAACGATAAATCTTTGTGTTTTCTCTTGTCCACGAGTTAATAATTGATATTTTACATGAGATATTTTATAGCAATGGCGACTATCCAACTTGAACAGAAGTCAAGGCAAGAGTTGAAAATCCAGCAAAGAGAAGTGTGGGCTTCTACAATAACAAAGCTATCAATATCTAGAGAAGATTGAAGGCCTATTCACTTGTAGCATTATAAAAGAGCTTTGAATATGAAGATACAAAAACCTTAATAAATAAAATCAATCCTCAAACATCAAACGCTGTACAATCCCTTTTTAAAGCATAGGAGAAAAGACTTTTTCGAATGTGATTTTTCATGCAATTTAGAGACAAAAATTAAAGAAAGAACAAATTCGGAGTACTTTTCTCTGTTGCAAAATGCAAGAGATAATGAAAAACATTACTATCGCACATCTGATATTCAAAACAATTAAATAAATAGAACAAGAGGTGCTGCACCTTTAAATCCCTATTTGACTCTTTTATCTCATTGTTAACAAAATAGTACTTATAGTAAGCTAATATATTAATATATTACGAGTTTTATTTTGCAGATAATCAATAAAGTAAAGTTTTAATAAACATTTTAATTACAAAAAGCAACTCAGATCTCGAATTTTAAGATATTAACAAAATACAATTGCAAAGTTCATCAACAAACTTAAATCTGCACAAAATAGAGTAGTTACAATTCTTTTCAAAATATAAAAGATATATTTTATGCTAAAAGAAACATAAGTTATTACACATTTTTATTATTTTATTTTTTGTTTCACGTGAAACAAAAACATTTCTGTATTCTCGGATTAATATTTAAAATATAGCATTTATTCTTTTTTTTCAATATTGAAGAAAGAGGTATCCTTCCTCTCTAAAACCCATTGATCAATCTGAATTAGGCCTCTTACTTCCTTGATTTTTACTATAAACAATTATTTTGAGTTTTGATTGCCTAAAATAGCCTTTTAGAGCCTAAAAAGGTCTAAAACAAGACCTCAGGACATCAATTACTATTTATAGAAACAGTTTCGTTTGAGTATATTTCACTGTTTACCCCTATTGAATAGGGGATATTTTAGAGTTATAAATTTGTTTTTTCGTAAATGTTTATGGTATAAAAAAATGCCCATAATCATATAGAAAATGGGCACATTGTTCGATTTTGTGTTAGTTGTTATTCATTTGTTGATTCTTCTGTTTCGACTGAACCTTCGTCAAGTTGAGACTCCTCTGCTTCTTCTTGATAAGCTGTAACAGCCATGACGTTTATTCTGTCTCCTTTCTTCTTGAACCTTGCAAGGATAACTCCACCAGCATTTCTGCCAAGAGTATTAATGTTTTTAACATGGATCCTAATGACCTGTCCTTTTAGAGTCATAAAGATTACATCATCTTCGTCATCCACAGAGAGTGCGTTAACAAGCCCATCTCCATCTTGAAGTTTATAGATGATTTGACCTCCTGTTCCTCTGCCATGAGAATTGAAGTCTTCGAATCTTACACGCTTGCCTTTGCCTAGTTCAGTAATCAAAAGAATATTCTTTTGCTCATCTACTCTGACAAGCCCAACAACCTGATCCTCGCCAATGAGTTTTATTCCTCTTACTCCATGAGTAGCTCTACCCATTGCTCTAACGCTAGAGCAATTTACTCTTAAGCCTTTTCCGGAACGAGTGATAAACATTGCATCATCTTCTTTGTTAACGAAGACAGATTGAACCAGCTCGTCTCCATCATCGAGAATTATTGCCTTAACACCTCTCGTCTTTGCATTTACAAAATCCTTAAGTCTTACGCATTTTGTTACACCAAGCTTTGTAACCATCATAAGATAAGTATCGTCAGTAAACTCCTTAAATGTCAGGATAGATGTAGGCTTTTCCCCATTTTCAAATTGCAAGAAGGTCTTCAAAGAAGCACCCTTCGAAGTCTTTGCAGCTTCTGGAATCTCAAAGGCTTTAGCATAATAAGCTTTTCCTAAATTAGTAACAAAGAACATAATATCATGTGAGCTACAAGTAATTAGATGATCAACAAAGTCTCCATCTACAAGTTTTGCACCCATTATACCTTTGCCACCCCTGTTTTGTGATTTGTACTCTTCAGCAGGAAGGCGTTTTGCAAATCCTTTATTAGTGATACTTATTACTACTTCTTCTTTTTTGATAAAGTCCTCTGGAGATGCATCATTGAGCTCTCTTTCGATAATCTCGGATCTTCTTTCATCCCCATATACTTCTCCAATCTTCTTTATTTCGTCTTTTACTACTTCAAGGACATGTATTCGATCTGAAAGAATGAACTTGTATTCTGCAATCCTTTTTTCTATTTCAGCCAATTCGGCAAGGATTTTATCTGTCTCTAGATGAGAAAGCCTTCCAAGCCTCATTTTTATAATTGCATCTGATTGTATTGCATCAAGAGCAAATGCCTTTTGCAACTCCAAAGCAGCAATGGCTTCATCGGCAGATTCTTTGATGATTCTAACAACCTCGTCGATGTTATCAAGGCCGATCTTCAAACCAAGAAGTATATGCTCCCTTTCTTGAGCTTTTTGCAAGTCATATCTTGTCCTTCTCTCTATTACTTCCTCTCTGTGGTCGATATAAACCTGAAGCATATCCTTGAGATTGAAAAGCTTTGGCTTCCCTTGGTATAAAGCAAGATTGTATACATTGAAATTCGATTGCAAAGCTGTACGCTGGAAAAGCATATTCAATACAATATTTGGAACAGCTCCCTGCTTCAAATAGATTGCCACTCGCAATCCTTTTCTTCCAGAAAGGTCCTTTACTTGTGCTATTCCAGGAATAACGCCATCCTTTCTATAATCATCAATCTTTTTTACAAGCTCTGCTTTATTGACCTGGTATGGAAGCTCTGTAAAATAAATCGCATCATGTGATTTATTCATGTCATCCTTTGAATGAGGGTCGGCATCAACAATCTCATACTTGGATCTGATTACTATTCTTCCTTTTCCTGTCAAAAAGGCATCCATGATTCCCTTTTTTCCACAAATAATACCAGCAGAAGGAAAGTCAGGACCCTTAATTATATCCATGAGCTCAACAATTGATATCTCTGGATTATCAATTAATGCACATATGCCCTCAACAACCTCTGAAAGGTTATGAGGTGCCATGTTTGTAGCCATTCCAACGGCAATGCCAGAGGAGCCATTGCAAAGCATAAAAGGAAAAGCTGCAGGAAGAACTACTGGCTCTTTAAGAGATTCATCATAGTTGCCCATCCAATCGACAGTATCTTTCGAGATATCAGCCATCATCTCTTCGCCGATTTTGGCCATTCTTGCCTCTGTATATCTCATTGCAGCAGGTGGATCGCCATCTATCGAACCAAAGTTTCCTTGTGGAAATACAACAGGGTACCTAAGAGAAAAATCCTGTCCTAGACGAACAAGAGCATCATAAACAGAAGCATCTCCATGTGGATGGTATTTACCAAGTACATCTCCTACGATTCTTGCACACTTTTTGTTAGCAGTGTTGAATCTGATTCCCATATCCCACATACCGTAGAGAATTCTTCTATGTACAGGCTTAAGTCCATCTCTAGCATCAGGAAGTGCTCTGCTTATAATTACAGACATCGCATATTCTATATAGCTCTTCTTCATCTGATCAGAGAGATCATACTTTATAATCGCACCAGGATGAGTTTCTGGTACAGCTTCATGCTCTTCTATTATAGTTTTATCATCATCCATATAAACTCCTTAGAAATCGAGATTCTCGGCAAACTGTGCATTGTTCTCGATGAACTCTCTTCTCGGTTCAACTTCTTCGCCCATAAGCATAGAGAAAACTCTGTCAGCTTCCTCTGCATCTGAAAGATGTACCTGCCCAAGCATTCTCGTCTTTGGATTCATTGTAGTCTCCCAAAGCTGATCAGGATTCATCTCTCCAAGACCTTTATATCTTTGCACTGATACTTTTGCGGGGTCACCTGTCAAGGCAACAGCCTCTTCAAATCTCTCGCTTCTCTCATCTTCTGTATAAGCATAAATAGGTTCCGTGATTCTTGGCCCAGCAAACTTATAAAGAGGAGGCATTGCAAAATATACATATCCTGCTTCGATTATCGGTCTCATATAACGATAGAAAAAAGTCAACAACAATGTCCTGATATGGGATCCATCTACATCAGCATCAGCCATAATGATGATTTTGTGATATCGAACCTTTTCCAAATCAAATGTCTTGTCTTTCTCATTTTGTTTGTCTTCGGTCTCTTCTTCCATTGAAGTCGATTGATTATATCGTGTTATACCGGCTCCAATAGTCTGGATTACAGGCTCCAGCTTATCATTATTCAAGACTTTGGCTTCTTGAGCTTTCTCTACATTAAGCATCTTTCCCCAAAGAGGAAGGATAGCTTGGAACTCTCTGTCACGACCAGATTTTGCTGATCCACCTGCAGAATCACCCTCAACGATGAATACCTCGCATTCTGCTGGATTTTTCTTTGCACAATCAGCAAGCTTTCCAGGAAGACCGCCACCTTCGGATTTCTTTCTGATATTCTCTCTTGCTTTTCTGGCAGCAACACGTCCTAGAGCCGCACTTGTAACTTTATCAAGAAGCTTATCAATTGCATCTGGAAATTCATCAAAGTAATTTGTTAGATTCTCATAAACCAAAGAATCAACGATTCCTTTTACATTCGAATTTCCAAGCTTCATCTTTGTCTGTCCCTCGAATTGGGGATTAGGAAGCTTAACAGATACAATGGCTGTCAATCCCTCTGCAATATCTGTAGACTCAAGATTGTCAGGGTACTTCTTCATATATTTCACGCTCTTCTTCAATTGATTGTTCAAGCATCTTGAAAGAGCTGCCTTAAAACCAGAATAATGAGTACCACCTTCTCTAGTATTGATGTTGTTTACAAAAGTCAGGACTTTTTCATCGTATTTGTCATTGTATTGAAGTGCAATCTCTACAGAAACATCATCCTTTGAATTCTCAAATGAAATGGGATCGAAAAGAACTGTCTTGTATTCATTAAGATACTTAACAAATGAAGAGAGCCCTCCATCTGCATGGAATACTTCTTTCTTCTCTTCATCGGATCTTCTGTCTGTAATAGAAATAGTTATTCCTTTGTTTAGGAAAGAAAGCTCTCTGAAGCGGGATGCAAGAGTGTCGTAGTTGAATGAGTTTCTTTCCATGATTTCAAAATCAGGAGTAAACTTAACTATGGTTCCTGTTCTATCGGTAGTGCCAACAATCTCAACTTCTGTTTGTGGGATACCTCTCTTATAGACTTGTCTATAGATGTTAGGAGCCCTATGAACTGTAACTTCCATCCAAACAGAGAGAGCATTTACACACGAAACTCCTACGCCATGAAGACCCCCAGATACCTTGTAAGCATTGTGATCAAACTTTCCACCAGCATGAAGCTGAGTCAAAACAACTTCCAAAGCACTCTTTCCTTCCTCTGGATGGATATCTACAGGAATACCTCGTCCATTATCTTCGACAGCACATATTTCACCCAAAGGACCATTTTCCAGATAGACTTTGATATCATTGCAATAGCCAGCCATCGCCTCGTCGATAGAGTTATCAACAACTTCGTAGACAAGATGATGAAGCCCATCTATTCCTGTTGAACCAATATACATTCCTGGTCTAAGCCTTACAGCTTCAAGTCCTTTAAGAACGGTAATACCTTTTGAATCATACTTCTCACTAGCCGCAAGCTCAGCCTTAAGCTCTTCTTCATTATGGCCAGCAATTTTCATATCGTCTTCGTTCATTCTTAACCTTTTTTCTTATAAATTTGCACTCAGATGCAGAGATAAAAAAATCTCAAAAAATGCAGTGGTTTTTATTATATTAATATATATAAGGATTTGCAAGCATCACATTTTTAAAAGATTATTTATTATTTTATTTAAATATAATAAATTGAATAGTAGATAGTAAAATATTTTATGATTAGTATTATATTTTATCTTGATTTCACTGGTTATGCTGTTTTAATATTGAAGCACCTTATGGAAAATTATAAAAAAATCTGGGATGAAACATTAGATCAAATAAAGAGTTCGGCATCTCCTGCCATTCTCTCCGAAATCGACAATTTGACATTTAAGGGAGTAGAAGGAGATATTGTGAAGATATCTGTTCCTTCTGCCTTTAGGCTTGCAATAATAACAAAAAACAAATGCGATGACCTTATAAAGAATACCTTTTCAGAAAAGGCTGGATCCAACTACAAAGTCAATCTGGAAGTTGATGAAAAGACAAAATCAAAAACATCCAGCTCCCAAAAATTGCAAGCTAAAGACAAAAACACACAAAACCAGGCAAAGACATCGACAAATACAACTTTGAATAAAAAATATTCATTTGGCAACTTTGTCTATGGGGAAAACTCTGACTTAGCTTTCAAAGCTGCCCAAATAATAGCTAGAAATCCGGGAGCATCATTCAATCCTTGTCTTATCTACGGAGGAGTAGGACTTGGAAAAACGCATCTTTTGCAAGCTATTGGCAACTATATAGATGAACATGATAGCTCAAAGAAGATAATATATGTGACAGCTGAGTCATTCACAAATGAATTCATAAGTTGCTTTGGAGCAGGAGAAAGCAGCAGCGTTAAGAACAAGTTCAAACATAAATACAGAAATGCCGATGTTCTTTTGATTGATGATATACACTTCTTGCAAAAGAAAGACAGCACCCAAGAAGAACTTTTCCATACTTTCAACTCTCTATATGAAGACAATAAGCAAATAGTATTTACCTGTGATAGACCTATTACAGAGCTTACAGATATTACCGATAGGTTAAGAAGTAGGTTCACAAAAGGACTTAATGTTGATCTAAGACCGCCTCAATATGAAGTGAGAATGGCAATTGCAAAACAAAAATGCAAAGAGATGGGATTTTCGATTCCAGAGGATACTTTGGATTTCATATGCCAATCTGTAAGAACAAATGTAAGAGACCTTGAAGGTGCTTTGACTACAGTATCAGCTGTATCCCAAATAATAGGAAAACCAGCAACAATAGAACTTGCGAAAGAACATCTAAAAGATGTCTTGATAGATTCAATAGTGAAGAGCAATGAATATACAATCAACGATATATTCACAGCAAGCGCTAACTATTTCAATGTATCTCTTGTAGATCTAAAGGGCAACAGTAGAAGCAAAAACATAAAGGTTCCAAGACAAATAGCTATCTATTTTGCATATAAATATGGAAAATTCACTCAATCAGAAATAGGTTCATACCTCGATAAGGACCATACTTCTATTGGCTATACAATAAAAACAATGGAACCTTTGATTGAAGTTGATGATTCAATAAACCAAGCATTGAAGGACATAAAGTCAAAACTTGAGGAAAAGTAGATCTTTTCTTGTGAAAATCATTGGTAAAAAGATGTGAAAAACCTTCCAAAAATGTTAAAAACAAATTTTCGAATCGCTTTTTTTTCACATATAAATTTTTGAATGTGTAAAACTAATGCATTTTTTCACATAGTTTTTTAGTAGTTATTTAGTTACTGTAAATAGATTAAAGATAGTTTTTAACAATTTCACAACGACTATTATTACTACTGAATTTATATTTATGATATATTAGTATTAGAAGTAACAGAGGAGTGAAAACATGAAATTCATTTGTTCTTGTGAAACAATAAGACAAGAAATAGCATACGCAAACAATTTTTCAGCCCAAAAAAACTCACTAGCAATTCAAAGTAACGTTCTTCTTGAAACATCCAATGATATTTTATCTATAAAAACAACAGATGGAAAAATGGGTTTTACAGCGATCTTATCAGTTCAGACACTAATTCCAGGAAGCACTACAGTTTTTTGTGATAAATTGCTTGCTGTTTTAAACACAATGCCTAATGTTGATATAGAATTTGATGGAGAAGAAAAAAAACTTACAATAAAACCTACTAATAGTTCCAGCAACAACATCAATGTAAACTTAAAAACTATTGATGCAACGAATTTTCCAGAGTTATTGACAGTTGATGAATCAATGTTTTTCACATTACCTCAGAAAGACTTCAATGATATGGTCGATAAGACATCTTTTGCTGTTGCAGAAGATCAAAACAGAAAATACCTAACAGGAGTATATCTTGAAAAAAAAGATGACAAATTGAACATGGTAGCAACCGACGGAAGAAGACTTGCTTTTGTCTATAGATCTTTTGAACAAGAGATTCCTGAATTTATGCCTGCTATCATACCAGTCAAGTTTTTACAACTTTTGAAGACAGTTTCAGTGAACGAAGGAATTTTTTCATTGGCTGTTACGCCTTCTGCTATTTTTGCCCAAATTAGCAATCGAACTATATATTCATCATTGATTGCTGATAGTTATCCAAATTATGAACGAGTAATACCAAAGGAATTAAAGTATACATGTAAGATGAAGACTGAGGACATGGAGAAATCAATTCAGCTTATTTCTATTCTTGCTGAAGACAAATCCAAGCGAATTTTTGTTGATTTGAATACAGATGGTATTATGGTTTCAGGAGAAAACAACGAGTACGGCGATTCAAAACAAGTAATAAATTGTGAATATTCTGGGCCAGAAGCAAGAATTTCATTTAACTCTAATCTTATTTTGGTTCCAATAAAGAAAATAGACAGCGAATTCTTGAAAATATCATTCAATACAGCTACTGCAGCAATGGTCTTGTCTCCTGAGCCTGATAAAGACTATCTGTATGTATTGATGCCGATGCAAGTATAATGAGATTCTTGTCTCTAGAAATAAGCAATTTTAGAAATATATCCTTTGCACAGATAAATACAGATGCAAAGGATATTGTTCTTACAGGAATAAATGGTCAAGGGAAGACAAATCTTCTTGAGGCTATATATATGCTATGTTATGGTTCTTCATTCAGAACAAGTATTACAAAAGATTGCATAAGACATAATAGTGATGGATTTTGTATATCAGGCAGCTTTCTAAATGATTTTGGAGAGAAAGAGAAAGTTAATATAGTATACAAAGACAATAAGAGGAAAATAATTATTGATTCCAAGGAAATAAAAGATAGAAAGGAATTGATATATAAATTTCCATGTATTGTTTTTTGTCATGAAGACATAAATTACATAAAAGGAGAGCCAGAGGAGAGACGAAGATTCTTCGATCAGATGATGAGTCTCTATTCTCCTGTTTTTTTTGATAACCTAAGACAATACAAGACAATATTGTCACAAAGAAATGCTGCAATAAAAAATGGGCAATACGATTTATTGACACTATATAATGGAAGGCTTGCTTATTTTGGACTGGAAATAATAAAAAGCAGGACATCAGCTGTATATGATTTCAATAATATTTTTCCTGAATTATTCGAGAAAATTTCAAGCACAGATTTAAATTTATGTATAGAATATATTCCCTCTTGGTCTGATTTTGCAACAGATGAAGAGATAGTTGGATATCTTGAATCAACATTGGAGAGAGATATCAAAATGGGGACGACGACAAGTGGAATACATAGAGATAGATTTATAGTTAAATCCCAATACGGTCCTTTTTCCTCTATTGGCTCAACAGGACAATTAAGGCTTTGTTCTTTGATTTTTAGGATAGCAGAAGCAAAGTACTATACTAAGTGCAGTGGAAAAAAACCAATTTTGCTATTGGATGATGTACTTTTGGAATTGGATCCAGAGAAAAGAGGAAAAATCCTAGGCACTCTTGATGATTATTCGCAAGCATTTTATACATTTCTTCCTTTTGAAAAATATTTTGAAGAGATAAATCAGGAGATTTGCTATAGTGTCGAAGAGGGAAAATTCATAAATGAAGATAAGTGACCATACATTGAGAAAAGACCTCGATGAATACTTTGAAAAGTATAAAATTGATAAAAGCAATGCAAATGCATATAAGGCATGGCCTATGATATCTGGAGCACAATTATCGGCTGTTACAGAATTAAAAAGCATAAAGGATGGAGTATTGAAGGTTTTCACTCTTTCTTCTTCAGCAAGAAATCTTCTTTTATTGAAAAAAAACAAGATCATTAAAGACTACAATGAAATGTACCCTAATTTGAATATTGTCGATTTAGAGGTATCAAAAAGGTCTTGACCTCGTAGGTGTCAACAATATACAATTCCAAAATCGGGTACTATTGTCCCAAAATAAATGAAAATAACGCTTAATAGCGAAATAATTGGAGTATATCATGAGTTACAAAGGCAAGAGAACTTATCAGCCAAGCAAGATGAAGAGAACAAGAAAGTTCGGTTTCAGAGCAAGAATGGCAACAAAGGGTGGACGCAAGGTACTTGCTCGCAGAAGAGCTAAGGGTAGATATCATCTCACAGCAAGTGATGAGAAGAAACCATACTAAAAAAGAAATTATCAGAAATAAAACAGATATCGATCGCATTTTCAAGGAAGGAAAATCAAAATCCTCTTTTGGTATGCGATTGATTTATCTTGATAACAAGCTAGGCTATGATCGCTTAATAGTAATTCCTGCAAAGCATTTTGGAAGAGCTGTGGATCGCAATAAAGCTAGAAGGAGAGCGAAAGAGATTTTTCGCAACTATCCTTACAGAAATAGTAGCCTAGATTCTTTTAAGGATAATTCCAAGGATTATGCCCTTATTATGTATCCAGGAAAGGTTTCCGATTTTTCCTTGCTTGAGTCTGGCTTCATAAGTTTGTTAGACAGGGCAAATCGAAGATAATACATTCTTTCCATCAAGCAATATTCCTATTTCAGCTTTCTTGGTGCATACAACTTTAAAGGAGTAGAAATTGGATAGGAATACTATCATAGCTATTGTTTTATCAGTAATTGTAATCACTGTTGGGATGACACTTCAGACTGTTTTCTTTACACCAACTGATGTTGTCGCAACAGCTGAAACTGTTGAAACAGAGATTGACAGCACGTCAAAAAGCGAAAATCTGAAGACAGAGAGCGAAGTAAGTACATTCAAAGCCTCTGGAACCGATGGACCAGATTCGAAATTCAATGTTCAAAGCAAGTCATTTGATATAACCTTTGACCCTAAAGGTGGAACTATATCATCCATAAAGCTTTTAGAGCATGAGGAGAATGGAAAACCAGTTGAGCTTATATATAAAGAAGACAATGATGTAAATGCTTTTATGCTTTATTATGGCTCTGACAAAGATTCTCCTATTGATGATGTCTTTGATTACTCAATAGAAACGAAAAAAGCTAATTCCGGTAGTATTACCCAAGTCACTTTCTCCAGAGAGTATGAGATTAGTTCTTCTGGAGAGAAGTTTACTATTGAGAAACGTTTTGCTATTCCAACTGACGATGAGTACATGATCCAGCTTGCTGTTACGATAAATAGTGAGGATGGAAAATCGATTCCATTGAATTTTGACGGAAATATGTATTCGATGTCTATTGGTCCTCAAATTGGTCCAGCATTTGAGTCATTGTCTGGTAATTATGACTATCGTAGAGTTATTTATAAGCAAGCTGACAAAGGTAGCAGAAAGAATGCTAACTTCAAAAATGGACTCTTTGAGTATTCAAATAGTGATGTAGATTGGGTTGGTCTTGCAGGAAAGTACTTTGCTTTTCTTTTGATACCAGAAACAGATGGAATTACAAGCTATATCAGTGCAACTGAAATTTCACAAGATACAGGAATTCCTCAAGAAGATACAATATATTTCCATCGAGTGTATGATTCCAAGTCGTCTGTAACTGATGTCTATTCATTCTATGCTGGACCTCAAACATCCAAGACACTTGGAATATATGATGTGGCAAGCGACAATGTTTTTGGATTATCAAACCATAATCTCAAAAAAGCATTGGATGTTTCTTGGCTTTCTTGGCTGGAAACAATTTTGAAATGGATTCTTGAGGCATTCTACTTTGTTATACCTAACTATGGTGTTGCAATTATCTTGTTGACTATCCTTGTAAAAGTATGCTTGATACCTATTTCAAAGAAAGGGCTTGATTCTACAGCAAAAATGAGTGCATTGACTCCTAAGATGGAGGAGATAAAGAAAAAATATGCTGATAATCCTGAGGAGCAAAACAGAGCAATTGCCAAACTCTACCAAGATGAGCACATAAACCCAATGGGGTCTTGCATTCCTATGTTGATTCAATTCCCGATATTTATAGCACTCTATGGGCTATTGAATAAGAATTTTGAGCTTAGGGGTGCAATGTTTATCCCAGGATGGATTCCTGATCTTTCTGTCCCTGATACTATTGCAACACTTCCATTTTCTCTTCCTTTCTTAGGACCTCAAATACATTTGTTACCAATCATATATACAGTTTCGATGATATTCTCGATGAAGATAACACAGGCAACAAATACAGCTCAAAGCCAGAAATCTATGATGATATTCATGACATATGGCATGCCTATAATGTTCTTCTTCATAATGTACAATGCACCATCTGGATTGCTTGTATATTGGACAGTCACAAATGCAATTTCGATTGGCCAGCAAATCTATACAAACCATAAGAAAAAGGGCAAGTATGAGGCTGAGATTGTTGCAAAAGATGAAGCAAAGAAAGCTAAAAAGAAAAAGAATAAGAGGTAGTATATATGTTTTGTGATTTCGAAGGAAAAACAGAAGAAGAAGCAAGAGAGAAAGCAATTGAAGAACTTGGACTAGAAGATGGAAACTTTGATGTCGAAGTAATTGATACAGTAAAAAAAGGACTTTTCAAAAAGCCAGTTGTGAAGATAAGGGTTTTTTACGGAGGAGAAGAAGGTAAAAATCCTGAGTCAGAGGACAATGTTAATTTTTTAACGAAGCCAGAGAAAAAAGTTCTTGTGTCTGAAAATGAAGCTGAAGAGAAAATACTTGGATTTGTAGATACCCTTATAAACAAGATGGGATATGAAGGGAAAGCATATATTTCCTTTAGAAAAGATGACAAGCTTGGTATAGATATCGACAGCCAGGATTCGGCAATCCTCATTGGAAGAAAGGGAAAAAACCTTGATGCAATCCAGCTTATTACAAATGTTTATGCTGGAAATCTTAATCCATATCTGAAGGTTGTTATCGATAGTGAAAACTATAGGATGAGACATGAAGAGAGCATCGTGAGAAATGCTTATAAGGTTGCAGAGCAAGTAAAGAGATCTGGAAGATCAAGGCTCTTGGAACCAATGAATCCTTTTGAGAGGAGACTTGTTCATACAGCTTTGAATGATTTGGAAGGAATCGATACAAAGAGTGAAGGCGAAGGTTTGTATAAGCAGGTGAGGATAATTCCTGTAAAATAAGAATTAGCTGCCTGGCGTTGGCCAGGCTTTTTAGATATGTCTATAGTAAAAATGACTGAAGGAAGCCCTTTTAGGCTTCAGCTTGTATATTCGTTTTCTTTAGTTTTGGGAAATTTGTTCCAGCTCGCTTATAATGCTGTTGATTCAATAATAGTTGGAAGGTTTATTGGAAAAGACGCTCTCGCTGCAGTAGGCACAGCAAGTCCGGTGATGAATATTGTTATTCTATCTATTTCTGGAATTACAATCGGAGCTGGTGTATTGATGAGCAATTACTATGGTGCTGGCGATAATGATCTTTTGAAAAAGGAAGTCGCAACAGTCTCTGTCTTTGGAATTTTCTTTTCTTTTGCTGTAGCTTTTATTGGTATTATCATATCAAGAAGATTGGTTTGTATAATACAAGTTCCTTATGAGATTCAAGATATTACAGCGCAATATCTGTCAATAATATTCATCGGGACACCTTTTACATACTTCTACAATGCGCTTGCTTCTTCTTTAAAGAGTGTTGGAGATTCAAATACGCCTTTGAAATTTCTAGTATTCTCATCATTGTTCAATATGGCATCTGATATAATCCTTGTTGGTTTTTTGGGTTTTGGAATTAGATGCTCAGCTATTACGACAGTGATTGCCCAGGCTTTGTCAGCGTTGCTGTGCATAATTTACATATATATAAAGGTTCCTGTTCTTTCTATTCCTTTAAAAAGCTTCAGAATAGAGAAAAGCCTATTGAAAAAAACATTGAGCTATGGAAGCATCACTGCTTTGCAACAATCAGTGCAACCAATTTGCAAGCTCTTGATACAAGGTGCAATAAATACTTTGGGCGTTGAAATGATTGCTGTTTTCAATGCTGTTACAAGAGTTGACGATTTTGCTTTCACTCCTGAGCAAAGTATTGGATCTGGGATAACAACTTATACAGCACAAAACGATGGAGCGGGGAAAAAAGAACGCATAGTTAAGGGATTTCGTTCTGGAATGATTATTGAAATCATTTATTGGGCTTTTATTTGTATTTTTTCTTTTTCTTTTAGATTCAAGATTATGGAGCTTTTCGTTTCAGATGAATTTCCTTTAATGATAAATATGGGTGCAAAATATATTGGATTGATGGCTTTCCTGTATATATTGCCTGCTTTAACTAATGGCATACAAGGATTTATGCGTGGAATACGAAAGATGAAAGTTACTCTTATTTGCACAACAATCCAAGCGAGTATGCGAGTTGTTTTCGTTTATCTGTTGATATCAAAGCTCTCGATTTTGAGTGTTGCTGTTGCATCTGCAATAGGCTGGATTTTGATGCTATTAGTAGAGGTTCCTATTTACCTTTGTTACAAAAAAAATGAATTGAAGATATAGAAATCTTGACGATAGAAATGCTTTTTATTATATTTTTGTTAATAGGAATGAATATCAATAAGTTAAATTATGCTAGCTCGAAGAAACACGAAACAGAAAAATATCATTTACGAGGCGGTATTGGACTTGAGAGGGCATGTTAGTGCTGAGGAAGTCTATTTAAAAGTGTCGAAAGATCACCCCACGATATCGAAAGCGACAGTTTATAGGAATTTGAATGTCCTTTCCAATGAGGGAAAAATAAGAAAAATAGAGCCGTCTTCATTGTTTACAGAGAGAAGATTTGACTTTACTTTGATGCAACATTCCCATGCAATTTGCAAGAATTGCGGAAAGATTATAGACGTTTATGTGGAAGATGAGGGAGATTTGGAAAACAAAGCTAAACCAAGAGAGGATGGCTTTTTATTAACCTCCCATGAATTAATATTTGAAGGTATCTGCAAGGAGTGCAGAGCAAAGGAGAATAAAAATGGAACTGAAAGGATCAAGAACTGAGAAGAATCTACAAACAGCATTTGCTGGCGAATCGCAAGCAAGGAACAAGTATACTTTCTTTGCTTCAAAAGCTAAAAAAGAAGGGTATGAGCAGATTGCATCGCTTTTCTTGGAGACAGCAGATAATGAAAAGGAGCATGCAAAGCTTTGGTTCAAATACCTTGAAGGTGGAGATGTCAAATCAACAGCAGAAAACTTGAAAGCGGCTGCCGAGGGAGAGAATTACGAGTGGACTGATATGTATGCTGAGTTTGCAAAGGTTGCGGATGAGGAAGGCTTTAAGGAAATTGCTGCAAAGTTCAGAGGTGTTGCTAAGATTGAAGCTGAGCATGAGAAGAGATATCTAGCACTTTTGGAAAATGTTGAGAATGGTCTCGTTTTTTCAAGAGATGGAGAGATGATTTGGAAGTGCAGAAACTGTGGCCATATTTCCATCGGAAAGAAGGCTCCAGAAGTGTGCCCAGTATGTGCTCACCCTCAAGCATATTTTGAGTTGATTGCACAAAATTACTAGAAAATCTATTAGTAGAGACAGCATGCCAAAAAAGGTGTGCTGTTTTCTATTTGATTTCGAGTTTTTTCTTTATTTTATCCAATTGGTCTTGCGAAAATTGGGCTCCTAGCTGAGAAATAATCTCTCCGGCAAGGTAAGATGCTATATTTCCACATGTTTCGATGTCATAGCCTTTCACATAGCCATAAAGAAAGCCTGCTGCATAAGTATCGCCAGCACCAGTTGTATCAACAGGGTTTGAGTTGCCATAGAGAGGGATTCTGTATATTGTTCGGTCTTTTGATATATATGAACCCTTTTTCCCGTTTTTTACTATTGCAATTGGACACAATTTGCCCATCGACTTGCAACATTCATAAGCATCGTAGTTATCGAATAAAAACCTTGCTTCTTCGCTATTAGCAAAAACAATGTCGCAATATTCTTTGATTAATGAAAGGAAAGTCTGTCTGTATCTTCCGACAGCAAAGGGGTCTGCAAGATCGAATGCTATTGTCTTTCCTTCATTTTTGAATATATCTAATACTTTTTTTACAGCTCTTTGCTGGGGCTCTGTATCCCACATGTAACCTGTAAAATAAAAGATATCAGATTTTTTTGCACTTTCTTCGTTTATATCAGAGCTATCAAAAAGCCTGTTTGCACCTAGATAAGTGTTCATAGTGCGTTCTTTGTCATCACTGATTAGTATAATCGATGTTCCAGTTACAGCATCTTTGTAAACACATTCATCTTTTACTCCGCTTTCTTGCAACTTCTTTCTATACATTTCACCCAGCTTATCATTTCCAACACCTCCAGCAAGAGTTGTTTTTATGCCTAGTGAGCATAATGTTACCATTGTATTAGGGCAAGAACCACCACAAGAATATTTGATTTCTCTTCCTTTTGTATATTCTATGATCTCTGCTTGCTTTTTTGCGTCTATCAATAGCATGATGCCTTTATTGAGCCCAAGATTATGCAAGTCTTCATCATTTACAGAGCAAAGATAGTCGATAAGAGGATTTCCGATTCCATATATAGATGCCATACCGAAGATTATAACCTTTAAAATGTGTGTGAACAATCTTATAAGGGTTGAGATTCTTTATTTTTCAAAAAAACACAAATACTATTTGACAGACACTATATGTAGTTTTTCACATGTTTTTCACATTATTGTTAATATCAGTGGAAAAAGGTGAAAAACCTTTTTTTTGACTGTATGATATGTCAAAATGACACTTTATACTTAATGAAGTATAATTTGTTTTATTGAAAGGAATTACATTATATCTAAATATAGATAAATACCTATATAATTGTAAGATTTTATATAAGTTTTTGAATTATATGGAAAGTGTGAAAAACTCGAATTTCACATAGTTTTTCACATTGTTTTCACAACACAGTATATAGATAGGCATTTCGAGCTAAACCACGTATTTATATGGAATTGCAAAAATTAAATGTTTTATTCCTCTCTAGCGTGGCATTAAAGATCAATATTGGTTTTTCTGAATTTTGAATAACTTGAATTCAGCTCTATCTCCTCATGCATAATGCTGATTACTTTGAATAATTCTCTAATGTTTCCTGGCCATAAACGATTGAAAAGAGGTTCATAATTTGTGATTCTGTATCGTATGATGTTGTTTTTCCGCTCATAGTATTGCACAAGTTCTGGAATATCCTCCTTGTGTTCATCCAAATTTGGGAGATGTATTTCTCTTTGTGCTATTCGATAGTAGAAATCAAGCCTGAGTTTTCCTTTTTCTATAAGTTCTTCAAGATTGACATTGCTTGCAGTTATTATTCTGAAATCTGAATTAATCTCTGTGTCGGACCCGACTCTTCTGAAATTTCCACTATCTATTGTGTCTAACAAAAGCTCTTGCATGTAGTGCGACATGTTTTCTATCTCATCTAGAAACAATGTTGACTTATCAGCATTTAAAAGATATCCATTTCTTGTTCCCGAAGACCCTGTAAAAGAACCCTTTGAATATCCAAAGAAATTGCTTTCTATGAGTCCCGGATTTGAACAGGTTCCGCAATTTACATATACCATCTTGTTCTTCTTTCCAGAAAGCGAATGGATCATTTTTGCTGCAACATTCTTTCCTGTCCCTGTATTTCCAGATAGATGTATTGAACAGTTGCGTTTTGCATAGCGTCTTATTGCGGCTCGTACATTATCCATTTTTAGAGATGAGCCGATCAACGTTTCATCATCTTGAATATTGAATGAATTGATTCTTACGAAAGCTTCCTTCAATGTTTGCAATGTATATTCTGATGGTATGAAGATTGTATTGGAGTATTGTTCGAAAGGATAATGATTGCTTCTGTTGTAAATGCATATGAGAGGGTATTTCTGCTCTATTTTCTCTTCAATGAGCAAATTGTCTTCTTCGTTTTTCAAATCACATATGATAATTGTATCTTCTTTTATACTGAACCTGCAAAATTCCTCGATATTCAAAAAGAAAAGCTTCTCTAGACACAAAGTTTTTTGTATGTATTCGTTTTTCTCTTTTTTGCAACTTACAAAAATTCCGTTCATCAAAACACCTCCCCCAGACGAATTCTTTTGACATCGAAAACATATACATTCTCACTTACATTTTTGCTTTTGTATAATAAAAAAAATAAAATTATCAAAAAAAGAGATATAATTTCAGTGTAATTAACGAATTGGTTATTTTTTTCAAACTTTTTCCAAAGAGTTTTAGCCTTGCAATAGGACTTGCAAAGCTGATGCTGTGTATATTGCTGCAGTTTCCGCTCGAAGTATATTTGTATTCAAAAGAACCGGAATTGCACCTTTTGCAACTGCAATAGAGCACTCGTCTTCTGAAAATCCGCCTTCCGGTCCTATAAAGCAAGCGATATCGTCTTCTTTGTTCAAAGTTGAGCAAGCTTGCTTCAATGACTTTGTTTCGCAAAGTTTTGATTGATGGAGAATAAAAGCTTTAGAATTGATTTGCTCTAAAGCTTTTACAAACTCTATCGGGCCATCTAGAACTGGAGCTATGGCGCCCGATTGTTGAACAGCTTCTCTTACAATAGCCTCTATTCTCTCTTTTTGATGCGAAGAGAACTCTTTTTCTTGGACATATTGGCTTTGTACAAAGACAATCTTCTTTATTCCAATCTCTGTAAGTGCCTTTGCTACAAGTTCGTTCTTCTTTCCTTTTAATATGCAAATGTACATCGATATGTTTGCAAAGGGACCTTTGTAAGCTGAGAGAGCGTCCATTAGATTCTCTTCGATATTATCTGTCTTCTCCAGATAAAGACGATCTTGGTCGATTAGTTTTGCATTGTAATATTGCTCACTCTTGTCCTTTGCTGTGAAAACAGTGCCCACCTCGAGCCTAAGTACTTTGTTTAGATATTGTTTCTCTTTGCTTTTCAAAGAATATAGAGAGTCGCCTTTGTAAGATGCATCTAGAAGAAAAACTCTCATATCTCGCCTTTAACTACTTCGATTGCTTTCTTGAGTTGCATATCGAAATCAGGATCAGCAACAGGTCTTTTATCATAATCGAGAGAATATATGTACTCGTTCCTCATTAGAAGGCAAAGAAGGGAATATGGAACGTTACTGTCTTTGTACTCATTTGCAAAGGATTCAATGTTTTCTTTTGAGTATTCCGGGTGTTTTTCAATCCATTCCTTTGTTTTATTGCTCTTTATGAACTCAGCATATGCATCTATTTGTTCATCTGAATACTCTTCCTCTTCAACTATATAGTCTGGAGTTATTCCGATTTCATGTATATCGTTTCCTTTTGGTGTATAGTAATGCGCTACAGTTATGTTCAGAAAGCCATCCATGTACGGAAATACATGTTGCATTATTCCTTTTCCGAATGATGTTGATCCAACGATTTTTGCTCTATTGTTTTCCTGTAGCGCGGCAGTAAGTATCTCGCTTGCTGATGCTGTTCCTCCATTTATAAGTACAACAATCGGCATTGTCTCTGGAACAGCAAGATAATTCGTAGCTGTATATACTGTATCTTGATTGGGCGATCCTGGTTTGTAACCTGTAGTTAGGAGAGTACCTTGTGAAATGAACATATTAGCAATGGATAAAGCTGAATCTACGACGCCACCTCCATTGTTTCTTAGATCTATAATGAGACTGGTCGCTCCTTTTTCAACAAGCTTGTTTACATCTTCATATATTTTCTCGAAAGTCGATACGCTGAATTGCAAGATTCTTATATAGCCTATATTGCCATCAAGCATTTGAGTTTCGCTGGTTGGAGTGATTACAACCTCTGGAACTAAAGTAATGTCGAATACAGCATCTCCTCTATGCACTGTCAATGTGATAGGAACTCCTTCTTCACCTCTTATTAGCTTTGATGCCTCATTTGCATTTAATCCAGATATATCTTCACCATTTACAGCACTGATCATATCTTTCGCTTTCAATCCAGCTCTGTCTGCAGGGCCTCCCGGGAATGGGGAAGTGATGATAACCATATATGTCTCAGGATCATCCGCGTCATAGTACGCAGGATTTGCTTTTGTCAAATATGTGCCAATCCCTACATATTCGCCTTGTGTATTTTCCTGGAACTCCTCAGCATCGTCAGGACGAACAAAGTATGAGTATTGATCGCCAAGGGAATTGACCATGGCTTCTACAAGTTCATATTGCATTTCCTCATTATCTATGTCATACAGGAAGTTCTCATCAAGATATGCATATAGGTTCCTCAAAGAATAGACCATGTTGTTTAGCGAGAAATCATTGCTGTTTCCATTTGACTGTATGTTTTTTTCCTGTGTTGGCTGTGCAAATAGCATGAACGAAAAACATAGCACTAACACAGATAAGATCATTTGTTTTCTTTTCATAGCATGTATTTTAAAGGCTTTTGTGAATAATTCCTACAATAATGGTCCAATGACACCTATATAATTGCTAAAATGCAATCAAAGTAATAAACTCGCACTATGGTACTCTATGTGCAATATCCATCATGGATTTCACCTTATGTTATTTCAGCCATTCCTATCAGATGGTATGCTGTCATGTACATTGTTGCCTTTGCAATTACATATGCCTTATTTTCTTATGAAAACAAAAAGGATGGTGTTTTGTCACTTGATAAGACCGTAGTTCAGGACCTTTTCTTTTGGGGCATTATAGGACTATTGGTAGGAGCTAGGATGGGCTCTTGTTTTTTCTATTCTGATGCATCCTACTATCTTATGCACCCCTGGATGATTTTCTGGCCTTTCAAGGGAACTCATTTCGTAGGATTGCCTGGAATGTCTTTCCATGGAGGAGTCATAGGCCTTGTTATATCTGTTTTTATATTTTGCAAAGTGAGGAAAATTCCTTTTCTTGCTCTCGCAGATATGCTTGCAGCTGCAATTCCTTTAGGATATACATTTGGTCGACTAGGAAACTTTATCAACGGTGAGCTCTATGGAAGAGTTGCTTTGAAAGGTGGCATGATTTTCCCATCAGCAGAAAAATTTTCGACAAAGCTTGAATGGGTAAGAGATGCTTGTTCTTCTCTTGGAATTGAATATAGCTTGGGTGAGTATGTAAACCTTCCTCGATATCCATCACAGCTTTATGAGGCTGCAATAGAGGGTGTTCTTTTATTTATTATCCTTTGGGCGATAGTTCGACCTATGAAGAAAAAGAAGAATCTTCCTGATGGAATAATTGTTGCATATTATTTTATAGGATATGGAACAGGCAGGTTTTTTATAGAATACTTAAGGCAGCCTGATGCCGATATCGGTTATGTTTTTGCTTGGGGAAAGGAGAGCGATAACATTGCGCTTTTCCAGTCATTTTTGAATATATCGAAAGGACAGGTCTTTTGCTTTCTTATGATATTGGCTGGGATTGTTTTGTTGTTTGTTATTTTTCGTATTAGAAATAGAAGGGTGGAAATTGGGTATGATAAACGAACGAATCCAAAAATTGAGAAAAGAAATGGAAAAGGAAGGCATTGATGCCTACCTTATCACAGGAACAGATCCACATCAAAGTGAATATGTAGCGCCACGTTGGAGAACGAGGGCTTTTATATCGGGCTTTACTGGCTCAGCCGGCACGGTGATTGTTACAAAAGACAGGGCATTGCTTTGGGTTGATTCGAGGTATTTCATACAAGCTGCTAAGCAAATTGAGGGTACAGAGTTTGAGATGCTCAAACTCGATATTGATGATACTCCGAACCCTTATCAATGGCTTGAAAGAAATATGAAAAAAGGCACATCGGTGGGAGTTGATGGCTTATCAATCTCTATTAAGAGTTTTCAGGATATCGAAATGGATTTGAAGGCCAAAGGTGTTAAGCTTGTATCAACAGATGATTTGCTTGACAGATTCTGGAAGGATAGGCCAGCTATTCCTTTTTCAAAGTGTGTCGAAATGAAGGATGATTATGCCGGATTTACATCTGCTGCAAAGGTCAATATTGTTCGCCTGAAACTGAGACAAAAGGGTGCCGATTGGACATTTATTGCTGCAATCGATGATATTGCATGGCTTTCCAACTTAAGAGGCGATGATATTGCTTACAATCCAGTTTTCATGTCATATGCCTTTATATCAACCGATAGGGCGATTCTTTTTACAAATCCTAAGAGATTTGACAAAGATTTGAAGAAGAAAGTAGAGGAAGTGTTTGAACTCTATGATTACAAAGATGTTTTTGAAATGCTTCCCGATCTTACAAAGAAGGGTATTGGGTACTATAGTCCAGAGAAAATCGCATATAGTTTTGCTTCTTCTGTATTGAAGAAAAAGAACATCACAGGGCGCGATATAACAACAGATCTGAAAGCAAGAAAAAATCCAGCAGAGATGGAAGGAATGAGAAGGGCTCATTTCTTGGATGGGATTGCTTTTGCTAACTTCATGGCTAACATAGATCCTCTTGGAAAATACAGCGAGATGGAGATATCGAGACGCTTTGAGGCTGAAAGAGAGAAGATGGAAGGATATCGTGGGCCATCGTTTGCACCTATTTCAGGTTTCAGAGAAGATGGTGCTATGTGTCATTATTCAGCAACAGAAGAGACAAACAAGACTGTAGAAGGGGAAGGCTTGTTGGTTCTTGATACAGGAAGCCAGTTTGAGTTCGGAATGACAGATTTGACGAGGACTCTTCTTTTTGGTGCCGAAGCAACAGAAGAGCAAAAGAGAGACTATACATTGGTTCTCAAAGGGCATTTGGCACTTGCAAGACAACGTTTTCCTCAAGGAACAAGGGGTGTGCAGCTCGATATCCTTGCCAGACAATATCTTTGGACTGCAGGAATGAACTTCTTCCATGGAACAGGACATGGAGTTGGATGCAGACTCAATGTGCACGAAGGACCAGAGCGAATATCTACAGCACTTATAGATGTTCCATTGGAGTGTGGAATGGTAATATCTGATGAGCCTGGTGTCTATAAAGAAGGAAAGCATGGAATAAGGATTGAGAATCTTCTTGCTGTACAAAACGATGTAGAGACTGAATTTGGAAAGTTCTATTCTTTTGAAGTTCTTTCAATGGTACCTTACGAGAAAAGGCTTATAGACATAAGATATTTGACTGATTCGGAGATTCAGCAGATCAATCTGTACCATAAATGGATACATGATCAGCTTGTGGATTATGTATTTGAGGAGACGAAAGCTTGGCTTGATGAGGCAACATCGCCAATAGAAAGATAATAATAAGGAGATAAAATCATGGTTGAAGCCCTAAAGAAAAATGGGAAAATCCAAAGAAAGGGTCCTGTGATGCTTGTCATCATGGATGGAGTTGGATTTGGCAAGTATAAGGATGGAGATGCTGTTGCGGCGGCATATACAAAGAATCTCGATAAGTTCTATCAAATTGCTCCTTGGACAAAATTGAAGGCTCATGGACTTGCTGTTGGTCTTCCTTCAGATGCCGATATGGGAAACTCTGAAGTAGGGCATAATGCAATGGGTTGTGGAAGAGTCTTTGCACAGGGGGCAAAGCTTGTTGCTAATTCAATCAACTCTGGAGCAATGTTTCAAGGAGCGACATGGAAGAAGCTAATTGAAAATGTGAAAAAGAACAATTCAACTTTGCATTTCATTGGGCTTTTGTCAGATGGAAACGTCCATTCGCATATCGATAACTTGAAAGCAATGATAGTCGAGGCAAAGAAAGAGGGTGTAAAAAAAGTTAGAGTCCATGCACTTCTCGATGGAAGAGACGTTGGAGAGATGTCAGCGTTGGACTACTTTGATCCATTTGCTGAATTCTTGAAGGAGTTATCTGCAGACGGTACGTTTGATGCGAAGATAGCATCCGGTGGTGGAAGAATGGTCATTACGATGGATCGTTACAATGCCAACTGGGATATGGTAAGAAAAGGTTGGGAAACACATGTCCTAGGCGAAGGTCGCTACTTTGATTCAGCTCATGATGCGATTGTAAAGCTAAGAGAAGAGACAGGTGCAATAGACCAGGATCTTCCTCCTTTTGTAATTGCTGAAAACGGAAAGCCAGTAGGAACAATCGAGGATGGCGATAGCGTTATTTTGTTCAATTTCCGTGGCGATAGAGCAATTGAGATTTCAAAAGCATTCGATGATAAGGATTTCACAGAGTTCGATAGAAAAAGAGTGCCTAAAGTTGAGTATGCTGGAATGATGGAATATGATGGTGATTTGCATATTCCTCATCAGTACTTGGTTGCTCCTCCTGCTATCGATAGAACAATGGCAGAGTACCTTTGTGCTTCTGGCGTAAAGCAATATTCTATATCAGAAACACAGAAATTCGGACATGTCACATATTTCTTCAACGGAAATAAATCTGGTAAGTTTGACGATAAGCTTGAGGAATATGACGAGATTCCATCTGATAAAGTTCCTTATGAGCAAAGACCATGGATGAAGTGTGCTGAGATTACAGACAAGGTAATTGAAGAGATTGAATCAGGCAAATGGGATTTCATAAAGCTTAACTATCCTAATGGCGATATGGTTGGACACACAGGTGTCTTTGAGGCTGTTGTATGTTCAATGGAAGCAATGGATTTGCAACTTGGAAGGCTAAAGGAAGCAATTGATAAAGCTGGTGGAATAATGGTTATCACAGCAGACCATGGCAATGCTGATGATATGTATGAGCATGCAAAAGATGGATCTGTAAAGCTTAAGGCAAATGGTGAGCCTAAGCCTAAGACATCGCACTCATTGAATCCTGTTCCATGTATTATCTATGATCCATGCTATAACAATGAATATAGCAAGGAGCTTAATAGTGGACTTGGAATATCATCAATAGCAGCAACATGCATGAACCTTTTAGGCTTTGTTCCTCCAGAGGATTATGACAAGTCTATTGTTAACATGAATTAAAGGTTAAAAAAAGGAAGCAGGAGAAAATCTTGCTTCCTTTTAAATTTCATATTCTATTGCCTATTTCTCAAAATAGAGGACAAATTTCTTGATTCTATTAATTGCTTCTACTGATAATTTCAGACTTGAATTTGATATGTTATTCAAACTGATATTGTTAATTGAGAAGTCAGAATATGTGAGTTTAATCGTGTTTGGATCTTGTTGTGTGCCCTCAACCTTATAATTTATTCCAAATTTCAAATGATAAATATCATCGCCATCTTTGAATGTAAGCTCCGAATTTTCTATATTTGCAAGATAAGAGGTTTCTTCAAAACTATTGTATGATTTTCTGTAGTTTATAAAGCCATCAATAGAATAATTGCCAGACTTGTAGTTTTCAAAGACATATTTATCGTTGATTTGCCTATTTATATTCGTGAAGGTAAGGCCATTTCCATCGCATTCTAGCAAAGCAATAAAATAAGAAACAAGCTTTTGTTAGCATCGGGAAATAAG
>DKCO01000058.1 GCA_002452215.1 Spirochaetales bacterium UBA6872
GCCCATACGCCGATGGTACTGTAGCTCAGTCTGCGGGAGAGTAGGTAGATGCCGGTTTCTTTTTCTTCGCTTTTGTAGGCGGAATGCATGGATGGATGATTTTTCATCCCTCTGATGGATTTTATCGGTGTCCTTGGCTGAGTGGAACCACACGTTCCCTTCCCGAACACGTCAGTGAAACGCTCATACGCCGATGGTACTGCAGCTTAGTCTGCGGGAGAGTAGGTAGATGCCGATTTTTTTATTTAACCCCAGAGTTGTCTGGGATTTTTTTTTGTCGTTTGCTTATTTTGTCTTTTTTGCTAGAATTCTTCGAAAGGAGTTTATCGATGGAGATTGTTCTTGATCATTTACAAAAGACATATGGCGCTCTTCATGCTGTTGAGGATGTTTCTTTAACTATTCCTTCTAATTCTATATATGGGATCATCGGTAAGTCTGGAGCTGGAAAATCAACATTAGTAAGGCTTGTTTCTATGCTTGAGGAGCCAGATGCAGGTGCTATTTACTATGGCTCGAAGCGTGTTGATAATCTTGATGAGAAAGAGAAGATAATTGAAAGAAGAAAAATTGGAATGATTTTTCAGAACTTCAACCTTTTTTCCTCGCGTACTGCAGCTGGCAATATTGCTTATCCAATGGAGATTTGCAAGTTCGATAAAAAAACAATAAAAAATAGAGTTGAAGAACTATTGGCATTAGTTGGTCTTGAGGGACGTGGGAATGCTCCTATTTCGACACTTTCTGGCGGTCAAAAACAACGAATCGCTATTGCAAGGGCTTTGGCTGTCAATCCATCAATTCTTTTCTGTGACGAGGCAACTAGCGCGCTTGATCCACAAACGACCAGATCAATTCTATCTCTAATAAAGAAAATTCAAAAGCAGATGAATTTGACAGTAGTCATGATTACTCATCAAATGGAAGTTGTAAGAGATGCTTGTGATCGAGTTGCTGTCTTGAATGCAGGAAAGATTGTTGAAGAGGGGCTTGTGCCAAATGTATTCTCGAATCCAAAGAGCAATGTTACAAAGGATTTTCTATCGAATTTGACAAGTGTCAAGGCTTCAATGATACGGTGGTCAGATGAAAAGGGCCACTATACTCTTCGTTTCAGAGGTAGTACAACGTGCAATCCTATTATATCGACTGTGACAATGCATACTGGTGCGGTTTTTAATATCAGGGCAGCTGGTGTGCAAAATGTCAATGGTGAGGATATTGGCATAATGGTTACAGATATAGGTCCAGATAAAGACGTTGAGATTAAAGCCGTCGAATATCTTAGAAGACTCGATGTTTCTGTCGAGGAAGAGGATATTAATAAGGAGGATGAACAATATGTTTAGCTCTTATTGGCAATTGATTAGCATTCCGTTTGTGCAAACTATACAAATGGTTTTATTCTCTACTGTGCTTTCTGTTATTTTGGGATTGCCTATTGGTGTTTTGCTTTATATAACGGATTCCAACGGCTCAGTACAGATTCTCCCAATGCCTTTATTGAATAACATACTTTCGAGGATTGTGAATATACTTCGCTCATTTCCATTTATCATTTTGATGATATTGATCATGCCTCTCTCGAGATTGATCATCGGTACAGCGATAGGCACTAAAGCGACTATAATACCGCTTTCTATTGCCGCTGCTCCTTTTGTGGCTCGTCTTGTCGAAAGCGCATTGAAAGAAGTTGATCCTGGTGTCATACAAGCTAGCAAAGCAATGGGTTCTACAAACTGGCAAATCATATATAAAGTGCTGATTCCAGAAGCCATGCCTTCTTTGGTCTCTGGAATAACTCTGACTATAATAAACCTGATTGGATACTCGGCAATGGCTGGTGCAATCGGTGGAGGTGGATTAGGGGATTTGGCAATTCGTTATGGATACCAAAGATTTCGAACCGATATAATGATAATCACAGTAATAATAATCATCTTAATGGTCGAGATAATACAGTTTGTTGGCAACAGAATGGTATCGAGGCTTTTGTCGAAACGCTAAGCACGATTCTTTTTAGAGAAAAGCTTCGATGCAAAGAATGCTGTCAGCGGAGATACTAGTAGTAATGAAAATGCTCCAGTAATTGTTTGCACTATTTCGGCTGCAGTCTGTTTGCCAGTAAGAATGTTAAGCGGAGGAGTCGCTTGCGCCATATAAACCATCAATATAGTCAGGTAGCTTCCCATATATGCCAAGAGCAATGTTGTTATTTGAGTTCCCACGCCAGCTCTTCCTACTTCCATTCCTGATTTGAAATACTCTTTCATAGATAAGTTGGGAGAGTGTATGCTTACTTCTTGGATAGAAGATGCCACATCTATTGAAAGATCCATTATGGCACCTCCTGCTGATAGTAATATCGCACCAGAATAGATGGCTGTAAGATTTAAATCCTGGAAACCAGCATATAAAAGAGATTCGCTTGATGCGAGAACAGAGCCATCTATTTGAAATGTCTTTGTGAGCAATAAAGATATAATAGAAGTAATTATTGCAGAGAGAATCGAACCAGACAGGGATGCAATGCTCCTCTTTCCTATACCGCCTACAAGAAAGATAGTAAACGACATTTGGACAATCAAGACAAGAAGCGAGACTGCAATAGGGTTGTGCCCTTTTAGAGTCAAAGGGATAAGAACCTTCCATATAAGAAGAAACGCAAGAACGAAGGAAAGAATCGTCCTAGCACCTCTTTTGCCTGAAAAGAGAATTAGAGCAAGAGAGAAAACAATTATTAGCAATACTTCTTTCGATAATCTGTAGTAGTCTATTGCATTTATCGCAATTGGTTCATTGTTGCTATCTCTTTCGATAAGTACCCAAGCTATGTCATCTTTTGCTAAGAGCTTGTCATTAGCAAGTGATCCGGAGAGCATGTTTATGCTTTCCATGACAAGACCTTTATGTATGCCAGAGAGGATTTCGACTGTGCATCTTTGATCGCCCATCTTGAATAGCCCTTGCTGGTATATTGTAGAGTTGTCGACTTCAAGTACTCTAGCTTTAGCACCTGTAGCATTTGTGTAGATTGCTCGTTGAAAACCGGTTGGAACGAAGGCCAGAGCAATCGCAATTGCGATGTATATTAAAATTAAAATTGTTTCTCTTTGTAATTTCATAAAGCAAGAAAAGGGGGGAAATCCCCCCTGTTGAATTTCATAGAAGTTTACTGGACATCTGTAAGTGACATCAAGCGTTTTGCAACTTCTGTATTGTCATAGGATCCAACGAATGCCTCAGATCCAGCGCCATAAGCATATACAGGTACTGGAAGTCCTGTGTGTGCATAACTTGTCCAGCCGATTCCAGCTTTGTTGTTGAGTATGTGTGTCAATGTGATTGAGATTGGATTATAGCCACCATACAAAAGCTTTTCCTCGTAGCCAGATGTGTTTCCGCTATTTTGATCATCAAATGCCTTCTTAAGCTTTGCATATTCGTATTCATTCATCTCTAGACTTGCGACTTTAGCTTCTTTCCCTGGCTGTGTTAGGCCGAAGTTCTCTTCTACCAACTCAAGTAGCCTTGCAAAGTCAAGAGTTCCATTCTCTTTCTCAGATGAGATCAATTCATCGAATGCGACATAGCTCATCTTCTGTTCTCTAAGAATTGAAAATGCTGTATTGTAACCTGTTGCTGCATAACCAATTGTCATGCCTCCTGTCTCATGGTCGCCTGTAACGATTATCAAGGTTTCATCTGGGTGATCGAAAGCGAAGTCAAGTGCAACTTTCACAGCGTCATCAAGCGCAAGAGTATCATAGATGTTTGCTAGTGCATCGTTTGCGTGTCCAGCCCAGTCGATCTTACCTCCCTCGACCATCATGAAGAAACCATTTGGGTTATCAAGCACATCGATTCCTTTCTTGACGAAATCTGCAAGAGATAGTTCATCTGATTCTCTATCGAGCTCGTATTTCATTGCTCCGCTGTCTTGCAATGATGGGCTAACAGCAAGAACCTTTCCCGAGTCTTTGTTCAAAGATAGGATTGTATCTCTGTTGTTTGTGACAAGATAACCAGCTTCCTCAAAGACTTTGTAAAGGCTTTTATCTCCAGATTCGGCCTTGTTCAATGATCCTCCTGCAAAGTAGTCAAAACCAGATGATGCAGCTTGAAGTCCGATATCATAGTAGCTGTTTCTGGATGGTACATGGGCATAGTATGCTGCTGGTGTTGCATGGTTGAGAGTAACAGATGAGACAATTCCAATCTTCCAATCTTTCTGTGATTTGAGCATTTCGGCAATTGTTGTACCTTTTGTTACTTTATCAACACCCATTCCAATCACGCCAGAGTGTGTTTTGAAACCAGATGATAGAGATGTTGCTGTTGATGCTGAGTCAGGGCAGAAAGATGTTGAGTCTTGTGTATATTGTATTCCTACTACTGGGAATTGAGTAAATGTCAAAGGCTCGATTGCAATCTTTCCGCTTTCATTGTTGCCGTTGAATACCTGTGCTGAATTGATTTGAGGAGATGACATTCCATCACCAATGAACATGAAGATGTATTTAGGACTTGCCTCACTCTTCACTTCGCTTGCTGTGAAATTCTCTTGAGCTCCTTCTGCTGCAAGTGCAAAAACTGATAGGAGAATCAAAAGCACCGATAAAGCTTTCTTTGTTTTTTTCATAGGGTTTTCACTCCTGAATTAAGATGTCTTCATCATACAAATAAGGCGTTAAGTGTAAGATGCAAGCTTGTAAAAAGAGTGTAAAATGGCGAAAAAAGCTTTTTTCAAAGGATTTCTATTGCATTTGATAGCGTTCTTTTTGTATATTAGACACAACTTTTCCATAGGAGGTGTGCAAAATGGCTAATAATAAATCTACAGCTTTCTACATGTGCATGTCTTCTATGATGATGCCCTGCTGGGCATAGTATCTTTATTTTTCTCAAACCATATTATTTTGCGACAAAAAGAAAATCTGAAATCATATCAATGGAGACTGTATTATGAAAAAATCATTTCTAGTAGTAGTTTTATTATTTGCTATTGTATCTCTTTTTGCATCTGGCACAAAAGAAGACGCGACATCATCTGCTTCAGAGGGATCAAAGTTGACTGTAGCTGCGACTCCAGATCCGCATGCTGTCCTATTGAATCTTGTCAAGGATCAATTGGCCGCAGAAGGGATTGACCTTGAAGTTATTGAATTCACTGATTATGTTGTTCCAAACAATGTCGTTGAAGATGGTAGTGTCGATGCAAACTACTTCCAGCACATTCCATACCTTGAGAATTTCAATAAAGAGCATGGTTTCCATCTTGTTAATGCTGGCGCGATCCATGTGGAGCCATTTGCTTTGTATTCTTCTAAATACGACAGCTTAGAGGAAATCCCTGATGGTGCGACTATAGCAATTCCAAACGACCCGACAAATGAGGGGAGGGCACTTCTTTTGCTACAGTCAGCGAATCTTATAAAGCTAAAGGATGACGCTGGTCTTGAGGCCACAACTTTTGATATAGCTGAAAATCCACATAAATATAAATTCCAGGAGATAGAGGCTGCAACCTTACCTAGGATTTTGCAAGATGTAGATGCAGCAATAATCAATGGCAACTATGCTATCCCTGCAGGGCTTGTTGCAACAAGAGATGGACTATTTATCGAGAACTCTTCATCGCCATATGTGAATGTTATTGCTGTAAGAGAAGGGAACGAGAATGACCCAAAAGTGCAAGCACTTGTAAAGGCGCTTAAGAGCGACACAGTAAAGTCTTACATTAAAGAGCACTATCCAAATGGCGAAGTTGTTCTTGTAGAGTAGGATTGCTTCATTTCCCAATATGCCTCAGAATCAATCTGGGGCTATTTTTGAAAATAGGCTATATTATAGAAATGGAATATTTGTCTTTTGCGCTTATTGCGCTTTCTCTTTTATTAGTTGTGCTCATGATCTTCCTTGCAAAAAGCAAGAAAACAAATGATATAAAGATCAGCGATGCTGAACTCTATAGAATCAGGGAGGAGATCAGATTGTCTCTTGTTGGGGAGTTTGAACGTATGTCCAGCTCTCTTGATAGCTCATTGATTAAAAGCTATGAGCAAACAATAAAGCTCAATGACCAAGTCTCTGTCGCTTTTTCTCGTATAAATGCATCAAACAGAGAGAGCATGGATGCCATTTTCAGGCAACTTTCATCAATCGAGAAAAGCCAAGCTGATAAACTTTTGAGCATACAAGGCTCGCTATATGACAATCTTGATCGGATAAGAAAAGCCAACAATGAGGCATTTGTAGACATTTCAAACAAAAGTGATAATCTTACTAAGCAAGTCAGAGATGGACTGGATTTAATAAGAAAGGACAACAATGCAAAGCTTGATGAGATGAGAAGCGTTGTCGACGAGAAATTGCAAGAGACGCTAGACAAGAGGATCGTCCAATCATTTAAAGTCGTAAACGAGAGTCTTGAGAAACTGCATCAAAGCCTTGGGAGCCTTAATGCCTTGACATCTGATGTGCAAAGCATCAACAAGATATTCTCAAACGTTAAATCGAGAGGTATTTGGGGAGAAGTGCAAGCTGAGAGCATCTTGAATGATATCTTGGCAAAAGACCAATTTGTAAAAGACTATTCACCAAGAAACAACAGAGAAAAGGTCGAGTTCGCAATAAAATTGCCAGGAAAAGACAACTCAGGCTCTGTCTATCTTCCAATAGATTCGAAGTTTCCGACAACCGATTACGTAAAGTACAAGGAAGCTGTTGATATGCATGACGAAGCGCAAATAGCTTCATCTCTGAAAGCTGTCAAAGAAAGAGTACTTTCAGAGGCAAAAGATATCCAAAAGAAATACATAGTCACTCCTGAGACAACGGATTTTGGCATTCTCTTTGTTCCTGCAGAGAGCATTTACATAGAACTTTTAAGGATCCCGGATTTTGCCGATAGGCTTCAAAACGAGCAAAGAGTCATTTTAAGTGGCCCTAACAACTTCGCAGCACTCTTAAATTCCCTCAGACTTGGGTTCAAAACATTGCAAATCGAAAGATATACTTGCCAGATTTGGCATAGCTTCGAGACATTGAAGAAATATTTTTCCGACTTGGCAAAAGCAATTGATGACTCGAAAAAAGCTGTAGACAAAGCATCTGACGAGTTGGAAAGCGCAAGCAAAAAGAAAGAAAAGCTATCGACAGTGATCACTCTAATGGAGAACTCAAGTGCAAAACAAAATCTTGTATCTTTTGAGGAATATAAAGACCAACACTTCTTGCAATAGAATATTTATACAATAAAACCGGTATTAATTGACAATAACTGAATAAATATGTAAATATTCCTCTATGGAGAAAAAAATGAATCTAAAAGGCAGAAGTTTTCTTACTTTGAAGGATTACACAAAGGATGAGATTCTTTATCTCATAGATCTTGCATCTAAGTTGAAAAAGAAAAAGAAAGAGGGTATTTCTGACGAGGCTTTAAAAGGAAAATTGCTCGAAAATAAGAATATCGTTCTTCTCTTTGATAAGACATCAACAAGGACTCGTTGTTCCTTTGAAGTTGCGGCTTTTGATGAAGGTGCTGGAGTTACTTTCCTTACAAATTCGCAAATGGGGAAGAAGGAATCGCTGGAAGATAGCGCCAAGGTCCTTGGAAGGATGTATGACGGGATAGAGTACAGAGGTTTTGAGCATAAGATTGTAGAAGATCTGGCAAAGTACTCTGGTGTTCCTGTTTGGAATGGGCTTACAGACGATGATCATCCAACACAAGTGCTTGCAGATTTTCTAACAGCAATTGAACACATTGATAAGCCTTTGGATCAGATGAAGCTAGCTTTTATAGGTGATGGACGAAACAACGTTGCAAACGCTTTGATGATAGGAGCAAGCAAAGTAGGCATGGATTTCGCGCTCGGTGCGCCAATGTCACTTCATCCAGATAAAGCTCTCCTTTCAAAGTGCAATGAATGGGCGCAGGAAAATGGATCTTCTATAGCCATTGAAACAGATGCAAAGAAAGCTGTTGAAGGTGCTGACATAATCTATACAGATATATGGTGTTCGATGGGAGAAGAGGATAAGATGGCTGAGCGAATCGAGCTCTTGCGCCCATACCAAGTCGACTGCGGGCTTTTGAAGGCATCTGGAAATGATAAAGTAATCTTTGAGCATTGCTTGCCATCCTTCCATGACTTGAATACCTCTACAGCTAAAATGGTATATGAGAAGTGGGGTCTCAAGGAGATGGAGGTCACTGATGAAGTCTTCAGAAGCGACGCATCTGTTGTGTTTGATGAAGCCGAGAACAGGATGCATACAATAAAGGCTGTGATGGTAGCGACAATATCGGACAAGCTTTGACTATCAGGCAAATGCTCGTAAAGTGCATTTTATGGCCAGTATGATCAATGATGACGCAAAAACGATATTGAAGAGTCTTGTATGTTGTTTGTATGCATTTGAGAGTATTTGGCCACAAAGTGCCCACAATAGGCCTGTTAAAAAGCAGATGATCGGTATGAGAAGCGAAAGGATATAGCCCTCAAGCCATGATTTAGAGATGGGTATGATGAAGCTTGATATCGCACTAAGGCATAATAGCATGACTTTCATGTTTGCCAATTGCATGACAACTCCAGTTTTGAATCCACCAGTGTCTTTTGCAAGTGAAATGTTGTTCTTGGCTAAAAGCATTATTGCAAGATACAGCATATATAGCGCACCTAGAAGCTGCATAGCAGGTTCTATTTGAGGAAGGACTCGGAAAATTATGAAAGAAAGCATGTAGGATAGTGATGAAAGCAGCAAGATCCCAACAAACATACCTAAATTCAAGAAAATCCCTTTCCTGATTCCTTTCCTTGATGCGTTTGCCAGGCTTGCTATCGTATTTGGCCCTGGCGTTATTGACATTGTTACTATGAAGACAATCAAATCTAACATGAACTATTATAGTAATCATTCATCTTTTTTCTATAAAGTATTAAACTAGGAAGCATGCCAAAGAAAGTCGACAAACTTGCTAGAAAAGAGCTGATTTTGAGTACAGCACTCAAGATATTCGCCAAAGACGGATATAGAGATGCCAATTTATCGTTGATTGCTGAAGAAAGTGGCGTTTCGCGTCCAACTTTATATCAATATTTCCATGATAAGAACGATATCTTTTATTATGCTGCAAAGCTTGTCACTGGAAAGATGTTTGAGCGATATTCCCAGATCGCGTGGGAAGAGGGCGATGCGGATGAAATCGATAGGATAATGAGCATCGCCAAAGATGTACTTGAAGTTGCATCATCTAATGGAAGCACAGTATCGAATCTTCTTGAATTCATGCTCTCTGAGAAAAAAAGAGGCGTGGACTTTGCTAAAGTAGTTGAGAAGAGGACAGCCAAGCTTGTAATCCTTTTAAAACGCTTGATAAGACAAGGAATATCAGGCGGTAGGATAATAAAATGCAACGTTGATGATGTTGCGAAGAATATCTTCAACCTCATAGAATCTTGTTGTTTCCAAGTCGGTTTTTTCCAGACATTTGATAAAGACGCAGCATTGGAATTAATGGAAAGTTATCTGGATTTTCTTCGCATAAAACTTTACTAATGGAAGTCTCGTTATTATATTCATCTTGTGTGTGTACCCTATTGTAATAATTGGAGGTATAGATGAATTTTGATAAATTTACATTAAAGTTGCAAAGTGCGATAGAGGATGCTGTGAAACTTGCAGAGCAAGAGCAACATACTGAAGTAGTGCCAGCACATATATTAATAGCACTGACAGAACAAGCAGACGGAGTTCTAAGACCTCTCTTCGAGAAATTGGGAGTTTCTCCTGATGAAGTAGTATCGAGGATGAAGGATGTTCTGTCTAGGTTGCCTAAGACTTATGGCGATGCCCAAAGGACATTTTCCAGGTCGGCTGCTCGTATTTTGAATGCTTGTGACAAAACAGCATCAGAGTTCAAGGATGAGTATATCTCAGCTGAGCACTTTTTACTGTCGACATTGACAGATGAGTGCCCAGAGAAGGATGAGCTTGTTTCATTGGGTGTAACCAAGGATAGAGTCCTTGCAGCTTTGAAAGCGATTAGAGGAAACCAGAGGATTACAAACCAAGATCCAGAGGCTGGATATCAAGCACTCGATAAATATTGCAAGGATTTAACTAGAGCTGCAAGGGAAGACAAGCTTGATCCTGTAATCGGAAGAGACGAAGAGATCAGACGTGTCATGCAAGTTCTTTGCAGAAGAACGAAGAATAACCCAGTCCTTATTGGAGAGCCTGGAGTTGGTAAGACAGCTATTGTAGAGGGTTTGGCAGAAAGGATTGCAAAGGGTGATGTGCCTGAGTCGCTTGCTGATAAGAGGCTTCTTTCTCTTGACTTGGGTTCTCTTATCGCTGGAGCTAAATTCAGAGGTGAGTTCGAGGAAAGGCTTAAAGGTGTAATCAATGAAGTTACAAAGAGCGAAGGAAAGATAATCCTCTTTATTGATGAACTTCATACTATTGTAGGCGCTGGCGCATCCGAAGGTTCAACTGATGCATCGAATTTGATTAAGCCAGCATTGGCTCGAGGGGAACTTCATGCAATTGGTGCGACTACATTGGATGAGTACAGAAAATACATCGAGAGCGATAAGGCCCTAGAGAGAAGATTTCAGCCTGTTTATACGAAGGAACCGAGCGTAGAGGATACAATATCGATTCTTAGAGGATTGCAACAGAAATATGAGCTTCACCATGGCGTAAGGATCAAGGACGAGGCGCTAGTTGCAGCTGCAACTCTTTCTGATAGATATCTTACAAACAGATTCCTTCCTGATAAAGCAATCGACCTTGTTGATGAAGCAGCTTCACAGATAAAGATGGAGATTGAGTCTCAACCGGAGGAGCTTGATAAGCTTCAAAGGAAAATGCTTCAACTGAACATCGAGAAGCAGGCGCTTTCAAGAGAGGAAGATGAGGGCTCGAAAGAGCGATTGAAGAAGATTTCTGCCGAGCTTGGTGAACTCCAAGGTAAGTATGATGCATTGCACCTCGAGTGGCAAAACGAGAAGGATGCTATCATGGCTCTTAGAAAGAAGAAGGCAGAGTTGGAACAGCTTTCTCTGAAAGAGCAAAATGCTGAGAGGACTGGCGATTTGAATACTGCTGCTATGATCAAGCATGGTCAGATGCCACAATTGATGGCTCAGATTGACGAGGCTGAAAAGAAAGTCAATAGCTTCAAAGGCGACGACCATAGGCTTTTGAGAGAGGAAGTCACAGAGGATGACATTGCTAAGGTTGTCTCTGCTTGGACTGGAGTGCCTGTCTCGAAGATGATGAGTTCCGAGATGCAAAAGTATGTAAATTTGGAGAGTACTCTTTCGAAGTCGGTTGTTGGACAGGAAGAAGCTATAGAAGCTGTATCGAATGCAATCAGAAGAAACAAGGCAGGAATTGGCGATGAGCATAGACCTCTTGGTTCTTTCTTGTTTGCAGGTCCTACTGGTGTAGGTAAGACTCTTTTGGCTAAAGTCCTTGCGGGTTTCTTGTTTGATGATGAGAAGGCCTTGACTAGGATTGATATGTCAGAGTACATGGAAAAGTACTCAGTCTCTAGGCTTATTGGAGCTCCTCCAGGATATGTAGGCTATGATCAGGGTGGTCAGTTGACAGAAGTTGTAAGGCGAAGGCCATATTCTGTTATCCTTTTTGATGAGATAGAGAAGGCACACCCGGATGTTTTCAATATTCTGTTGCAAGTGTTGGATGATGGTAGGCTTACAGACGGCCAGGGAAGAGTCGTGGACTTTACAAATACAATCATAATCATGACTAGCAACCTTGGTAGCGAGTATATTCTAAAGGATCCAGATCATGCAAAAGAGAAAGTTATGGATGTGATTGAACATTCGTTCAAGCCTGAGTTCATAAACAGAATCGATGAGATTGTAGTATTCAATCCACTTGGAAAGCCTGAGATCAGAAAGATTGTACAGCTTCAATTGGAGGCACTTAACCATCGTTTGGAGAAGAAGGGCTTCAAGATGGAATGGAACGACAGTGTTGTCGATTACATTGCAGATAATGGTTTTGATCCTTCGTTCGGTGCAAGGCCAATTAGAAGGTTTATACAAAACGAGATCGAGAATGAGTTGTCGAAGGAGCTTCTGTCTGGCCAGTTGACAAGTGGCAAGACTATAAAAGTTTCACTCAAGGATGATAGGATTGTTGTTGCTTGAGATTAAGCTTTCATAGCGTGATGGAGTATCGACATCAAGAATCGATCCTATCGAGGCTTCGAACTTTGCATAGCCAGAAGCCTCTAAATACTCTTTCATTGTTCCGGGAAAAGCGAGTAGCTTCTCCCGGTTTTCTTTTCTATATGCAACAGGATGGCCGGGTTCTTCATTGTGCATTGCTCTTGAAATGGAGCTCTTGGAAAGCATGTTTTGCACTCCTTCTATGTCTGATGATTTTATATATGGCAAATCGCCAGGAATGATCATAAAATCATCATCTGATACGTTCTCAACGCCAAGTAGAGAGCTAGACCTTTGTCCATCTTTGTAGCATCGATTGTATACAAACATGATGGGGTAGGGTCTGAGCAGTTTTTCGATCTTCTCTTTGTCGTGACCTGTTATTACTATTATTCTATCAGAGTAAGGCATTATCGCTTTAAGAGTGGTTTCTAGAATAGTGGAGCCCTTAAACGGGAGAAGGAGTTTGTTTTGTCCCATTCTTGATGATAGTCCTGCGGCTAATACGATTGTAGTCATAGTTTTATTATAATCACTTTCATGCAATTGAAATCATGCAATCGTCGTTTTAGAATGCTTTTATGCTGATTACGCTTGTAAATGCTATTTCTGTAATAATCGGAACCTCTATAGGATTGTTGATGAAAAGAGCAATATCATCTGCATTTCGGGATGTCATAATGCTCAGCGCTGGTATTATAACATTGGTCATTGGTTTTCAAATGATATCTGACGATGCATCAATGATTGCACTTCTTTTTTCACTGATCTTTGGTGGTTTGATAGGATATGGATTGAAGATAGAGGATAGGATTGTCTCTCTTGGTGACAAGTTTTCTTTTCTTTCAAAGAAGGATGGATCTGTAGGTCTTGCTTTTCTCAATTCATCTTTGTTGTTTTGCTCAGGAGCTATGTCTATTGTTGGTTCTATAGACCTTGGCACTACAGGCGATGGCTCACTGATATTGATAAAATCGATAATGGATGGTTTTATGGCAATTGTATTTGCTGCAACATATGGGCCAGGTGTCTACCTTTCAGCCATTGTCATAATAATATACCAAGGTTTTTGGGTTTATGCTGGATCATATCTAGAACCTATTATCGGATCAGCTTCCATAGAATCAATTGCTTCTCTTGGTGGTTGTTTGCTTATTATGATTGCTATTTCTCTAATTGGCCTTAAGAATATCAAAACGGCAAATTTTATACCTGCTTTAGTCTTGGCTCCTCTCTTTTCATTCATTTTTGAATTGTTAGCAATTTAAGTCAAATGTCTAAAGCAAGCCATGAAGTTAAATTTTTTTGTAACTATTCAGTCGC
>DKCO01000018.1 GCA_002452215.1 Spirochaetales bacterium UBA6872
TATTTCATGCGTTTATTCTGATTCAACGCTAATTGCTTCTACTAATACTTGTTATATCTCAAAGTTTTGCTCTTTTTATCAAGTTTTACCCACAGCTATGCATGAAGCCTCTATTTTTTTTATTTCTTTTTCGACAATCCTGCCAACATCAAGATCCCTGTTCTCAACTATTATTTCTTGAAGTACTTCTTTGACTGACATAGCTTGATTTTAACAATTAATGTCAAACCAATCTAATGAAAAGGATGGTTTTATAAAATTAACTCAATCAGAAAAAGATCTCTTATCGAAATAATGAGATCGCAACATCTGGCTCATTTGTAATCAAGCCGTCGATATTCCATTTGTCGCAAATTTCCATCTTGCTTTTATCGTTCACTGTCCAAACATTTATCTCGATACCATTTCTATGGCAATCAAAGACAACGTTCTCGTCTACTATGTCAAAATCCGGATGGTATGTATCAAAGCCTATGTCAGCAAGTTCGTATCCTATGTTTTTGATAGCAGGCGATGCAATCAACACTCCAGCTTTTGTCGTAGGCTCCATCATCTTTATCTTCATAATAGAGAGCCAATTGAATGAAGAGAAAATAACACGATCGATGTAAGAGTATCTATTTATGAGCTTCATAACCTTCTCTTCTATTCCTGGATAATACATAGGAGCCGTTTTGAGCTCAATATTGGTAAACACATTTGTCTTTGAGATGAAATCAAGATACTCTTCCAAGGAAGGAATCGGAGTAAAACCAAAATCATCATTCTTTGTTTTTCCTGCACAGATCCTCTCTAGCTCTGAACGAGTGTAATCCAATATCACGCCTTCTTTTCCAGAGGTTCTTAAAAGTGCCTCATCATGTTGAATCATCACTTCTCCATCTTTCGAAAGATGGACATCAAGCTCTATCCCATCGGTCTTGACTTCGACAGCTTTTTCAAAAGCAAGCATTGTATTTTCTGGATATTTTGCGCTCCAACCGCGATGTGCAATAATTTTCATATCTCCAATTATCGCCAAAATGACACATGTTTCAATAAAAATAAGACACAAAACTACACATAACATCTGTTGCTGAATCCCTTTCTAAAGACTATCCTTTCTAATATGTACAACAGACCTTCAATATTCCAAGGACGAAATGGTTCCGATCAGTTATCTGTATTTCTTGTAGCTGTAGCTCTTGTTCTAGTAATCATATATCCATTTTTCTCTATAAAGGCTGTAAGGTTAGCTCTTTGCGCCATTGCTCTCCTTCTTTGTGCTATATCCGTATTCAGGATGTTCTCATCCAATATAGCAAAAAGAAGAGCAGAAAATGACAAATTCCTTTCTATCTTCAAAAGAAATAGGCGAGGTTCAAGCTTCGAGGATGTAGACTACAAGGATGCAAACACGATGTCGAGCAGAGAAAAGAAAAAAGCCGAAAGAGAGAAAAAGAAAAACGAAAAGAAAGCACGCAAAGAGGATTTGAAGACACATGCGTACTTCAAATGCCCCAAGTGCTCAACATCGTTAAGGGTCCCAAGAGGCAAGGGAAAGATAAAGATCACATGCCCAAAGTGTGGCGAGCAATTTGTGGAGAAGACTTGATGTTCGGTTTTGTTGTCCTTAATAAAGCCGATGCGTCAAAAGAAGACAAGGCTTTATACAAAGCACATTATTGCGGACTATGCCATGTTCTTGGCCAAAGGTATGGCAAGAAAGGAATGATGGCTCTTTCTTACGATATGGTGTTTCTTGATCTTTTATTGGAAGATCTTTACAACGAAGTTCCTGTAAAAGGAAAAGAGCGTTGCAAACTCCATCCATTGAAAGAGCATGATTACCAATACTCTGAAGCAACTGGCTACTCTGCCGATATGCAAATGCTTTTATATTACTACTCGCTTTTAGACAATCTAAAAGATGAAGGGCGAGACAAGAGAAAAGCACAAAGCTACAAAGATGCCGTAGATATACTATCAGAGAAATTCCCAAGACAAGCAAAAGCGATAAAAACAAGACTCGCGCAAATAGATAGAGAAGAAAAGAATGGATGCAAAGATCCAGAAAAGCTTGCTCTTATCTTTGGACGTTTGCTTGGAGAGGTCTTTGCACGTGAGGACAATGGCTTCTTCTCCTCTGATTTAAGATCCCTCGGGTGTGCTTTGGGACGTTTTATATATTTGATCGATGCATGGACTGACAGAAAGAAAGACATCAAGAATGGACTGTTCAACCCATTTTCAGAAAAAGTGACGGAAGAAGAAGTCAAAAACATGTTGCTTGATGCGGCTTCTGCTGCCTCAACTTATTTCGAACGACTGCCACTAGATGACAATCTATCTGTGCTACGCAATATTCTATATAGTGGAATCTGGTGCAAATTGAATACCAAGGAAAAGGGTGATGAGTGATCCATATAAAATACTAGGACTTAACAGCAACGCAACAGATGATGAAGTTAAGAAAGCATATAAAAATCTTGCCAAGAAATATCATCCAGATGTGACTGGAAATGATCCTGCAGCTGCAAAAAAGATGCAAGAAATAAATGCCGCATATGACGCAATAATGAACCACAAAGGAACTGGATCATACTATTCATCAGGAACAAGATCTTATGCATATGATGATAGCAATTCCGATAGCGATTACGGCTCAATTGAGATGCAAGCCGCAATAAACTACATAAATGCACGTAGATACATTGAGGCCTTGACAGCACTATCATCCATCCCAGAAGGAAAGAGAGGTGCAAAATGGTACTATCTTTCAGCTGTCGCAAAAGGATATTCTGGAGATACACAAGGTGCGCGAGTCGATATATCGAAAGCGATATCATTAGAACCAGGAAACCCAACATACTTAGCATTCAGAGATAGGCTTAACACAGGAACAGCAAACTATCGTTTCTACTCTAACAATAACTACACAAGAAGTAGCAATGCATTTGTGGATTGTTGCTTGCCGACTATCCTGTTGAATCTATTTTGCAATCTCTGTTGCTAGCACAGCTTATTGATCGCATATGAAAAAGCGTTCTTCAATCCATCGTTTTCTATATCTGTAGTTATGTAGTCGGCTTTTGATTTTAGCTCTTCGCAACCATTGCCCATCGCAATTCCAATCGATGCGTACTCAATCATTTCAATATCATTAGGACCATCACCTATTGCTACTGTACTCTCTCTTTTGTCGCCAAGGTAGTTTATCATATGCTCTATGCCTGTTGCTTTTGTTATATCAGAAAGCACAAGCTCTGCCACTATTGACTGAGGAAGCCCTACTGTGTTCCCAACTATAGTAAACGCTTTATCCAAATCCTCCCGAGCTTTGGATATCATCCCATCTCGAGAAAATATGACAAGCTTCTTGAGAACCAAGCTGTCAGGAAATGTATCTGAAACAACAAGATTACCAATAGCAATCTCACGTCCTATATAGTGCAAGAACAACTCTTTCCAAAGTTCATATGTAGAGCTATGCATATAAGTTGCTTCTTCTGTTTGAACCACTAAGTCAAGTTTATGCTCTGACGCAAACTCAAAGACATAATCCTTCTCTTTCTCATTCAGATATCTTTCGTAAATGACCTTATCTTTATATATAACTGTTGCCCCAGCTGAGTAGACACCACCATCAAATCCAAGAGATGCTAGCGTTGGCGTAATCTCTGCTTGGCTTCTACCTGTTGCAAAGAAGATTTTATGCCCAAGAGCTTTTGCCTCAGAAAATGCATCGAGCGCACTTTTGGGTATATCTTTTCCAAATGGCAATATAGTTCCATCGATATCTAAGAAGAAATCAACAAGCACAATCCCTCTCCACGAACTTGAAGCCTGCATCCAAGAGTGCTTTCTTGATCTGGGCAACATGCTCTTTGTTTCTTGTCTCCATTGAAATCTTGAGAGTGCATGCGTTGATATTCTCCTCGTTTCCGGTCTTGTCATGGAAGCAACCGATTACATTTGCACCATTTTGTGCAATTATTGTCGAAACTTCCACAAGTTGCCCAGGCTTATCCATAAGCTCGACTGTTATATCAGCAATTCGCCCTTCTTTGATCAATGCCCTGTTTATAACTCTTGAAAGTATAGTCACATCGATATTGCCACCAGAGACAAGGCAAACTGTCTTCTTTCCCTTTATATCAAGTCGTCCTGACATGGCTGCTGCGACAGAGACAGCGCCAGCACCCTCAGCAACAAGCTTTTGCTTTTCCATCAAATCAAGAATCGCTACAGCAACTTCATCTTCCGAAACAGAGATCACTTTATCGACATATTGCTCTGTAAGCTTGAATGTAAGTGCTCCAGGCTCCTTTACAGCAATGCCATCGGCTATTGTTGATACATTCTTCAAGATCTCTCTCCTGTGGTGCTCAAGCGACTCAACCATGGAAGGCGCACCTGACGATTGTACTCCATATATCTTTACAGAAGGCTTCAAGCTCTTCATAGCATACGCAACACCTGAGATAAGGCCGCCTCCACCGACAGGGACTATTACGACATCCACATCAGGTAGCTGATCAAGGATCTCTAGCCCAATCGTCCCTTGCCCAGCTATAACATCCTCATCATCAAAGGGATGGATCATAATCCTTCCTGTTTCCTTTGCAATCTCTTCAGCTCTGTTATGCGCATCGTCATAAACGCCTTTTACAAGCTCAACTGTAGCTCCATAGCTTCTTGTTGCTTCAACTTTTGATATCGGGGCCCCTTCAGGCACGCAAATAACAGCATCAATACCGAGATGCTTAGCAGCAAGAGCAACACCTTGTGCATGATTGCCAGCAGAGCAAGCAATAACACCCTTTTTCTTCTCTTCTGGACTGAGTTTTGAAATCTTGTAATACGCACCTCGAACCTTAAATGAACCTGTATTTTGCAAATTTTCTGTCTTAAGGTACACTTCTGAATCCGAAAACATCTTCGGAGCACGAATCAAATCTGTTTTCCTTGCAACTCCTCTAAGTGCATAAGAGGCTTGATAAATAGTATCTAATGAAAGCATATTCCGATAATACAGCGATAAGAGAGTAATAGTGAAGTAGATTATTGCAAAAGCTTTGTGCATTCGCTATAGTTAGTAGCGCCATAGAGAGTGCGCTAGGGACAAGCCCAAGGACCGCACAGCAACCTGCATGGAGCAAGGTGCTAAAGCTTGAATGATGGTAATCCATCATACGATGGGACTATCCTATTGCGATCTATATGGCAAAGGATAAGAATGAAAAGCTATTTTACATCAGAATCGGTAACAAAAGGACATCCTGATAAGGTTTGCGATCAGATATCAGATGCAATCTTGGACTCTCTATTGAAAGAAGATCCCTATTCTCGTTCAGCTTGCGAAGTTACAGTAGAGCCAGGCCGGGTCCATATAATGGGAGAGATTACAACAAAAGCGAATGTGGACTATATTGCTGTTGCTCGAAATGTAATCAAGAAGATAGGATACACAAAAGCAGAGTATGGCTTTGATGACAAAGCAGAGATAACATGCTCATTGCATACTCAATCGAGCGACATTGCAATGGGCGTCGACAACTCATATGAGAATCCTGAGACACTTGGCGCCGGAGATCAAGGAATGATGTTTGGATACGCAAAGAATGAAGCTGAAGAATATATGCCTCTTGCAATTGTTTTGGCAAGAAAGTTGACAGATAGACTTACTGAGCAACGCGAAAGCGGTTCAATACCATACTTGAGACCAGATGGGAAATCCCAAGTCACTATCGAATATGATGGAAAGAAAGCAAAAAGAATAGAGGCTGTTGTTGTCTCTGCGCAGCATGATCCAGATGTTTCTCTCGAGACTCTCAGAAAAGACATATTGGATAAAGTCATAATACCAGTACTTCCAATGGAGCTTGTCGACAAAGACACGAAGTTCTTCATAAATCCAACTGGACGTTTTGTACTTGGGGGCCCCGCTGCCGATACAGGACTAACAGGAAGAAAGATAATTGTTGATACTTATGGTGGATACGCACACCATGGAGGCGGTGCATTCTCTGGAAAAGATGCAACTAAAGTCGATAGGACTGCAGCCTATGTTGCAAGAAATATTGCAAAGACAATAGTTGCTGCAAAAGCTGCCGATGAAGCAGAAGTACAGCTTGCATATGCAATCGGAGTTGCAAAGCCTGTTTCGATACATGTAGATACATTCTCTACTGGAAAACTGGATGAAGAGACTTTAGTCAAATGGATTGAAGACAACTTCGACCTCAGACCTGAGGCTATGATAAAGCGCTTCAAGCTTAGAGAGCCCATTTTCGAGAAAATCGCATCATCTGGCCATATGGGTAGAAGCGATATAACTCCTACCTGGGAAATAGTTGATGAGGATGCACTTTCATCTTTAAAAGCGTTGTTTTAACAGAGTTTCTAACAATCAAATTCTCAAAAAAAGTTATTTATTTTTCATTAGGACATCATATGTCCTAGTGAAGTTGTAAAATCAACTTGTACATAGGAGATTTGATTATGCAAAATATGACAAACACAATCGGAAAGTATCCTTTTTCTGAAGATATCGTAATGCCAGTCGTAAGTGCAAAAGAAAGAACAGCAAAGCAAAGGACTATACTTTTAAGAACAATCTCAGAGAAAATGCTCTACTGGGTACTTCCTTGGTTGATAATCGGACTTATGACAATAGCTAGATTTCAAATCACCGGTTTATCGGCATTTGTTGTCAGCATAGCAATAATAGCTTCTTCAGGCATTGCAACCAAAGCAATTAGGAGAAACAGGCACTTCCTATACTTCTTTGGAATCTCTTCTTACCTTATTGTCATTGTCTTGGCTCTTTTTGCTACTATTTGAATGATCCGTATCCCGCACTTTTGTTGGAATAAATTGCTTTGCAAAGGAGCCTTTGCCTTTTCCTTTGACGTAGAAAAAACCGATAATCGAGAAGACAATCGCTCCAACAAAGTTGACAGCCATATCTTTTATCGTATCATATAGCCCGATATCCAGATATCCATCGAGTCCAAGATCTACTCCATTCACAACAACAGAGCCTATATTCTTTATTGAAACAACCTTGTTGCTTTTTGTCGGATCCAACATAACTGAGTTTATCGTATGAATTACTGTATCCTTTTGCATATCCAAACCAAAGATGTAATCTATCGAGAACTCTATAAACTCCCATATCACAGCAATCGTCATTGAAAAACAAAATGCAACAACAGTCATAAATATAGGAGAGAGATTGAATCTTATCCTCTCATTGCTGTTTAGAATATCGACAAGCGAAAAGCCAACAGCAGCAGCCAAGAATCCAGTTGTTGTATGAAGCGCTGTGTCCCAGAAAGGATAACGAACGTAATAACTTGAAATCTCGCCAAGGATCTCGGCCGCAAAGATAAAGACAAGAATTATAATTTCCAAAGTATTTGGTATGTCTATATGGTAGTTGTCTTCAATAAAAGACGGGATAGTAAAAAGTATAAGAGAAAGCACACAAAGAAATACATTTTCATAGTTCCCATTGAAGAATTGCGCAATCATAACAAGGATGATTGCTAAACGCAAAAGGATATATACAGCAAAGAGTTTCTTTCCCTTTTTTATCCTTTCAGATAGGCTTGTCATGTGAAATCGTTTCTTTTTCTTATCTCTTTTATCCATCAATAAGATTGTACCACAAATTGATAGCTTTGAATAAAGGTATTATATTACATCATATGGACAATACAATTAAACGTTACAAGGATTTCCTAAATAGAGGAAAAACAGAAAGAGAGTGCATCAAAGAGATTATCTCTCTTTGCAAGGAAAACGGGTATAAGGATATAGAGAGTGTTGATAGCATCAAAGCTGGAGACAAGGTCTATTACTCTCAATATGGAAAAGCAATTGCTCTCTTTTCAATAGGCACTAGCGATATTGAAAAAGGAATGAATATCCTTGGTGGCCATATCGACTCTCCACGACTCGATATCAAGATGAATCCGCTATATGAATCAGATGGGATAGTCTACTTGGACACACACTACTATGGTGGAGTAAAGAAATACCAATGGGTAACTCTTCCTTTAGCAATCCATGGAGTTGTTTGCAAAACAAATGGCGAGAAAATAGAAGTAATCATCGGAGAAGATGAAGACGATACATCTCTTACGATTGCTGATTTGCTTCCACATATTGCACAAGAGCAAATGAAGAAAACAGCATCAGAACTTATCCCTGGAGAGGACTTGGATCTTGTAGTTGGACTTGATGACAGCGACAAAGACGATGACGAGAAAAAAGAGAAAGACATTGGAAAGAAAAAGATCCTTTCGATCCTGAAAGAGCGATTTGGAATAGACGAGAAGGATTTCCTCTCAGCAGAGCTAGAGGTTGTACCAGCTGGCAAAGCCCGTGATTTAGGACTTGATCGTTCAATGGTGCTTTCATATGGACAAGATGATAGAGTATGCTCATTCACATCCCTTGATGCAATGCTTGAGGCAAAGGATTTAAAGAGGACAGCTTGCTGCTTATTAGTAGACAAAGAGGAGATTGGTTCTGTTGGTGCTACTGGCATGGATAGCCTCTTCTTGGAAAATGCGACATCGGAAATCCTTTCGAAGATGGGCAAGACTTCCGTCTTAGAGCTAAGAAGAACACTAAGGAATTCAATGATGCTATCATCTGACGTATCAGCCGCGTTCGACCCTATGTATGCATCGCTCTTTGACAAGAAAAATGCGTCATTCTTGTCTGGCGGTGTAGTCTTCAATAAATATACCGGCTCAAGAGGAAAAAGCGGCGCCTCTGATGCCAACGCAGAGTTCATGGGCAAGATCAGAGCAGCAATGGAGAGAAAAAACGTCAAATACCAAATGGGAGAGATGGCTAAGGTCGATGTTGGTGGAGGTGGAACAATCGCAAAATTCGCAGCTTATTATGGAATGCAAGTAATTGATTGCGGAGTTCCTGTTCTATCGATGCACGCACCTTGGGAGATTACAGCTGTAAAGGATATACTCTCAGCAAAGGCTTGCTACAAAGCATTCTTGGAAATCGAATAAGAAGCATTGGGGGCTGTTAAAAAAGTCTAGGCTTTCAAACAGTCCCTTTATTTGTCTTCTTGTACTTGTAAGAATCTCTTGCTGTTTCATTGGCAGACCTCATTTTCTTTTTTCTCTCTC
>DKCO01000034.1 GCA_002452215.1 Spirochaetales bacterium UBA6872
AAATATTGAAAGTTTTCTATATTTTGACATACCTATGCCTCCTAATTTTAAGCTAAAACCAGGATAACATAAAGATTGATATATTTAAAGTTTTAGATGTTACAAACTACTAGCTATTTCGCTTAGCAACATATTGAAGAAGAGGGGGAGGGCTGAGCTTGCCGAATATCATCTAAAAAATGCATATAGCAATAGATATAGGTACATTGCAAGCTGTATAGAAAAATCGAAAGAGCTTGAATCTCTTATAGAGGATGCGCTGAAGCAAAACGATTTGAGAAAAGTTAAGACAATAAATGATGAAATCTCTATTGCAATAGATAGTATGCAATTGGAAAATAAAGAAAAAACTCTTGAGCTTGAAACTGCTATCAAGCGAGATATAAAAGAATATAACAAAGCGGTTGATGCTTTCAATAAAAGTGCTTTTAGTGCATTGAATAGATTTGCCTCAAGAGTGTGCAAACTGAAAAGAATGGAGAAAATATAAGAGATTATGCTCAAAGAGGAAGTTGATGGATAGCAATGTGTTTTGGCTATTTTTCTCATTTTCATATATAGCTATTCTTGCTTGTGTTGGTTTTGTTCTATATCGCTATCTTCACTTTAAGAGCGAGAGTGTTAGGAAGTTCATCCATATATTGACATCAAATTGGATCTTCATCGTCCTTTATAAAATGGATGACCCAACTCTTATGCTTCTAGGACCTTTGGCTTTTGTCTTTATAAACAGCGCTTTTGTGTATCTTGGTCTTGGAAAATATCTTGGGATGGATGACAGAAAGAGAGACAATGGCTTGATATATTACCCGTTCTCCGTCTTTTTGCTTGTCTTCCTTTATACTAAAGGCATTATCCATAAAGAGAATGTTGTTATTGGAGTTCTGATAATGGGATGGGGAGATGGGCTTGCGGCTGTTGTTGGCACGTACTTTGGACGGCATCGCTACAAAATATACTCAAGATACAAAAAAAGCGTAGAAGGTACTTTGACTATGTTTGTTGTATCTGTTTCTATTCTTTTGGTCTTTTCATCTGTTGCTTGGCATTGGATTATATTGGTCGCTATTTTCTCGACTATGCTCGAAAATCTTACGCCACTTGGCTTTGACAATATCACAGTTCCGATATTGACAGCACTTGTGCTGGAGGTGTTATGTCGTCTTTAACTGGTATCCTTGATATGAAGATAGAGGCAATAGCTGGCTGGGCTCAGCTTTTAATCTATATTGCAATCCTTGTTTTTATGGTAGCAATTGCTTTTTGGCGAAAATGGCTGACACGATCAGGTCTTGGTGCTGCCTTTTTCGTTGGGCTTTTTACTTTGTATCTTGGTGGTTTCTCAGCTTTTTCGATACTCTTGTTTTTCTTCATATCAGGTTCGCTTTTGGCAAAAGTTGTGAAAAAGGACAATCCATTGGAGAAAAAAAGCAACAAAAGAGATGCTTTTCAGGTACTTGCAAACAGTCTTCCTGCATTGATTGCTTTGCTTCTTTATAGATATTCGGGCCATCCAATTGCATCGATTGTTGCTTTCTCTTCTTCCCTTTCTGAGGCCCTTGCTGATACCTGGTCCGGAGATATTGGGCGACTCTCGAACAAAGACACTGTATCGATAATAACATTTACAAAGGTTCCCAAAGGTATATCTGGGGGTGTAACACCATTAGGATTTCTTGCCGGATTCATAGCATCCATGCTTGTTGCACTCCTTCATATAGGAACGTTTGGATATCATTTGTATTCAAGTTTCATTACAGTGCTTTTCACTGGGTTTCTCGGTTCTGTCTTGGATTCGATTCTTGGCGCAACTGTTCAAGTCCACTACAGAGACAAGAATGGCTGTCTAACAGAGAAAAGCGAGAGTGATGGGGAAAAACTTGAGAGAGTCAGGGGTATACCTTTCATAGATAATGATGTTGTGAATTTGATCTCCGGTCTATTTTCGATGACGTTGTCATTCTCGCTGGGAGTACTTGTCTTTTAGAGGGGTCTTGTCGCTTTTGCTTTTAGTTATTATCTTTCTATTTGCATGATATTGCATACAAGTAGGAGATTATAGAAATGGCAAAACAGCTACAATTTAGCGAAGAAGCTAGAAAATCCTTGGTAAACGGAGTGGAGAAGATTTCCAAGGCAGTAATGACAACTCTTGGTCCAAAGGGTCGACTGGTTCTATTGGATAAGAAATATGGTGCTCCAACAGTCACAAAAGATGGCGTGTCTGTTGCTAGGGAGATTGAGCTTGAAGATCCATTTGAGAATATGGGTGCACAACTCTTGAAAGAGGTTGCAGCAAAAACCAATGATATAGCCGGAGATGGAACAACGACAGCAACAGTTCTTGCATGGTCTATCACAAAAGAGGGAATGAAGAGCGTTGCAGCTGGCGTCAATCCAATGGGAATCAGACGAGGAATCGACAAAGCTGTCCAGGATGCTGTTGCATGCATCAAGAAAGAAGCAAAGATGATCCAAGACAAGGAAGAGATTGCACAAGTTGCATCTATTTCTGCTAACAACGACAGATCCATCGGAGATGAGATTGCTAATGCAATGGATAAGGTTGGTAAGGATGGTGTTATTACTGTTGAGGAGTCAAAGACTATCGAGACAACAGTCGATTTCGTAGAAGGAATGCAATTCGACAGAGGATATCTATCAGCATATTTCTGCAACAATAGAGATACTATGACAGCAGTCTTGGACTCTCCATACATCCTTATCTACGACAAGAAGATTTCCAATATGAAGGATCTTCTTCCACTTTTGGAGAAGGTTGCACAGTCAGGAAAACCATTGTTGATGATTGCTGAGGATGTCGATGGCGAGGCTCTTGCTACTCTTGTTCTCAATGCTGTAAGAGGAACTCTTAACGTAGTTGCTGTAAAGGCACCTGGTTTTGGTGACAGAAGAAAGGCAATGCTTGAGGATATCGCTGTTCTTACAGGCGGACAAGTAATCACAGAAGAGCTTGGAATGAAGCTTGAGAATGCTGATCTTTCAATGCTCGGAAAAGCAAAGAGGGTTTCAGTCGACAAAGAGAACACTACAATCATCAATGGTGCTGGAACAGCTGATGCTATTAAAGACAGGATTGCACAGATCAAAGTGCAGATTGCTGATTGTACATCAGACTATGACAGAGAGAAACTCCAAGAGAGACTTGCAAAGCTTGCTGGTGGTGTTGCTGTTGTCAATGTTGGTGCTGCAACAGAAGTCGAGCTTAAAGAGAAGAAGCATAGAGTAGAGGATGCTCTTAGTGCAACTAGAGCTGCTATCGAAGAGGGTGTAATCCCTGGTGGTGGTGTTGCTCTTGTGCAAGCATCAAAAGAGCTCGAGAAGAGTGATCTTTCAGCTCTCACAGAAGAAGAGAAGGTTGGCTACAAGATTGTTAAGAGAGCACTTGAGGAGCCAATTAGACAGATTGCTGAGAACGCTGGTGTTGACGGCTCTATCGTTGCTGACAGATGCAAGAACGAGAAAGCAGGCGTTGGTTTCGATGCAAACAAGATGCAATGGGTAAAGATGGTTGATGCCGGAATTATCGATCCTGTGAAAGTCACAAGAAGTGCACTCCAGAATGCAGCTTCGATTGCATCTTTGATCCTTACAACAGAGTGTTCTGTTACAGACATTCCTTCAAAAGAGCCAGCACCTCAGATGAATCCTAATGCTGGAATGGGGATGATGTAAAAATTCCTAAACGTGGAGAATAAGGCTAATCGCGATTGGTTAGCCTTTTTCTTTGTCAAAATAACATCAAAAACAGTGAAATCGTGATTGCGAATATAATGAATACAGAGTAATATTTTCCTGTATATCTTTTGATTCTCGATGAGAGAAAACCACAAAATGGATAGAAAGGAAAGACAGTATCCAATAGAAATAGAGGAAGCGCAAACAAAATGTATTCGACTCTTTTTCTGAATAGCAAAAGCAAAAGAGCTTCCACAATTACAGTTGAAATTGCACTTAATGCCAATGTTTTGCTCTTTTCTTTTATTGACCACTCGTCACCTCTTATATAAATTCCACCAGGTGATGGGAAATAAAATGGCATGATTATTGAGATCAGAGATGATAGCCATGAAGAATCCCAAGCCAGGAATATAGGTTTTTCCTTGAAGGCTTTAATCTAGCGTAAGACGCA
>DKCO01000030.1 GCA_002452215.1 Spirochaetales bacterium UBA6872
ATTTTCTCCCGACTCTAACAGAAGAAAGTCGCAAGTTTGTAAGCGCAATGCTTGAAAAAAGGTCTTTCCTATGACATGGTATCTGAAATATCTGGCATGAGCAAAGAACAGATTATGGCAATTGGAAAGTAGATTTTAAGATTGTTAAGAAGAGCTTTATATCTGAAGGCAATGGATGAGCATTACCTTCATTTTATCCAATTTTGTTTTTCTTTTCAGATTCCATATGAAGTGATTTGTTTCTTTGTGCCATATATTCTAATTACTGCAAAAACCGAATTCAAATCTTTTGTATATCAAAATATAGATTTAACTGTTTCTCTTTTGCAAACAAGATGTTTCATCATGTTTGCTTGGGCAAAGAGACTGGCTAGTTCGTCTTTTTAGATAACGTATTCGTTATTTCGATTAACGGATTCGTGAGATGACTGGTGTCTATCACACAAATATTTGCTGAAACGTGTCATTGTATAGAGCATGAAGGACAAAGATGCGGGCATGAATTTCTGGGGGCGCATAGATATTGCACAAAAGGCTGCAGGCATTCCTACGCTGAAAAAGCTGTGTGAAGATGCTGGTCTATACTACAATACAATGATGAATAAGCGTAGCCTTGGAAAATTGCCGAACCTTGAGTCAGCTGTTGATCTTGCAAAGGGAGTAGGGCGACCAGTTGAGTGGCTCTTATTAGGGGAGAAGGAAGCCCCATATTCAGATGAGGATACGATTTGCGATGCAATAAAGGCAGATGAGCGTCTTCTTGACATTGCTAGGCGTATAGTGTCAGCAGATCCAAGTGTGCTTTCAGCAATAGAGCTTATTTTGCGCACAGATGATAAAGAATAATTTTGAAGTATCCTCTGGATTGAGAATGTGGAGGTTTAACATTCAAAATTATCGATAAAGAATTGCCATTTGAAGCCAAGTTGTAATATATAAATGCTATGGACTTGGAAAAGCTTAAAAATAGTACCGAAATAGGCAAGGAAATCAAGGATATCGAGGCTTTTTATGAAACCTTGGACAAAGAGCTGTCCGCATTTGACAAGAAAGTTGGTATCGAGTGCATTTGCAATGATGGCAATTGCTGTGAGCATTTTGTCCCTAGCTTAACAGCTTTAGAAGCTCAATACATGGCATATGCGATTATCAAAAGTGGAAAGGAAGAAGATGTTTTGGAACGCCTTGGAAAATATGACGAAAAATCAGGCGTTTGTCCTCTCTACAATAAAGAAGGGGCTTTTCATTGTTCCTTATATATGGGGCGCGGCTTGATTTGCAGGCTATTTGGACAAGCATGCTTCACGAACAAAGAGGGGCACGGTATTTTCCACCCTTGCAAGTGGAATATAAATAGGAAGAAGCTTGAGCAAGATGATCTTAAAGGCATGGATGTGCCAATCATGGGAGAGTATGGAAGGGCACTTTGCTCAATCGATTCAAATGGAATGGATTCGGAGGCTATAGATATTGCAATTTTGAAAGCACTAGAGAAGTTGAAGCTAACTATGGAACTTTTGGATGAGGAAACATAGGTCGATTCTGCAGGATGTATCAAAGTGACACTGTTTTAGAGATCGTTGAATCTTGTGTGTAAAAAAGTCCCAATTTAGTTCCATCTTTTCCAATGGTGTTATAAATAGTCACTATTCAATAATCCATGTACAGGTTTGTGATTATGTAATTATTTGTATCATAAATAAATAGTAAAGTTGGCATGATTTTTGCTTATTTGTCTATGTAGCGAAAGCTACAAAGGAGAAATCGAATATGAAATATTATGTAAATAGACCAACTTCAGCAGTAACAGGAATGGATGAGTTCTTCAATGATCTCTTCGGAGACGGAAGCTTCTCGAGGAAGTTCCCACCTGTTGATGTTTATGAAACAGATAAAGCTTATGTAATCGAGGCTGAGGTCGCAGGTTATAAGCAAGAGGAGATTTCCCTTAGCGTTGATAAGCACGTTCTTACTATCTCCGCATCGCTTGTCAAGAAAGTTGATAACAATGAAGAGAAGAAAGAAGATAAGAAATATGTTTTGAGGGAAATTGGCAGATCAAGCTTCTCTAGGTCGTTTACTCTCCCAGATGATGTGGATGAGGAAAAGATAGAGGCCGAGACAAAGGATGGAGTTCTTTTGGTATACATCCCAAAGAAAGAGAAATCCCAAAGAGGCAAGATTGAAATAAAGATAAAATAACAACCATATTTCATCATGAATAGGGCACACACAGTCGGAGGTCGTTGATCTCCGATTTTTTTTGCTACCTATCTTAGCATTTTCATCTATTTTCCTTATACTTTTAGCAAGGAGTTTAACAGATGTACAGGATTCTCAAGAAAGAGCAATTCTCTCCGGAGGTTTTCTCGTTTGTAATCGATGCTCCACTGATTGCAAGGGAAAGAAAGGCTGGACAGTTTGTAATAATACAGAAGGGCGGAGAATACAATGAACGTATTCCTCTAACGATTGCCGATGCAGATCCGGCTAATGGAACGATAACTATTGTATTTCAAGCAGTTGGTGAATCAACACATATTTTGGCGGCAATGGAAGAGGGAGAAGAGATAGAAAATGTACTTGGCCCTCTTGGATCTCCTACTCATATAGAAAAATTTGGCAAAGTTGTTTGCGTTGGTGGAGGAATTGGTGTTGCTCCCCTCTATCCTATTGCAAAAGCAATGAAGGAAGCTGGAAACAGTGTTAGGTGCATAATAGGTGCAAGAAACAAGAGCCTCATAATCGAAGAAGACAAGATGCGCAAGATCGATCCGGATTTGATTGTTGTGACTGATGATGGCTCATATGGAAAGAAGGCACTTGTCACAGAGCCACTTGCTGAGCTTTGCAATGCAGGAGTAGATCAAGTTGTCGCAATTGGACCGGCTCCGATGATGAAGTTTTGTGTAAAGACATGCGAAACCACTAAGACTCCTGTTATCGTTTCTCTGAATACAATCATGATCGATGGAACTGGAATGTGCGGTGGATGCAGAGTATCTGTTGGCGGAGAGACAAAATTCGTTTGCGTCGATGGACCAGAGTTCGATGGGTATTTAGTAGACTGGGACAATATGATGGAGAGGCAAAGAACATTCAAGAAGGAAGAGGTTGAGGCTCATCATAAGTGCCATGTGGAGTTGCAAATAGAGGAGGGAAAGGCATGATCGACTTGGAAAAACTAGATAGAGAAGCTCTAGAGACACTCTCTTCGATTCCAGATAACCCTCAAGCAAAAGATAGAATATCGATCCCACACCAGGAGATGCCGAGCCAAGAGGCAAAAGAAAGGGTCCACAACATGAGTGAGGTTGCTTTAGGTTACACAGAAAACCAAGCTTTATGCGAGGCGAATCGATGTTTGAATTGCAAAACAAAACCATGTAGGGAAGGATGCCCTGTATCGATAGATATTCCAGCATTCATCCAAGAGATACAAAAGCGTGACTACAAGAGAGCGTTGGAGATTATACAACAAAGCTCCCTATTGCCTTCTGTTTGTGGTCGTGTGTGTCCGCAAGAGAACCAATGCCAGAAGTATTGCACAGTTGGCAAGGTCTTGAAGGATGTCGACAAAGCTGTTGGAATTGGCAGACTTGAGCGATTTGTCGCCGATTATGCTAAAGATAGTGTATCAATTCCTGAAATAAAGAAAGCAAGTGGCAAGAAAGTTGCAATTGTAGGTTCTGGACCTGCAAGCATAGCATGTGCTGCCGATGTCAGGAGAGAGGGACACGATGTTGTTATCTTCGAGGCTCTTCACAAGCTTGGCGGGGTTCTTTCCTATGGAATTCCGGAGTTCAGACTTCCAAAGAAGCTGGTCGATGAGCAAATAAAGAAGCTTCAATCGATGGGGATAAAGATTGAAAGCAATGTTCTCGTGGGAAGAACAAGAACAATAAAAGAGCTTATGGATGAGGATGGGTTCGATGCTGTCTTTGTTGGAACAGGTGCTGGGCTACCTAAATTCATGGGCATAACAGGGGAAAACCTTTGCTCTGTATTCTCAGCAAACGAATATCTTACGAGATCGAATTTGATGAAGGCATACGATGAAAAGGATGCAAAGACTCCCTATTTCCATGCTAAAAGAGTTGCTGTGCTAGGCGGTGGCAATGTCGCTATGGATTCAGCACGTACAGCATTACGGCTTGGAGCTGATAAAGTCGATATAATCTATAGACGAACAATGGATGAGATTCCTGCAAGAAAAGAGGAGGTCCAGCACGCTATAGAAGAGGGCGTCAATTTCATGCTTCTTTCTCAACCTGTTGAGATAATCGGTGACGAGAACGGCTTTGTGACGAAACTTAAGATAAGGCGATGCAAACTCGGAGAGCCGGATGCATCCGGAAGGAGAAGCCCTGTAGAGATAGATGGCTCTGATTTCGAGAAAGACTATGATGCTGTAATAGTGTCGATTGGAAATGCTTCGAATCCTTTAATCAAGAAGACAACGCCAGAGATAGAGACTAACAAGAGAGGGAACTTCATTGTAGATGGAGAGACAAACGAAACAAGCATGAAGGGAGTGTTTGCTGGTGGAGATATAGTGCTTGGCTCGGCTACTGTTATTCTTGCAATGGGACAAGGAAGAAAGGCTGCAAAGGCAATAAATCGCTATTTGGAGAATCTTGATTGATATGATTGAAAATCCGTACTCGGATGTTTTTTGCATTGTAGAGAAAGATGATAAGTATGAAGCTTTTGAACAGATAATATCATCATGTGCTATTTTTTCTTCTCTTCCTGAGAGTTTGGATAAGTTCATAGCGTCTGTAATAAGAAGAGAAAGAAAACAAACAACGGACATTGGCCATGGTGTTGCAATTGCCCATGGCAAAGTCTTAGGATTGAAAAAGACAGTCATTGGGCTTGGGTTTTCACAAAGGGGGATAGTTTTCAAAGACGGTGGAGAACCTGTGCATTTGATTTTTGTAATTGCTTCTCCATTGTCGACTGGTTCAGACTATCTTCAAAGCGTTGCTGCCCTTCTTTCGTGGGTCCATGACATGGAATTCAGAAGAGAGCTTGCACAGGGCGATTTTACAGATAATGTTGCATCATTTCTCGAAATGCTCGAAAAATGCCACTACCATGCTATGAAAGAGTGAATGATTATCGCTTTAAGTACAATATCTCATCAAGTTTTTCATCATTGCTATCTCTTGGAACTCTTTCTATATGAGATATCGAGTATGCAATTCCAATTGAGTGGACTTTCTCTCTGTTTTCTCTGATGAATCTGTCATAAAATCCTCCTCCACGACCTAGCCTGAAATTTTCATCATCAAATGCAATTAGAGGAACGAGCATTATTGCATATTCGAAATCCAAAGGTATGTGGCGGGGCTCCATGAAGCCTAGCTTATTCTTCTCTAGTGGCAATGATGTAGAGAAGTGCATCTTATCGTTCTCTATATATGGAAAAGCAATCCTTTTGTCGAAAAAAAGCTCCTTTATATCGGGTTCGCTTCTCATAGGATAGAATGAAAGAATTGTGGTAGCCTTCATGTAGTCTTCTCTCCTTCTTAAGGAGTTTACTATGTATTGAGATTCCTCTTTTCCATCGAATCTCATTAGCTTTTCGAGCACTTCTCGTCTTATGATGCGCTTCTTATGATAAATATCGCTATCGTAATCAAAACAACACATACCAATGCAAGTATATCACAAAAGCTTGCTTTATCTGTTCTTCTTGGAGCTGTATTGGAAAAAGAGCGGGAGAGGAGTGCATCTTCAAAGACTTGGGCTTTTTCAAATAGCAATAGAAAAAGCGAGATAGTGTATGAAGTTATGTTCTTGAAGGGATGAGAGAAAAACCGTCCTCCTCTCGATCTCCTTGCCATTAGCATTGTGTTTGCACAAAAGAAGATCATCGGAAGCATTGCAAGAGTTACCATTATGTTTGATGCAAGGCGCCATGATGATTTGCCTATTATAGGCTCGAGATAATGGCCAAGAGATGCTGAGAGATCCGTTATATCGGTTGTTGCCATAAATAGGAGTGTGAGAAGCAAAAGAGTCAAGTAAGAGACAGCTTCCGATAGTGTTGATGATATGTTTTTTGTGTTTGACCACTCTGTGATTGCGATGAAAAACGATATTGCAATCATAGCATGCATGGATAGAAGCAATCTCATCAGATTGATTTTTGAAAATGCACCAATTGTGATAATAAAAAAAGCATATATGTATATCTCATATACTCCAGCGCTTGATATCAAAATAGAGAAAAGGAGCAAATACAAAAGCTTGAAAGCAGGAACAGTACGTGAAAGAAAAGAATCCTTTGGTTCATAAGTGAATGCTATTCTAGCCATGTGAGATCCTCAAAACGTGCATTTTTTGGAATGTAGATATCGTGTTTTCTTAGGTCTTTGAGCGATTCTCTGGATGTGCCATCATATACGATTTTTCCATCCTTCAAGATGATTACGTGATCTGTATGGAAAAGAAATTTCTCAGCCTCGTGCGATACTATTACGATTGTGATTCCTTTTTCCTTAAGCTTTATGAGTGTTTTGATTACAGTCAATGTTGATGGATAATCAAGATTTGCAAATGGTTCGTCCAAAAGCAGTACATCAGGGTCCATTGCAATGACACCAGCAATGCACAACTTGCGTCTTTCTCCACCAGATAGAATCTCTGGTTGGGAGTTTCGAATCTTTTCCATTTCAAAGAGATTCAGCATCTGTTCAACTTTTTTGTCTATTTCTTTTCTCTCCAAGCCAAGGTTCTCTGGACCAAATGCAATATCTTTCTCGACAGTTGATCCTACAATCTCCAAAGATGTGTCTTGAAAAACTAGTGATAGCTTCAACATCCTTTCTTTCGCTTTTTTCATTTCCTTGCCATTAATTAAGATTCTTGAACCATTCTCTGGTTTTTCAAGACCCTTCAGACATTTTAAAAGAAGTGATTTCCCTGAGCCGTTTTTCCCTGCAATCAAGCAAATTGATCCCTTTTCAATTGAGAATGAGATATTATCAAGTAGCTTCTTTTTATCTATGATCAAAGAGAGATTTTCGACTCTAAAGTAGGACATGAGTTGAATATACAATGTTTCCTTTTTGTTGTAAACATTGTAATCTCTCTGAGTTTACTCACAAAATGAAATTATGTTGTAATGCATCTTTTTGAAGATTATCTTTTTAAGTAATAATAGAGACATGAAGATAGACGAATACTTGAAAGGAAAGAGATATCCCGGACGAATCATAGTAGGAGGGGCTACAAGAGATCTAAAGCCAATCTTGATTTATGTCGTTATGGGCCGAAGCGATAAAAGTCGAAATAGAGTGTTGTCCTTGGACGGAGAGGAGCTTAAGACAAAACTCTATGACAATTCCAATTGTGGCGATGATCTTATTATTTACAGTGCAAAGGAGCAAATAGGAAATAAGATTCTATTGGCAAATGGTGATCATTCTGCATCTATTGCTTCAGCTCTAAGAAGAGGAGAGTCTTTGATTCAATCCTTGGATGCTCTCGACGTTGAGCCTGATAAGCCAAATTATACTCCTAGAATTGCTTTAGCGTATGATCTGGAAGAGAAAAACTATGAGATGGCAATAGTCAGGAGAAATGGCGGGAAAGAAGAAAAGATAGTATGGAAATATCCTTTCTTTGCTGGCTATGCCCATATAATCCATACATATGAGGATGATTCGACTCCTCTCTTGTCTTTTTCAAACGATCCTGTTTTGGTTGAAGTTGATAGCGACCTCTCTTCGTTTTCATCTCTTTTATGGGACTCTCTTGACAACATGAATCGAGTGTCAATCTATTTCTCGGATGGCAAGAATGAGACGATAATCAACCAAAGGGAGTGCGACAATGTCAACGCTTGAGCTTAAATATGGATGCAATCCAAATCAAAAGCCTGCATCGATATCAATAGATGGCGATTTGCCTATAGAGGTTGTAAATGGAAGAGCTGGGTATATTAACCTCCTTGATGCTCTCAATGGATACCAACTTGTTAAGCAATTGAAGGAAGCAACTGGCTATCCTGCAGCTGCATCATTCAAGCATGTTTCACCTGCTGGTGTAGCTGTTGGCAAAGAACTCTCTGACATTGAAAGGAAAATGCTTTTCATTCCAGAAAAGACAAATCTTTCTCCTCTTGCTTCAGCTTATGCAAGAGCTCGTGGAGCAGATAGGATGTCATCATTTGGAGACTTTATCTCTCTTTCAGATGAATGCGATGAAGAGACAGCTCTTCTTATCTCTAGGGAAGTCTCAGATGGAATAATTGCACCAGCATATTCAAAAGAGGCATTGGAAATTCTCAAGAAAAAGAAGGGTGGGGCATATACTGTAATAAAAATAGATCCGTATTATGTCCCAAGTCGTAGAGAAGAAAGGACTGTCTATGGCATAACATTTACACAAATGGCCAATGATTTTACAGTTTCAGATAGTTGTTTTTCAAATATAGTTACAAAAAACAAGTTCTTTCCAGAATGTGCTCGCCTTGATATGACAATTGCTTTAGTGGCGCTGAAATATACACAATCAAACTCGGTTATATATGCATATGATGGACAGACAATAGGCATTGGAGCGGGGCAACAGTCGCGAATCCATTGTACTCGACTTGCTGGCAATAAGGCCGACATGTGGCAATTGAAGCACTCTGATAAGGTCCTTTCTCTTCCTTTCAAGAAAGAATTGACTCGCAATGATAAGGATAACGTTATAGAGCAATATCTTTCAGCCGATCCAGAGATTGATGTATGCGCTGAATGGAGAGATTATTTCAAGTTTCCTGTTGAGCCTTTTTCCAAGGAGGAGAAGAGAACCTATCTTGATTCCATAAAAGGCGTCTCTCTTTCATCCGATGCATTCTTCCCGTTCAGGGACAATATCGATAGAGCGTCTCGATCTGGTGTAAGTTATATTACACAGCCAGGCGGGTCAAAGCGCGATGATTTGGTGATAGAGGCCGCTGATGAGTACTCTATGACTATGTTCTTCACGCACTCGAGGCTCTTTCATCACTAAAGACTACTATCAAAAAGGAAAATCGAGTAAAATATCGCCATGGATGCATATAGCGAAGAATATGATAGATATGAACCCGAGTTGAGGGTTTGGCCATTTATCCTCTTGGGTTTTCTTGTGCCAGCAGTTCCTTTTGTTTGCAATATCCTTTTCTCGAAAGCTGGTATCAATGAAGGTTTTGGCTTTCTTTACGGTGCAATTGAATATGTTTTTATCATGGTTTCTTTCTTTGTCGTCTCATATGCATTGAAAACTTCAAAGGGCTCTTGGGTTCTTGTTTTGGAAGGCGCTTTGTTTTTTTTGGTCAAGCTTTCTTTCTGGACCTACTATAAGATTAAAGGAGTTGGCACTTATCCGTTGGGAGTTCCATTTTGCATAGCAATAATTCCTTCTTTTGTTTTTCTTCTTGCATATGCTTTTTATGCAAAACGATCAAGGCTTCCTGCTTGGGGTACATCCATAAGCTTGTCTCTTGTTTATTCGCTTGCTTCTTCAATTTATCTCTACTTTGAAAACGGATTGGATTCTGTTGTTTCAATAGCATATTTCATTCTCTCTCTGTTGCTTGTCTTGCTTTCTTTTCTAACGTTTTTTGTGACAAAGCGCTCTGAAGTAACACCATGGTATATAAACATACCTCTTGTGCTGTTTGTGTTCTCATCTCTATCTACATCGCCTGATTTTGGCACATTCTCATCATCGGATTTGAACGTTGGTGTGATAGCGATTTACATTCTAAAGACAGTTGCGACAAACTATATGCTTTGGTTTTTTATTTCGATGTGTTTTATCTATGCAGGACTTGCTATGAAATCCTGTTTTAAAACACTTAATAAAATAGAACCCATAAGAAATACAGTTGATGATGTAAATCAAAAATCATCAAATTACGCAGCAAATGAAAAAGATGATGAGAAGTATGATTCTTTCTCTGTTTACCCAGATGGGCGATATGCATATCCTCAGTGGGATCAAAATAGATTCTCGAAAGACAGAGATGGAAAATACCCAAGAGAGAGGATATACAACGAGCCGGTGAGACAGCGCCAATATAGTGATGATGATAGGTTCTATAATCGTAATGGCTATCCTCAACGAGATGATTATGAGGCGCATTATCGCAAAGAGCGCTATGATATGGATTCTATGACATCAAGGGATATAAATGCTCGTCCGAATTATGCTCGCGACAGTTACTATGATGATAGACGCTACTATCAAGAAGATGATGGATACAGAGATTACTATGATGCTGGGCCTAGTCGTGACATAAGCAGACAACGCTTAAATAGCGATAGAGAGCAAAGAAGATCCTCTTTCAATGATGAATACAGAAGCCATCATAGGCGCGGAGAAGAAGACAAGTGGTATGATCTTCTTCGTGGTGGAATTGATGACTCTGAATATAGCCACAGGCGTGAGAGGGATGACTATCCTCCGAGGCCTTAATTAAAAATCAACGTTTCATTATTGTTCAGCATATTCATCGATTTTTGATTTTGTTTGAAAAGACATATAAGCTAAGCGGATGACGGGAATCGGACCAGCATATTAATCTGTAACTTTCAGTTTTTAGGGTGACTATGAATG
>DKCO01000003.1 GCA_002452215.1 Spirochaetales bacterium UBA6872
TAGTGCGACTGAATAGTTACCTATGAAAACATAAATACAACAAGATAATTCTTGTTAATCAAAAAGCTGCCTTCCTAGAAAGACAGCTTTAATCAATTATTCTTCTTTTGAGAAATCATCCTTAGGTGCTCCACAAAGAGGGCATGTCCAATCATCTGGGACATCTTCCCATTTTGTTCCAGGAGCGATTCCTGAATCTGGGTCACCTACAGCTTCATCATAAACATAGCCACAAAGATTACATACATATTTCATGTTTTTACTCCTCCTATGATATTTGCAAGATAATATTATTGATAATCATTGTCAATAAGCGTTCTGTAAGAAAAAATCTTTACAATTTCTATATTCATGTATAATAGAGTATCAAGAGAATTCGTCTTGGGATATTGCTAGATAAATGATATCAAATCTCTATTTTCTCTTGTAAAAAGGAGTTATTGAGTTTGATTTGTAATATTTTGCAATCTTTATTGACGCAGTTTCGTATTTTCGGATATAACAATGTTCATAACAAAGGTGTTGTAGCTTAATTGCTATGACGCCTTTTTTTTATAATTTAGGAGGAAGAGATGGATTTGAACATCGGTGCATTGGTTATTGTTTGTGCATATCTTGTAGGCATGCTCATAATCGGAGCTATTGTCGGAAAACTCAAGATAAAGAGCAGTGAAGACTACATGCTTGCCGGAAGAAGGATGGGACTTTTCATGGTTGCATTCTCTCTGTCGGCAAATAACATTGGAGGAGGCTCCACAACAGGATTGGCAGGAAAGGCTTTCGGCTCATGGGGCTTAAGTGCAATCTGGTATGTGTTGGCAGCATCGATTGCGATGATTCCTCTTGCATTCTTTGCTCCTAAGATCCGAAAGGCAATGGCTGTTACAATCCCAGAAGTTGTTGGAAGGCGATATGGTAAATCATCAGCAACATTCTCTGCTATATTGAACATAATTGCTCTGTTCTGTCTTACATCATCGCAAATTGCAGCCTCTGGTGCTGTTGTTGCAACTTTGACAGGGATTCCATTGAATGTATGCTTGTTGATTGCTGGCTTGGTTGTCATCTTATATACAACATTGGGCGGAATGATTGCAGACCAGATTTCAGACTTTGTTCAATTCTTGATTATCTTGATTGGTCTTGCGATTGCAACTCCTTTTGTTGTCCATGGATGCGGAGGCTGGTCAAATATTGCATCAAAGCTTCCTGGAGGACAGCTAAATATCGTAAAAATCGGTTGGGTTCCAATTATCGGTTATATCTTCAACTATTTCTGTACATTCCTATCTGGACCTGAGATGATTAGCCGATTCGAGTCAGCTAAAGATGAAAAGACAGCTTTCCGTGCATCACTGCTTTCTGGTGTTTTGATGGCAGCTATGTCAGCATTCCCGACAATTCTTGGGCTTGCGGCTCTTGCTGTTATGCCAGAGGTTCCATCGGGGCAGGCTATGATGGCTGTTACATCAACACATGCTCCGATGATCATAACAGGTCTTGTATCTGCAGCTATTATATCGGCAACTATGTCATCATCTGATTCGAACTTGCTTTGTATGTCTACTATGGTCATGAATGACTTGTACAAGCCTTTTGCGAAGAGAGAGCTTTCCGATAGAGAAACTATCCTTTGGACAAGAATTTGCAACGTTGTATTTTGCCTTGTAGCAATGTGTATATCATTCTTTGGCGTCAACATTGTGACAATGAATACATTTGCTTTTGCAATTAGATGTGCAGGACCTTTTGCAGCATATGGTTTTGGGCTCGTTATCCCGAAAGCTACAAAGCACTCTGGGCAGATTTCAATTATCACAGGAACAATTGGAGTTATCTTCTGGCAAATTCTTTCTGGTGGTGATTTCTATCTTGGCATTCTACCAGTTGTATTTGGATGTTTTGTCGGAATGGTCACATTCTTTGTTGTAAATGCAATTGAGTGGAAGATGGGTGTCTCTCCAGCTCCATCAGCATATATTGATGAAGAGGCTTGATTGTAGCTTTAAAGAGAAAAGCGTAGGAAAATATTGCGTCTCCTACGCTTTTTTATAAGTATCTTTATTCTTTCTTTATGAGAATAGCTTCTCAATCAACGAGAAGAATCCAACAGATTGCAAGAGAAGAATGAAGAGAAGTATTGGAGCAATGTATTTTACCATAATGATGTAAAGCTTCTTTCTCTTGAATTTCACGCCATCAGCTTCAATTTCATCAATAATCCATTGTGGTTTGACAACCCATCCGATAAGTATACAAGTCAAGATTGCTACAATAGGCATCAAGAAACTATTCGATAGGTAGTCAGCTATATCGAGCAATTGTCCAACAGAGCCGTTTGGAAGCTTTACTTCGAAATAGAAGACGCTGTAGCCTAAGCATATTATGGCTGCAAGAACCATTGCAATTGATGTTACTGTCAAGCATGCTTTCTTTCTGGAAATCTTAGCAACTTCAATGCAATTTGCAACCAGTGTCTCTAGAATCGACACGCAACTTGTCAATGCAGCAAAAAGCACCATCACAAAAAATATTATGCCTACGATTTGTCCCATAAAACCCATTGATTGGAATACTTTTGGCAAAGACACAAAGATCAAGCTTGGACCTGCTGACATTCCATCCATGCCAAAGAATACATAAACAGCCGGTATTATCATCATTCCAGCCAAGAAAGCAATCAATGTGTCAAAGAACTCAATCTGTCCGAGGGACTTTGGCAAATTCACGTCCTTCTTTACATAAGAGCCATATGTAATCATAATTCCCATTGCTACAGAAAGAGAGTAGAAAAGCTGGCCCATTGCTGAAAGAAGAATCTCCAAGTAGCCAGTGACTGTCATGCCTTTGAATGATGGAATGATGTAATGCAAAAAGCCTTGCCATCCAGTTCTCACTGTGCCATTGTCATCAAACTTTAGGAACAATGAATAAATTGCAATAATCATAATGAGAATAAAAAGACCTGGCATAATCCATTTCGATGACTTTTCGATTCCCTCTTCAACTCCGTTGTAAACAATGAATGCTGTCAGTGCAAAAAAGATCAGCATGAAGATGATTGAAGAGACTGGCGACGATATGAACGATGTAAAGAATGAACTATCTGCAGCCGCGTTTCCTTTGAAGCAAAGGTATGTTACAAGGTACTTTACAACCCAGCCGCCGATTACCGTGTAGTAGGTTATGATCAAGGCTGGAATGATAAATGAAAGGTATCCAAGGAATTTCCATTTCTTCGAAATCATTTCATAAGCCTCTATAGGGCTTCTTCTTGTTTTTCTTCCGATTGCAACTTCTGTTGTTAGAAGTGTAAAGCCGAAAGTGAGCGCAAGGACTATGTAAGTTACAAGGAAAACTCCTCCGCCTCCTTGTGCTGCAAGATACGGGAATCTCCATATGTTGCCAAGACCTACTGCGCTTCCTGCTGATGCTAGGACAAAACCAATTGTACCAGAGAACGAGCTCTTCTTTTTACTTTCCAAATTGTTTGACATTATTTCTCCAAATTTCGTTTATTTTTGCATAGATGCAATTTTTGCACCATATAAAATCGGAAGTTTATGTAAATTACCGATTTTAATGTTCGATTTATGATATAATCACAGCATTTGAACGCGCATTTTTTTGCAAAAAATCAATTAATAGAGGTCTTATTATGCATAGTCTAAGCTTGAAACATATTGCTCTTTTTAAAGGGAAAAACGAAGTCGATATGACTCAAGGGAAGATTGTGAAGCTTCTTTTCAATTTTGCTTTTCCTCTTCTTCTAGGCAATATCTTCCAACAGCTTTACAATACTGTCGATACTTGGGTAGTTGGCAACTATGTAGGGAAAAATGCTTTTTCAGCTGTAGGAACTCTTAACCCTATAATAAATACATTGCTTGGCTTCTTTATAGGGTTTTCAAATGGAGCCGCTGTTGTCATATCGAGATATTTCGGAGCTGATAATAAAGATAAAGTAGAAAGGACTGTGCATACATTTGTAACAGTCACTCTGATTATGTGCATAGTCTTTACTTTGCTAGGCATTTTATTCACGCCTTTCATGCTTGATTTGATAAAATCACCTCAATCTGTTCGCTTGGAGCAAGAAGTATATCTCACAATCTACTTTGCTGGAGTAACAGGCATGCTCATTTACAATATGGGATCCGCTATCTTGAGAGCTGTCGGAAACTCATTCTACCCATTTTTATTCTTGGTTGTCTCGGCAATCATGAATATAGTCTTGGACCTTGTTTTTGTGATTGTGTTTCATCTTGGTACGTCAGGAGTTGCTTATGCAACGATTATCTCGCAATTTATTTCAGCTATCCTTGTTGTTTTTATATTGCTGACAACAAAATCAAGCGTAAAAGTGAGACTGTCGAAGCTTGCTATAGACAAGATGATATTGAAGGATATTTTCAGAATAGGACTTCCTGCTGCAATACAGATGTCGATTACAGCCTTTTCGAATATCTTTGTCCAATCTTATATAAACTACTTTGGAGCAGATTGTATGGGAGGATGGACTGCGTACTCGAAAATCGATCAGCTACTGTTTTTACCGATGCAATCGCTTGCATTGGCTACGCAAACATTTGTTGCACAGAACCTAGGCAAGAGTCTTACAGAGAGAACACGTCGAGGAGTCAGGATGGCACTTATCATGTCAGTTGTATCTACAGCTATATGCATTGTTCCAGTAGTTGTATTTGCACCTGATTTGGTTTCGTTCTTTATCGATTCGAATGAGCTTGGTGTAATAGAGTATGGAACTCTGTTTTTGTCGATGATATCACCATTCTATATATTGTGCTGTGTAAATCAAATATATGGTGGCGCATTAAGAGGGGCAGGGCACGCTGAGGTTTCTATGATAGTTATGCTTAGCTCTTTTGTTTTTTTCAGGCAGATTTATCTCTTTGTAGTAGCAAACTATATAAGCAATACGATAGTCCCTATATCACTTGGATATCCTGCGGGATGGCTTTTGTGCTCTTTCTTGATGTCTATCTTCTATAAAATGAACTTCAAGGACAGCAAGCTTTTGAAAGCCAGCTAAAGTATCGAAGAGAGAAAAAGGGGCTGTTAAAAAAGTCTAGATTTTTAAGATGGCCCCTTTATTTTTGCAAACTGAAATAGAGAAGTAACTATTCAGTCGCACTA
>DKCO01000022.1:0-76722 GCA_002452215.1 Spirochaetales bacterium UBA6872
GATTCTATTCAAAGCAGAATGCATCCTACCTGGAGGAGGCAGGGCTTTCGTACATCCTCCCCCTCCAATACAATACCAGCCTCATACCCAAGGCGTTCGACGAGGAAGAGAGCGACAGGAGGTTCGATGGCAGATTCACATACAAGGGAAGGCTGATATGGTACAAGGTGGAGGGACTTGGCAGGGGGAGCAACAGGCTTTACATATACAAAGACGAGAAGCGAGCGGCCGATGCGGGTGCCGCATTCACAGAGAGGCAGGAAAAGGGCTATGGGAATGTCGAAAAGGGGAACGGGGCCTTCTTCAAGGACAAAAGGAGGGGCATCTTCTCCTTTATCTCCAATACCGGCCTGGACGCCAAGGAGGTTTATTTGGATTACAAGGAACGCTGGGACATAGAAAACTGCTTCGACTACATGAAGAACAATATTGCGACCAGGGCCGGATACACGAGGACGAATGAACAGCTTGAAAGCACCAGCTTCATAAATCATATTGCAACCCTTTATTTTTACAGGCTGATAAGAGCCTTGGATGCAGCGGGATTAAGAGATAGGTACACTCCTGCCGACATCATTAAGCATGGGAGGAACATCACCAAGATCTCCGAATGGACAGGCTGGAAGAATTACACCGAGATAACCAAGGATGATATTGAGCTATTTAATCGTCTCGGTGTTAACCTATTGGCGTAAAAAACCGGGAGTTTGTGTAACAATATGGCTCTAGCAATTGCACCAATCGCAACTATTCCTATTCTTTCATTTTCTTCATATTGGATCATATTCAAGGGATATTCCAATTGGGAGAACTACAGAAAGAAAGAGTCGAACCATACATCATTTGTCTATGAAGACTACTCTGGAATAAAGACAATCCAGTCATATAAAGCAGAGGAAGATGCACAGAAGGAAGAGGAAAAACTCTTGTTTGATATAATCAGCGCATGGAAGAAAGCTGTTCGATTCGGCGACAGTCTTAATATCATAACGCTTTTTTGCCAAGGCCTTGGCTACTTTATTCTCTTTCTAATTGCTGTAAAATTTCTCAAAGTGGGTCCTGAGTCGATAGGAGATGTTCTTGCCTACATAAGTTATATGGGGCTTTTTTGGCAACCAATCAGATCTCTTGCATCAATGTATACACAGCTTGTGAATAACCTTTCATCTGCATCTAGAGTGTTTGAATTGATGAATGAAAGACCAAGTTTGAATAAAAATGCAAATTCCTATGATATTGAAATTTCAGAGGGTTCTGTTCGTTTTGATTCTGTTTCTTTCTCTTATCCGGATGAAAAGGATAAGCCTGTGCTTGATGATGTTTCATTCTTTGTCAAAGGAGGCAAGCATATTGCGCTTGTGGGTCCAACTGGAGCTGGAAAGACAACAATCATCAATCTTATTGCTCGATTTTATGATCCTACAAAAGGCAAAATATTCATAGATGACCAGGATATTTCGAAAGTAACAGTATCATCATTAAGAAGGAACATTGCGTTAATGCCACAAGATTCTATGCTTTTTTCCTCTACGGTGCGCGAGAATCTCCTTTACTCAAATGATGCAAGTGAAGAGAAGATGTATATCTCTTGCAAGAGAATAGGTATAGATTCAATGATAGAGAATTTGCCTAATGGATATGATACAAGAATCGATGAAATATCCTTGTCCCAAGGGCAAAAACAGTTGTTGGCGCTTGCCAGAACGCTGATTTCATCTCCAAAGATACTTATTTTGGATGAGGCTACGAGCAATATCGATACCAACACAGAGATTATGGTGCAAAGAGGAATGAAAATTCTTATGGAAGGAAGGACTGTTTTCACAATTGCCCACAGGCTTTCTACGATAATCGACTCAGATTGTATATTCGTAATATCGGATAAAGGAATAAAAGAGATGGGAAGTCACTCGGAACTTCTCAAAAAAGGTGGAGAGTACAAGGCTTTGTACGATGCTCAATTTGCCATCTGTCACTAATTAACAAGGAATTAACACTAATTATACATTGGAATTTACATGCGCCAGTTAGCTTTTACACTGAGGTTGTGAATTCCGATGGAAGTTCGTATTTGTGGTGTTACAAAGAGTTTTGATAAAAAACAAGTAATCAAAAAAACAGATCTTTGTGTTGATAGTGGTAGTTTTACAACTCTATTAGGTCCTTCAGGGTGTGGAAAGACAACACTTTTGCGTATGATATCGGGATTGGAGACACCGGATTCTGGAGAGATATACTTTGATGATAGATGCGTATTCTCATCAGAAAGGAACATAAATATCCCACCAAACAAGAGAGGGTTGGGCTTTGTTTTCCAGGATTTCGCACTTTGGCCTCATATGAATGTCTTCGAAAATGTTGCTTTTGGTTTACGAGCAATGAAGCATACAGAGAACCTTGAAAAGAATGTCATGGATGCCTTAAAAGCTGTAAAACTTGAGGAATTATGCAAAAGGTATCCTCATCAACTATCAGGAGGGCAACAGCAAAGGGTCGCTTTTGCAAGGGCCATAGTTATAGAGCCAAGTTGCATTCTTTTCGACGAGCCTCTTTCGGCTTTGGATGCTCTTTTAAGAGAAGAGATGCGCCAAGAGCTGAAGGATTTGGTCTCCCGATTTGGAATCACTTCTATTTTTGTAACTCATGATCAGATGGAAGCAATGAGCATGAGCAATAAGATTGCTGTGATCAATGGTGGGAAAGTTGATCAGTATGACACTCCTGAGCAAATATACAAAAGCCCTGCATCATCATTTGTAGCTCACTTTGTGGGAGCATCAAATTGGATTGATGATTGTCATATGTTTAGGCCAGAGATGGCTCATCTAGAGAAAGCTGATGGCGATTTGCTATTTGAAGCAAAAGTCTTGTCAAATCAATTTCTTGGTGAGACTTATCTTGTGAACCTTGATTACAATGGTAAGAGTTGGAGAATTCATTTGCCTGAGAGCATGAAGATAGGAAGAGTGCTCCCTATTTATGTAAATAAATCAGAAATCATATCTATTGAGAGGTAAAAATGAAAAGATTATTTTTGTCTTTATTTGTTTTATTGTTGTGTTTTTCATTGTTTGCTAGTGGCAGCAATGAAAATTCAGTCAGTGAAGATAGTGAGAGTGGACTAGAAGGAAAAGTCACTGTTTATATGCCATCTCCAGCAGGTCTTGCTGACAAGCTTGCATCAGACTTTGAAAAGAAAACAGGTGTAAAAGTTGAGGTCTTCCAAGGGACAACAGGCGAGATTCTTGCACGTTTGGAAGCCGAAGAGGCGAATCCTGTTGCTGATGTTGTGATCCTTGCATCATGGTCTGATGGTCTTTCTGTGAAGAAGGATGGAAAGCTTGAGTCCTATGTGCCAGAGAATGCCGACAAGGTCGTTTCAGGATGGATAGACGAGGATTCAACGCTTTTTGGCTATAGCGCATCTGCTGTAGGTGTAATCTACAATACAACGATTATCCCTGATTTGGATGCAGACTGGTCAGAGTTGAAGGACCCTCAGTACAAGGATCTTCTTGCAATTCCAGATCCAGAAAAGTCAGGTGCTTGCAAGGATTTTGTTGCAGGATATGTTACAAACTACGGTTGGGATGATTTCGAGGGCATGGCTGAAAATGGCATGATTGTACCAGGAGCAAACAAAGCTGCGCTAGAGGCTGTGACTACAGGCGAGGTAGGTATTCTTGTTGCCGGAGTGGACTACAATGCATATTCATCAATCAAAAAGGGTGAGCCTCTCGCTATTTACTATCCGGAAGGTGGAACAGTAGTCAACCCTCGTCCGGCAATGATAATGAAGACAGCTCCAGATATGGAAAATGCAAAAGCTTTCGTCGATTATCTACTATCTGATGATGCACAAAAAATGGTAGCTGATGCATATCTCCTTCCAGGTAGAGTCGATATTGAATACAGCAACAGATCAACTCTTTCAGAGATTCCTCAGATTCCTTGCGATTGGGAGAAAATGATGGAGATTTCTGACTCTGCAGCTGCAAAGATCAATGAGCTTTGCAAATAGGAGTTAAGAATGTCAAAGAGAAACACTAGAGGGAATACTCTTTCACTTGTTTTCATTGCATGTATACTTGTATTCCTTATTGTATGTCCTTTGATTATGATATTTGCCAAGGCGGTCGTTCATGATGGTCGCCTTGATTTCTTTTATCTTTGGAGAACGATTTCTGAAAGCAAGAATGCAAAGATGATTGCATCATCTCTTTTGCTCGGGCTTTTAGTAGTGATAACGACTACGATAATTGCAACTCCTCTTGCATATCTTTTTTCAAGAACAAAGTTTGCACGCTATCGTTTTTTCGACATAATATTCATGATCCCATTCATGACACCTCCATTTATCGCATCGATGGGATGGATTTTGTTCATGCAGAAAAGAGGGCTATTGCAGCAGATTTTTCCATTTATGGAAGGATGTGAGAATTGGTTCTTCTCTCTTTTTGGACTTGTTCTTGTGATGAGTTTGCATGTTTTTCCATTCATGCTGACTATGCTAAAGAATGCAATGCTGAACATTCCGTCGAGCCTAGATGAAGCCGGCTCTGTATTTGGATGTGGTTTCTTTCAAAGAGTTAGGAAGATTTTCTTGCCTTTGATCTCTGGCAATTATGCAATTGGTGCATTGCTTGTTTTTGTAAAGACTATTTCTGAATATGGAACACCAGCAACTCTAGGAAAGCGAATAGGTTTTGATGTTTTTACAACTGAGATACACAGATACGCAACAGTTGCACCTATTGCTTTTGGAAAGGCCTCATCGCTGGCATCGGTTCTTGTTGCGATATGTTTTCTGATGTGGATGCTTCAAAGCTATGTAACGAACAGGAAAACGTACAATCTTGTTGGAGGCAAAGGATCGCGCTTATCTTTTTCCAAGATGCCAAAAGCTGTGGAGTTTTTTGCATGGATTTATATTTCAATAGTGCTTTTGTTCTCGATAGCAATTCCATACTTTTCTGTAATTTCAACTTCGCTCATTAAACTTCGTGGCTATGGCTTGAAGAAAGGCAATTTCACATTTGATCACTACATCGAGCTCTTTACTGATAATGAAAAAGGGCTAAGTGCATTGGCAAATAGCTTCTTTCTTGCATTTTCTGCAGCTACTATATGTGCTATCCTGGGTACTTTGATTGTGATTGAGATCCATGGCTCGAAAAGCAAGTTGAAAAAACCGATTGAGGCAATAGGTCTTCTTCCTGAGATGCTTCCAAGCATTGTGATGGTTATTGGCATAATGCTTTTCTGGAATCAAATATACAAGATCATTCCTCTTTACAACACGCTTGGAATCCTTGTGCTTGCGTATGTTGTCCTGTTCCTTCCTTATACGATTCAATATGTCACATCTTCTTTCACGCAAATAAGCAACAATCTGATTCTTGCAGGAGAGGTGTTTGGAGCAAATAAATCATATATAATCAGGAAAATAACACTTCCATTGCTTTTAAAGGGTGTTGCGACAGGATGGATGATGACATTTATTATTTCTTTTAGGGAACTTGTGACAGCAAGCTTGATTGCGCCACCAAATACATTGGTAGTATCTACATATATTGTGAGAGAGTTTGAGCAAGGCAGCGTTTCTATCGGAATGGCAATGGCTGTTATATGTGTTTTGTTTACAACTACATCTTTGCTTGTTCTCAATCGTTATATCGACAAGGGAAAGGATCAATAAAATGAAGCTTTACATTGCTGGTGGTTGCAATGAACATGGCAGAAACTGTTTTTATATCGAAGGAAAAGAAAGATCATTGATTCTTGATTGCGGGTTGATGGCTGACAAAGATGACCTCTATCCACATCTTTCGCAAGAGCAAATAAAGAAAGCTGGATATCTTTTTCTTTCGCACTCTCATCAAGATCATTCAGGCGCTATCCCATGGCTTTATGAAAATGGATTTACTGGAAAAACAGTTGCAACTAGAGAGACATTTGATGAGTTGAAATTCAGAGTTGATGATCCAGTTTATATTGAGGATATTTCTTCAAGTCGAAAGGCCATGCTAGATGGCATATCGATTGAGTGGGGAAGAAGCGGACATGCTGTTGGTAGCATATGGTACTATTTTTCTTTTGAGTCAAAGATGATCCTCTACTCTGGCGATTACATTGAAGATACGCAAGTTTACATATGCGATAAGATAAGAGGCAGAGAAGCTGATATTGCAATTGTCGATTGCGCTTATGGCAAAGACGAGACTTTATATTGCGAATATACATCAAAGCTGGTAGCAAGAGTAAACAAGCTCTTGGAAAAAACCGATACAATTGTTTTTCCGACCCCGAAATACGGACGTAGCATAGAGCTTGCTGCTTTATTTTCAAATCAAATAGATGATGTATCAATAAATGGCGATGAGCACTTTGAAAATGAGATTATGAAAATCCCAATGGATTCATTTTGGTATAAGAAAGGAACTGCACTGGATATCAACAAATCAATAAAAAACAAGAAAAAGTTGATATTCATCTCAGATCCACAGCTTCGAGATATTAAATCGCAAGAATCAATCGATAGTCTACTGGTAAATGGAGCAAGAGCTATAATGACAGGAACTGTAGATGACAATAGCTATAGCCAGCACTTGATTGAAGAAGGCAAGATGGAATATCTAAGATACCCAGTCCATACAAACTACAGAGGACTATCTCTTCTTTCTCAAAAAAATGGTTTCAAGAAGTTGGTGGCTTTCCATTCGAAAGAGTTTTCGTATCCAAGAGATATTGAGTTTTGAAAAAGGCGCTCGTTTTGCCAAGCGCCTTTCTCTCTATTATGCCATGATCTTTCTAAAGAGATTCTTGAAATCCTCAATAGAAGCTTCTCTTGGGTTTCCAGGTGCACATGCATCCTTTGATGCTGAGAGAGCTAAAAAATCAAGATCTGATTCCTTCAAGGCAGGAAGCTTTGCAGGAATGCCTACGTCTTCTCCGAGCTTTCTGACAGCATCGATAGCAGCTTTCCTGTACTCGTCTTGACTCATTTTATCAACATTCTCGACACCCATTGCCTTTGCAATGTTCTTATACTTGTCACCAGTTGCTTCCTGGTTGAATTCCATTACGATAGGAAGCATCATAGCGCATGCAACTCCATGTGGAGTGTCATAGACAGCACCAAGAGTGTGAGCCATTGAGTGAGCAATACCAAGACCTACATTCGAAAATCCCATTCCCGCAATGTATTGTCCAAGTGCCATTCCTGTTCTTCCTTCTTTTTCGTTTCTAACAGCGCTTCTCAAGGACTTTGAAATGATCTCTATTGCCTTAAGATGGAACATATCGGACATCTCCCAAGCGCCTTTTGTTGTATAGCCCTCGATTGCATGTGTAAGAGCATCCATTCCTGTTGCTGCTGTCAAGCCCTTTGGCATTGAGCTCATCATGTCAGGATCTACAAATGCTACAACTGGCATGTCATGAGGATCGACACAGACGAACTTTCTCTTTCTCTCTACATCTGTGATTACATAGTTTATCGTTACTTCCGCAGCTGTTCCTGCTGTTGTTGGGACAGCAAAGATAGGTACTGCTGGCTTTTTTGTTGGAGCAACACCTTCAAGGCTTCTTACATCCTCGAACTCTGGGTTGGCAATTATGATTCCGATTGCCTTTGCTGTATCCATCGAGGAGCCGCCGCCGATAGCAATAATGTAGTCGGAATTGCTCTTTTTGAAAGCATCAACTCCATTTTGGACATTCTGTATTGTCGGGTTTGCCTTGATATCAGAAAAGAGAGTATATGCAAGATTGTTCTTGTCGAGTATGTCTGTTACTTTCTTGGTTACTCCGAACTTAACCAAGTCAGGATCTGAGCAAACAAAAGCTTTTTTGAATCCACGAGCTTTTGCTTCCGTTGCTATTTCTGCAATAGCACCACTTCCATGATAACTTGTCTCATTGAGCATGAATCTGTATGCCATATTTTTTCTCCTGAAATAAAAATAATGATTTCCTTAATTTTTGGCAAATTTTTGATCTGCGGACATATATATAGTAGGAGGAATGAAAAATGAACCACCTTAATAGTCTTTTGATTGAGGGCGTTTTGGTTAATGACCCAGAGATTGTTGCAAGAGTAAAAGCAACGCCGGATGTGAAGCTTGTAAAGTTTTCGATTGCTAATGACTACTTTTATGTAGGCTCGGATGGAGAGAAAAAGAAGGATACGCTTTTTCTTCCTGTGCAAGTGTGGGGATCGTTGGCTGATAAATGCCTTGATAAAATGAAAAAAGGCATGACGACACGTTGCGTTGGCAAGCTGAAGATGAACAGCTGGGAAGGAGAGGCTGGCGATAAGCATTCGGTTGTGGAACTTGTTGCAAAGCATATCGAGTACAGAAGTCCTCGTAGAGGAAGTCTGGAGGTGCTAGAAGTGCCAGAGAAGGATGAAGATGCTAGTGTAGGAGAGTCAGAAGTCTTTTATGTCATCTAATCGGACTTGAAGATGTCGAGCGTTCTTTGTCAGGGCGCTCGATTTTTCACTCTCCTTCATATGGCTCATAGATGTTTTCATACCCAAATGTGGACATTCTTGCTTTTGTTGTGAACCAATCTGCTTTGGAGTTCGTATCAACGCCATCAGGGAGCCTTGCAAGGACTCTTGATGATGTTACGAGAGAGCTATCAACTGCAGAGCCCTCCCATGCTTGATCATCTATTAGCTTTTTCACAGCAATCTCAAGGTTTTCGCTACCGTATCCAGAGTATTCGTCTAGATTGTTGTCAGAGTAGACTAGAGCATCCATCACATATCCATCTGCCTCGCTTTTCAAAACTACTATTCCGTCAGTGCTTAAAAGCGTTTTGGGGCTTTTTGCCATCAAATAGTATGTTATCTTGCCATTATCGCGCTCTTCATCTTCCCGCTTTGCAATCGAATCCCAATATATGACGATGATATCGCCTTTTTTCACATCTAAATCCGGCAAAATATAATCATGTCCCTTCAAAGAGGAAAAGCCGTTTGTGACTACCATTGATGCTGTATTCCCATCATCAAGCAACAACAGTTCTATGCGATCTGGATTTGTGTTGTTTCCTTTTATCGAGACTTCATTTATCAGGGCTTTTGGAATCTCATTGTTTCGTCCTATAAGAAGAAAAGATGATCGAGTTGTATTGCCATTTTGTTTTTTCGCTGTTATTGATAGTGTTTTTTTCTCTCCTCGTTTTATCTTTTGATCTAGTGTTATGGAGAAAAGCGATCCAATCCCAAGGTCCTTGATTTTCCTCTTATCAATCTCGGCATCGATAATCTCGACAGTCTCACTGTATTTTACAGTAAACGTATCATTGTTGATGAAAGAGTAGTCTATTACTTTTGCAAGTGTTTTGTCGCAATCTAGCAATTTGTCTATGATGGTCTTGTCTTCACATGAAATCAATATAACGATTACGAATAGGAAAAAGAGCTTTTGTTTCATACTCTATATATGCCTTTGCTTTCAATTTTTGCATGATTTTGTATAATCGATGGCATAGAGGATGGCTATGGGAGATAAACTTTGGCAAAAAAACTACACTCTCGATTCGATGATGGAGAGATTTACAGTTGGTAAGGATTATGTCTTGGATGAGAATTTGGTTCTTTCTGATTTGATTGGATCTGCGGCACAAGCAAAGGGCTTGAGGAAAATCGGAATATTGGAAGAAGACGAGACAGAGAAAATCCTCGCAACTCTTGATGAGATTGCAATGCTCAGAAAGGAGAACTCATTCGAAATCTTGCAAAGCGATGAAGATTGCCATACGGCTATAGAGTCATACTTGACCAATAAGCTTGGAGATATCGGAAAGAAGATACATACAGGAAGGTCAAGAAACGACCAAGTCCAGACAGCGCTTAGGTTATTTATGCGCGAAGGTGCATTGAAACTTTCAGATGCATCCTTGTCTTTTGCATCATCATTGATTTCATTTGCTGAGAAAAATACAGATGTTCCTATGCCTGGTCGGACCCATATGCAAATTGCGATGCCATCATCTGTTGCTCTCTGGGCAATGTCTTTTTCAGAAGAGATTCTTGAAGAGTCGTCGATGCTATTGTCCTTTTATTCTGTGCTTGATCAGTCACCACTTGGGTCAGCTGCAAGTTATGGCACTACATTGAATACAGATAGGGAATATCTTGCGAACTTGATGGGATTTTCAAGAGTCCAAAACAATGTCATTTATGCGAACAATTCACGAGGAAAATTCGAGGCTATGTTCTTGGATATCATGGGGTACCTTGCACTTACTATCTCTAAGCTTGCCCAGGACTTGATGCTTTTTACACTTCCAGAGTTTGGCTATTTTTCTCTTCCAAAGGAGCTTACGACTGGTTCATCGATTATGCCACAGAAGAAGAACCCAGATGGCTTGGAGCTCGCAAGATCTCGAACAGAGTGTATTCTCTCTTGCTCTGATAGGGTAAAGGGCATAATAAAAGCATTGCCATCTGGCTATAACAGGGATTTCCAGGATACAAAAGAGCCTTTGATTGAGGGATATGACTCTACTGTTGCTCTTTTGAATATAATGTCTTTGATGGTAAAGAAGCTCGATGTTCATCCCGATAAGCTTATAAAGGCATGTACTTCTGAGCTATATGCAACAGATCGTGTAATGGAGAAGGTCCTCTCTGGTGGAAATTTCCGAGACAGCTACAAGACTGTTGGCCTAAATCTCGATAAAGTCGATGCTGATTCCGATCCAGTTGCTTCCTTGAAGAAAAGAACTGTCTTGGGCAGTGCAGGGAACCTGAATATCGAATATGCAAGAAAGTGGCTTCAAGAAGAGGAGAGAAGCGTTGAGGAAAAGTGTGCTTTTTTAACCCGAGTGTATAAAAGTTTGCTTCCTTCTATAGATCAAGTGATTATTTAGTGCATACTGCCTAATATTTTAGTTCCTTTTCCACCTTGAAGAGTTTATGTTTTTTGAATAGACTTTTCATTGCTATGAGTATAATCAAACCGCATAAGCTTGGTGTTATTGCAGGTCCAGGCTCCGAGTATTTTACAGGAAAAGTAGTAAAGCATCTTAGAAGACTTTATATCGATCGTTACGAAAAGCTTTCGGAGGCCCTGACAAAGAGGCATAATATCACATCTGAAGAGCTTTTAGAGCAGGTTACTCTCATGGATGATTTGGATTCAAGGAAGATTCCTACAGGAAAGCTTCCGACTTCTTTCCATTGTCCGGATTTGACAATCAATGTTAAGTACACTAAGTTTGCTAACGGCGAGGAAAAAGCAGAAATAATAGATCCTGTTCGAGGTTTGAATATCTATATAATATATGATGTTTCGAATTGTGCTCCTATAAAAGTGGCAGGCTCTGAGGATGGACAGCCTTTATCTGTCAATGATCATTTGATGTTCTTGTTCACGACTATAAACGCTGTCAAGCTTGCTGGAGCTTTGTCTGTTACTCTTGTTCTTCCGACATATCCGTATGCAAGACAGCATAAGAAAGCTGGAAGAGAAGCGCTCACTGCAGCGATGTTTGCACATTTTTGCGAAGGGCTGGGAGTGAATAGGATAATAACTTTAGATATCCATTCAAGAGAGATCGAGAATGCTTTCACGACTTGCCATCTCGAGAATTTGCATGGCTCATACCAGACATTGATTGCTTTGAGAAAACTTATAGATTTCTCAGATCCTGATATAGTTGTCGTTTCACCTGATACAGGAGCTGTATCCAGAAACAAATTCTATGCGCAGGGCCTTCATAGACCTCTTGCAATTCTCTATAAGGAAAGAGATTATTCCGTAGTATCAAAAGATGCTAAGAACTCTAATATCAAATCGATAAATCTTCTTGGTGATGTTAGGGGAAAGACTGTATTGATGGCTGATGATATGATTGCAACAGGTGGCACTATGATTATAGCTATGAGAGAGCTTATGAATAGAGGTGCCAAGAAGATAATATGTATTGTATCTCTTCCATTTTTCAATGGAAATGCTATCGAGAATTTCGATCAAGCTTACAAGGAAGGTGTCTTCTGGAGGATTATCGGTACTAATGCTGTTTACCAAGGTAAAGGATTATTGGAGAAGGAATGGTTTGTGCAAGCCGATGTTACTGAGCTTTTTGCACGCGTTATTTCCAGGCTTCATCATGGCAGATCTATCTCTCCTTTGCTCGATAACAGAAAATTCATACAGAAGCTAATTGATGTGTCACAAGCAAATCCGAAGGGACCTGTGCCAGATGACAATCCAAGTCTAGCTGATTGAGGAAGTAGCAATATGCAAATGTCAAATAGAATATCGGGCTTTCAAACATCGCCTATCAGAAGACTTGTTCCATATTCGCGAATGGCAGAGAAAAAGGGCATTCATGTTATCCATTTGAATATCGGGCAACCAGATATAAAAACACCGAAAGAGGCTTTGGATGCAATTCGCAATTATGATAAAGATATCATAGAATATGGTGTTTCTGAGGGTGATTTCGAATTAAGGCGCGCAATGCTCAAATACTATGAGCGCTATGGCATAAATGACCTGACTGAAGATGACATAATGATCACGACAGGGGGCTCTGAGGCTTTGCAATTTGCTTTCATCACGCTTTGCGATCCATATGACGAGTTCATAATACCAGAGCCTTATTATACAAATGTCGCAACATTTGCGAATGTAGCTATGGTTAAATTGAGACCTGTAACATCGTCTTTGGCAGATGGCTTTGTGCTCCCATCAATTGATGCGTTTGAAGAGAAGATAAACAAGAAGACAATGGGCATTCTTCTATGCTCTCCTAACAACCCTACTGGACATGTTTACTCCAGCTCTGAGCTAGAGGCGCTATTAAAGCTTTGCAAGAAGCATGATATCTTTCTCGTTGTTGATGAAGTATATAGGGAATTTTGCTATGATGGCGAGAAATTCACATCTGTCCTTTCTTTCCCAGAATACAGTGACAGAGTAATCTGCATAGATTCGTTTTCCAAGCGATTTTCGATGTGTGGTGCTCGTGTAGGTGCCATTGTTACAAAGAACAAGGAGTTTCTTGGCTCTTGCATGAAAATGGCTCAAGCACGTCTGTGTCCTCCAAATGTCGAGCAAGTTGCTGCAGCTGCCGCACTTACAGCTCCAGATAGCTATATCGATAATGTTGTATCGGAGTATAAGAGAAGAAGAGATTTGCTTGTTACTCAGCTACAAGCAATCGATGGAGTGAAAGTAAATATGCCAAAAGGTGCTTTCTACTTTGTTGCCTCGCTCCCTGTCGATGATGCTGAGAAGTTTGCTCTTTATATGCTGAAGGACTTTTCTTACAAGGGTGCGACTGTGATGTTTGCGCCAGCTGAAGGTTTTTATTGGACAGAGGGTCTTGGAAAGACAGAGGCTCGTTTTGCTTATGTACTTGAGGAGGGCGAGTTGATGCTTGCATCTGAATGCCTGAGAGAAGGATTGAAAGCATATAGAAGAGATGTAATGCATATACAATGATTGCTCCAGTTGTCATCAAGCACTTTGTAAAAAACAATAATGGTAATATAATTTCTTTTGAGTAAGGAGTTTTTACGTGGATCCTCTGTTTTCAGATCTCAATGAATTGTCGAGAATGACTTCAAAAAAGGCCGAGAAGAACCTTAGAGAGTGTGTTGTTTATCTTAGAAACGATTTCAATGGGATATGCAAGATTCTAAGACTCTACCATCCATTGGAAGCTTTGAAGCTTGCTGTTTGGGAAAAGAGAAAGATATTGAAGACCAAGAATGATATGCTTTCGAAGTCCCAAGCGGAGCTTTTGCCAGTATTGTTGCAATCTATTGTGCAATCCAGCATATTCGACTCCACTGACGGAATTTCACATAACAGGGATATAAAGCAAAAGGATTGGAAGCGAGTAGTTGAGCTTTCTTTTGATGTGGCTCGCAAGATCCTGAGATATATTGATTGCCTTACAGTCTACCAGATAGGGGAGTCAAAGATAAAAGAATGCGATGCAGAGAAGTACAGGATAGCACTTTATAAACTCTTTTTCCCAAGCGAAGAGGAATTCAAGACTATAGATGATTTATCATATCTTCTCATTGCTTCCATTTCTGACAAAAAGGATGAGATTGAGGATTCATTTCATTTGCCTGCCGATAAGCTGATATCTGAGATGAAGAACATAGCTCTCAACTCCCTTGATGGCATTGATATGCTCACAGCTGATAGCCAGATCTACAAAGCAGAGATGAGCCTAGAGATGGCTAAAAAGAGAGAAATCGAAAAATATCGTGAGATGTCAGATGACGATTTGCGAAATGCTATTGTCAAGGAAAAGGGGTGGGAAGGTAGGCTTGCGAACATAATCGGCCGAAGAGATGACTTTGATCTGTTCCGCCCTGATTTCTATTCTTCTCTTTCTCGTGAAAGTTATGTTGAGATGTCATCTGAACTTAGCAAGATGGATCTTTATAAGTGTCTTGAGAATGGTGTCTGGCCAGCAACTGTAAAACCTTTTATAAGCTTTGGCGATTTTACTTTCTCATTTGTTTCTGAGCATTTGATGTCATTTGCAAGCACTATCATTGGCGACAAAGTTGATTTGTCGGGATATATTTCAAAAGCTGTTGAAAAATCTTGCTTGGAGCTTTTTAATCCAACAGATGCTGTTGATGTCTTTTCGTTTGATGGACATAAGATCGATTTGATTGCTCCACCTTCTCTTGATGAACTCAATCCTATTTCGGAAGCACATGTCTTTTCTTCAAGAATTGAGCTTAGAGATGAGGAGATGAGAAAAAAATCGAATCATGGTCACTCTGAGCTTATCATTGATTCGGATTCAAAAGAAGATTTCAAGAGTCTTGGTGACAATAGATTCATCATCTCTGGGTGCTATATTTGCAAATGTGCAACATTGCCTGAATATAGTTCTGAGATAAAGAGAAGACTATTTGGACAGCTTGAGATAATCGACAATTCGGATGGCGAGATATATACATGTCTTGATGATGAGGTTATGTCACCATCTGAAGAAGCCGATGATGATATTGCAGACGATAATATTTCAGATGAATACGAGTACTCTGACTCAGAGGATGAGGAGGAGAAGAAGATATCTGAGCGCGAAAATGCTTTGGAAGATGCTCCTTTGGATTTTGAAAATGGAGTCAAAACTGATATAAGCAAGCTAAAAGAAAGATATGCGCTTACAGATTCAATTATCCAAAAAGAAAACGAGGATGGTGAATACTTTGGTTCCTTTGAGCGAGATCTGGACGATGATGACTTCGATGATGAAGATGATGATGCCGATGATTTTGACGATGAGGATGACAAAGAAGAGGAGGCCTTATATGATGAGGCCGAACAGGAAGATGAGTATGCCTCAGATTCAGCTGACAGCAGCGACAGAGATGATAGCGAGGAGACTCAAGATCAGCTTGATTTCTTGTCGATTCTAGATGACGAGTCTCCAGAAGAGAAAGAGCTGACCGATGAGCTTATTGAAAACGATGAGCGCGATGAGTTGGAGAAGGAGAGGGAGGAGGAGTCTTTCCCTGATAATATACAAAAAGAAGAACCCCAAGAAAATGTAAATCCTGAGCCTTGTACAGATCAAGATCAAACAGAAGATAGCGAGAAGGAAAGTGACATAGGATTTCCAGAACTTTCAGAAGCATCCGAGGATGAAGAGTCTGATGATAATCCGGACGATGAGATCAAGCAAGAGAGTTTGGAAGATTGTCCAAAACAATCAAAAGTAATGTCAGAGTCAAATGGAATAGAGATTGTGCAAGATTCTGATGGTGTTTTTGTCATGAGGGGCTCCAATGATCATATTGATGATGACTTTGGATTGAAAGGCATACTGAAAGATATAAAGCGTGTGCTTGCCGACAATAATTCTGTTTATGTCTCATTTGTAAAAAATGCTGATGCGGATTTGAGGGATTACCTCTCCAGTGTGATAAAAAAGAGCTGGGAGAAACAGCAACAAGATCATAAAGATAAGGTTTTCACAATTTATGATTATTCATTGACTGTGTTGCTTCCTGGCTCATTGGTAAGAGATGAATTGAAACTTAGCGAGCTATTGGATAATGCTGGTGCTGTGATGTACTCAAAGAAGAAAAAAGAGTGGAATGCACTTATTGTTTACATAGATGAGGCATACAGTGTCGTAGATGCTGAAGAGAAGTTCATAACACAAGATTCTTTTTCTTCATATGATTGGAAGAGAGTCCAGATCATTGGTGAGCAACTATTGAACAGAGGGCAATGATGGAAGAAAGCCTTTTGAAGGAGAGGTTCCTTCTAGCCAAAAGCATTGCAAAAAAGGTTTCTGATTTCTTGCTTGCGAATGAGAAAATGCGATTTGAGGCCATCGCAAAGGCAGACAATGATTATGTCACAAGTGCTGACAAGTTGGCTGAAGATCTGATAGAGAACGAGATTCGGTCTTCTTTTCCTGATGATTCCTTTTATGGGGAAGAGAACGGGAAGATTGGCTCTGATCAAAATAGGCGCTGGATTATAGACCCTATTGATGGGACTGTGGATTTCATGACAGGGTTTCCGAACTATACAGTTTCGATTGCTTTCGAGGATGAGGATGGACTTGCTTTTGGCGTTGTTGCAATACCAAGACAGAATGAACTGTTTTCTGCCTTTCGCTCCGAGGGTGCTTTTTTGAATGGTAAAGCAATACATACAGATGAAGGGGCTCCTTTGAAGAAGCATCTTGCAATCCTTGTGCCACCACATAGACATCATGAGCTTTTGGATTGTTATATTTCAAAGATGCGTAGATTTTACGACTTGGTCTCTGATGTAAGGTCAGTTGGTTCTGCCGCATGTTCTCTTTGCTACGTCGCATGTGGAAGAGTCGCGATGTACTATGAAATTGGATTGAAGATATATGATTGCGCTGCAGGCATTGTTATAGTAAAAGAAGCTGGAGGGCAAGTTACTCTTTTGTCTGATGATGAAGAGTGGATAGAAATAGCATCAAGCACAAGCTCGTCTCACGAAAGAATGATAGGAATAATAAATGATTAAAGCTGTTTTGTTTGATTTCGATGGTACTTTAGCCGATTCTTCAGAGGGTATTTTCTCTACAGCTCGTAAAGTGATGCATGACATGGGTTATAGCGATGAATGGAGCGATAGAGAGATGCGCAAATTCATCGGCCCTCCTTTGAGAGAATGCTTCAAAGTAGCTTTCTCTCTACCTGATTCAATGCTTGACGAAGCTGTTGAGAGATATAGAGCAATCTATAAGCAAACTGGATACAAAATGTGCTCTCTATATGATGGTATCAAAAGGCTTATTGTTGCTCTGAGAGCACTAAAAATCAAAATTGCTGTTGCTACAAACAAAGAGCAATCAACAGTTGAAGAGTGTATAAAAGCATTAGGCATTACATATCTTTTTGATTCTATCTATGGCACAGATCTAGCGGGTAAGCTAAAGAAAACAGATTTGATTAAGCTCGCTTGCAAAGATTTCTCGCTATCGCCAAAAGAGGTTATGATGGTAGGAGATACCGAGAATGATAGAGTTGGTGCAAAAGATGCTGGAGTTGAGTTTGTTGGTGTAACTTGGGGTTTTGGATACTCTTTGCCATGGACTCTTGATGGAGTGAACCATATTAACAAAGCCTCAGAGCTTTTGGATATAATAAAGAAAATCGAAGGAGATGATACTATGATTGAGAAAATTGAGACAAAGAATGCACCCGCAGCAATAGGTCCTTATAGCCAAGCTGTCAAGAGTGGGAATCTACTATTTCTTTCCGGACAAATTCCGGTAGATCCATCTACTGGTAACGTCGTTGAAGGAACTACAGCAGATCAAGCACGACAATGCTTGAAGAATATAGAAGCTGTTTTGAAAGAGGCTGGTGCTGTGATGTCTAATGTAGTCAAGACAACAGTATTTCTAAAGGATATGAATGATTTCGTACCAGTAAATGAAGTATACAAAGAGGCTTTCTCTTCCTCTGATATTCTTCCTGCGCGTTCAGCTGTACAAGTTGCAAAGCTTCCTAAGGATGTTGGCGTTGAGATTGAAGTGATAGCAGTTCTTTAAGGAGCTAATTCCAATGGAATTTGAAAAAGGCTATAGTTTCTCGCTATAGTCTTTTTGCTTTCAAGGCAAATGCTCTTGGTTTTTGAAGGATTTTATTTCTTCCAAAAATCCCTTGTGAAGAGAGAATAGACAGTAAATAGCTCAAGTCTTCCAACTAGCATCAAAAATGAGAATACCCATAGAGTCCAATCTGGATATATAGCAAAAGTCATATCTGTTCCGATTCCGCCAAAGCCTATGCCTATATTTCCAAGGCACAGAACAGTCGAAGTAAAGCTTGTTATTATGTCATAATCGGCCAATGATACTATTATTGTTCCCAAAAGAGCTGTGATCAAATACATCCCAACGAATCCGCTTATCGAGAAAACAGTGGAAGGCGATATTGTATCCTCCCCGACCTTGATGTTTGTTACAGCTGATGGGTGTATACGCTTTGTGATTGCATTCTTTCCAAGTTTCGCCATTACGACAACCCTTATGACTTTTATTCCTCCTCCTGCAGATCCTGCACATCCGCCAACAAAGCAAAGAGCAAGGAGTATGCATTGGCTGAAGACTGGCCAATGTGTATAGTTGGTAGAAGTAAAACCAGTCGTTGTAATAAAGGATATCACTTGAAACGATGCATTCCTTAGACTCTCTGGAAATGAAGATATGCCTTTTGCTAAAAGATTGATAGTGATCAATGCTATCGAAGAGATAACAATCAAGAAATAGGCACGCAATTCCCCATCCTTGAGAGCTCTTCTCGTTTTACCTTGCAAGACTTTGAAGTAAAGGGCAAAATTGGCGCCTGCCAAAAACATGAATATTATACATATCCATTCCACATATGGGGAGTTGTAGGCAGCAATTGAAGCATTTTTAGGCGCAAAGCCAGCTGCTCCCATTGTTCCAAATGTCACAGTCAAAGCATCAAATGGATCAAGGCCTCCAAGCAAAAGAAGCAATACTTGCACAATTGATATCACAATATAGATTGACCAAAGTGCAATTGCTGTATTCTGTATTTGCGGTGTAAGCTTTTCTTTTGTAGGGCCCACTGACTCAGCTCCGACAAGAGCTGCGCCTTGTACGCCTAATGCTGGCAAAACAGCTATAAAAAGGACAACAATTCCCATCCCGCCAAGCCAGTTTGTCATATTTCTCCAGAAAAGAATCGACATGTCAGCGGCCTCTATATCAACCATTGCTGTTGCACCTGTTGTCGTAAATCCTGACATTATCTCAAAGTAGCAAAGCGCAAATGTTGGCATTGTCTTTGTCAGCCAAAGAGGCAATGCTCCAAAAAATGAGATCAATACCCATGTTGCTGTGACAAAAAGGTAGCTGGATTTGGATGATATTTTTATTTTCTTGTATTTTCGCGTTGCCAATACTATGCAAACGCTTGCAATAACCATTATCGCTATTGTTGAAAGAAAGGCTATGCTTGATTCGAATTCTTTATAGTGCAATGACATGAACAAAGGAATGCACATCAAGCAAGCAACAAATAGCATTATAAAAGCAAGCAATCTTCCAATTGAGATAATATTCATTATGAAAAGAACTCCGTCACAAAATCGTAGCAAGCGTGCGTTGCTGCAACAAGCAATGTGTCGCCTTCTCTGAATGTATAACTTCCATCTGGTACAAAGTTGGTTCCATTTGCACTCTTTACGCCAGCTATTATGCACTTGCCTAGTAGCTGAACATCCTTCAATTGCTTTCCAAGCTCCTTGAATGTTGGCTTCAAAACGTATTCATAGACCTCAAGCTCTCCTTCAAAGAGTGTATGAAGTGTGCTTATGTCATTTCCTCTTAGGAACTTCAAAAGGGTATCTACAGTCGCTTCTGTTGTCGATATAGGCGCATCGATATCGAGGCTACGGGCAAATCCAAGGTAGTTTGTATTTGATTTCAATAGCGCAATAGCTTTTCTAACTCCAGCTTTTTTTGCATAAGACGCTGTTATTATGTTCAATTCGTCATTCTCGGTCACAGATATCAAGAGGTCTGATTTTTGAATCGACTCCTCATCCCAAAGCTGTTCATCTGTGATTGATCCATTGATTATCAGTATTTGAGAGAATTCCTCGGTAAAGTTTTTGCAAATATCAGGATCCTTCTCTATGAGTGTAATGTTCTTCAATAGTCTTTTTGGAAGAAGCTCAAGCAAATATGCGGCTATTCTAGTGCCACCGATTATCACAATCTTCTTGAGTCTTCTTGTTGCTTTTCCTCCAAATATATTGAAGATTTCAGCAGAAAGCGCATCATCTGAGACAATTGCAACTTCATCGTTTGGTTCCAATACAGTAGTTCCTGATGGAGTGAATGTCTTCCCTTTTCTCTTTATGCCAGCGATGACATATTGCCCAGCAAAGTCCTTCTTTATTTCCATAAGCGATTTTGCTATCAACTGTGAATCGCTTTCAATTGTGCTCTTGAATAGGATAAACTCTGCATCTTTGAAGTATATTGTATCAGAATAAAGCCCAGATTGGATTATTCCGCTTATCCTGCTTGCGGCTTCTTGTTCTGGGTTTACTATATGCGATATCCCAAGTATTTTCTTGTTGTATCCAGATTTGCCTAGATAACTTAAAGCTCTAATTGCCGCAATCGTGTCTACATTTGGCCACTCAGAGCTTACTATTCCGCAAGAAACAAGATTTACTTCATCGCTATCTGTTACTGCAATTACGGCATCAGCTTTATCGCATCCTGCTTCCTTCAACTTCTCTATATCGGTCGCTGATCCACATATGGCAAGGCAATCAAGCTTTGCGACAGCCGCAGCACATCGTTCCTGGTTTGAATCAAGAAAAACAACAACTTTGTTTTCTTGCGTTAGATGCTGAGCTAGCCTCAAGCCTCTTCTTCCAGCACCAAGTATCACAACATTCATGCCTGTAAGTATACAACTTCGATTGCTTTTATATCAATAAAGCGTGTTTTTGAAATTGTTTCATCGACTGTCTTTTTCAATAGATGGTTACATCCTTTTTTTTCATGTATCATAAGCATTATGGAAAATAGAACTTGGCATGATGTGATTGGTCCTTTGAAGAGCGAAGAGTGTTTTAAGCATGCTTATGGCTACCAAGAGGAGAGAAGAAAAGCTGGAGACATAATCTATCCAAAGAAGGAAGATATTTTCAATGCATTCAAGTATACGCCGTTTTCTTCTCTTAAGGTTGTGATTCTCGGCCAAGATCCATACCATGAGCCAGGACAGGCAATGGGGCTTTCGTTTTCTGTGCCAGCTGGAATTCCAATCCCTCCTTCGTTGCAAAATATATACAAGGAACTTGAAAGCGATATAGAAGGATTCAATGCACCAGAGCATGGCAACTTAATTCCATGGGCACGGCAAGGAGTTCTACTTCTCAACTCAGTGCTTACAGTAAAAGCGCATCAAGCGTTTTCCCATAAAGGGCAGGGATGGGAAGAGTTTACAGATGATGTCATAAAGACAATAGACGAATCATGTGAGAATATTGTGTTTCTTCTTTGGGGCTCTCCAGCAAGGAAAAAGGGCGAGAGAATAGACAGATCAAAGCATCTTGTCCTTGAGACAGTACATCCAAGTCCACTTTCTGCATATCGTGGATTTTTTGGCTGCCACCACTTTTCCAAAGCGAATGAATATCTTATTGCACATGGCAAGGAGCCGATTGATTGGCGCTTGCCGTTGCGTATCGATGACAGCGTGGTTTTGTAATTTTTAGTTCTATGCAATTATATCCCATATAAGCTTATTGCTGTATCTCACTCTTGTACGATAGAGCTTATCTGGCCAAGCGCGTCTTAAGCGTTCATCAGAAATAGAGATCTCTTCTATATCGATAGCATCTCTCGATATTGCATCTTCTGAGATCAAGTCTATGCGCCATGAGCCGAAAGAAAGACCTTTGTCGCTCTTTTGGGGCCTATTCATCGTCATTATTGAAAGAGTAGGCTTTATTGCGCATTTTACCGAGTCTATTATCTCTATTTTGTCATCGAAAATCTTAGCTGTACGTTTGTAGCTTTCAACATTAGCTTCTTTGTTATAAGCATCCTTCAACTCCATAGATATGCTATTTTCTGCTACCTCTACATCTGTTGCTTTGTACTTCTCTCCTGCTTCTTGCATGAAAGGACCAAAATTAGAGATGTTATGGTAGAAGCTTTGCATTGGCCAAAGTGTGTAGCGCTCTGGGCTGAAGGTTGTTTTTGAGTATGTTTCCACGCCTACATCAATCAAAAGGGGATGTGTCTTCTTGTACAAGATTACAGAACCTACATCATTGTGATTATGGCTGTCATCGTTGTTTCCAGCCTTAATTGCAAATGTGATATCTTTTCGTCTGTATATATAAAGTCCCACGCTAGGAAAAGCTGTAAAGCTATTTTTGTTTGCAAGAGCTTTGGTTTTTAAGCCAAGTATTTCATTTGCATAGATAATCTCGAGCACTCTGTACCATAGGTTGTAATTCTCATCCTCTGGTTCTGGAGTTGCTGTTTTCTTTATATATTTCTCATCATAGTTTTTTTTGTAGTCCGAAACAGCCTTATCAATCAAATCTTGATCATTGATTGCTTTTCCAAAGAGATATTCTCTTGCTCCAAGGCGTCCAGCTTTTGGAGAACAATCGGCAAAATTCAAGTATATGTCATCATCAACAAGCACGTTTATGATGTAATGTCCTATATTTTTGATCTTCTCTTCGTTGAAGATTTCAGATGCTTTTTCATTGCACATTCGATCCAGGAGCTCAATCGATCCCCAAAGACATAGACCTGCAGCATGCCAATAGAGTGCGCCTTCATCGCAACATCCATCATCTCCATATTGCTCAAGCCATTGGTCTATAGTTTCTGTTGCGGTTTTAACGACTTTCTTGCTTTCATCTTCAGACAGGTCAAGGCCTGATAGTGATAGAAGAACATTTTGTGTACACCATACGCTCCAATTGTTCAAATTGTTGTCACCCATCCACCAGAAATGTTCTGTAAGATATGGCTTTAGGATTCTTCTTCGAATTTCGTACTTTACATCTTGTATGAAAATATCGCCGACAGTTCTTCTCAGCTCATCTTCCAAAAGAGATAGTGAAAGCGATAGTATCTCACCAGTTTCGCATGCAAATAGATCCAGAATTGGTCTTTCTATAAGAGGCGATTCAAGTTGTTTTGTGTCTCTAATATAAGAGTTGTGAGCTGGTATTACCCAAGCTGGCTCTGAGATCAAAGACCACATTCCATTTGCAATCTGCCTTATGAATCTCCCTTTGTATTCAATGCACTCTGCTGTCACTAACGTTGTTAGGTTTTTTCTCTTCTTGAAGTATTTTGCTTGAAAATTCGATCTATTGCCGTTTTTTGAGAATTCTTGATAAAGAGATAGCGGCAAATCCTCCCACGTCTCCTTGCATATTGCATCGGATTTTGCAATTATCTCTTTCCTCATTGCTTCTGGAACATTTTCCCAAACGCTTCTGTCTTTTGCTTTTATCTTTATTATTTTTGATGTTGGATTTGCATTTTCAAAAAACTTCGAAATCATAGTATTTTCTTCTTCCTATTTATAATTCTAGTTTGATTGCAATTGCTTTCAAATGAAAAATCCGTTAAGGATTATATTCTTTTTTCATTTCTTGAAATGTGACAAGAGGTCTATTGGGAATGATAAACCCGCCAATCAAAGGCGGGCTTTATGCATCTGTTATGTGTTACTCATCTTCACTCTTTCTACGATATCAGCAACGTGCTCGCATGCATCTGCGCATTTTTCTAGATAGATATATATCTCTCTCCAGCTTATAATCCTTATTGGATCTGTTTCTGTTGTATGGAGTTTTCTCATATTCTCTATAAACAGTCTGTCAGCTTTCTCCTCAAGTGTATTGATATTGATTATCATATCTTTCATTGTTTTCGAATGCTTGAAATCTTTAAACTCTTCCAGAAGTCTTTTCATTTCATCGCAACATTCTATCACTACATCAGCAATCTCTATGGCCTCTGGATAAATATTGTTGATATTATTGCAATGCATTCTCAAAAGGACATCCTCGATTTTGTCTGTTACATTGTCCAAGCATGAGCTAAGAAGCATTATGTCATCTCTTTCGATTGGGGTAATGAATGCCTTCGCAAGTACATCTTGAAGCTCATGTTTTTTTGTATCGCCAGCATGTTCGACTTTATGCATTCTATCTAGCATATCCTCCATTTTGCTTTGGTCGAAATTCTTTATTGCGTCATGAAGGATATGAGCTGCCTGGGATGCATAGTCGGCACATGATACGAAGTTGTCGAAATAGAATTGGTCTTGCTTTTTAGACATGTTAAATCTCCTAGAAGATGGCCAAGAATATGCTCGCCATCAAATAACTTATTAATCCACAAACTGGGAATGTAAAAATCCAAGTAAACATCATTTCCTTAACTACAGAGAAATTGATTGCACTCAGTCGTCTTACCGCACCAACTCCCATTATTGCTGTAGTTTTTGTATGTGTTGTTGATACAGGAATTCCGAATATAGATGAGACAAGAAGGCAAAGAGATGCGGCAACGTCGGCACTGAAGCCTTGGAATTTCTCAAGTTTCACCATATCCATTCCAACAGATTTGATTATCTTCTCTCCACCAATGCTGGTCCCGATCCCCATTACTGTAGAGCATAGGATCATAAGCCACACTGGTATAATTACACCAGAAACACTAGTGTGCCCATTTGAGAATGCGATTCCAAGAAATAGCACACCAATGAACTTTTGTCCGTCTTGGGCTCCATGCATGAAACTCATTGATGCGGCTCCCGCAATCTGCGCGTAAGTAAATGCTTTGTTTGTTTTTCTTCTATCCATCCTTGCACAGATAAATGTAACAATCTTGCAAACAATCCATCCCATTGAAAAACCTAGGAGCAAAGATAGTCCAAGACCATATATTACTTTTATCCATTCTGCGCCATTTACGCTCGATATTCCTCCAGGCGTTGCTATCGCAGCTCCGGTAAGGCCTGCGATCAAGCTATGGCTTTCGCTAGTCGGAATTCCAAAGTATGATGCCGCTACACTATACACAACAATTGAAAAAAGCGCTGCGCAAAGAGCTATCAAAGCTGTTTTCGTATCTGAGCCAAAGTCAACCATGTTGCTTATTGTTGATGCAACAGATGCATTTATCTTTGTCATTATCAAGACACCGGCAAAATTGAAAATAGCGCTCATTATTATTGCGACACGGGCTGAGAGACAACGAGTTGTGATGCATGTTGCAATAGCATTTGGAGCATCTGTCCAACCGTTAACGAAAATCACTCCCAAAGTCAAAATGACAGTAATGAAAAGGACAGGGGAGGATAGCATTTGCTGAATAAAATAAGAAAAAGATATGTCCACTAAAAAATCCTTAAGTTTTCCTGTTTAGATACTAACAAAACAGAAAATATTGATTTTGAATAATAAATCCTCAATAAAAATGGACCTTCGGTTGAATATGAAGATCCATTGAATAAGTTTTGTTTTTATGCCAAACCCTTTGATGCTTGGCTTATCATAGAGCTAACAGATACTTTTTTTCCTTTCTGTGTAACGATTCGTTTGTTCATAAATAGTCTTGTTGCACGTTCTGCATCCTCTGTTTCATAGAAAGGAAGGATTGCATATGTAATACCATCTTCCGTAAAGTAAAGAGTATTCGAGCCAAGAGCTCTTTCAATCTTAGCATTAAGCTGATCGATGTTTCCAAAACCAACAAGAGTGACAGGATAGTTTTCTTTTGCACCTTCTGACAACTCTTCATCGAGAGCTTCCCTGAAATTGTATACTTTCTCCTCTGGAGTATAGACAGGCTTCTCAACCTCGACAGGAACTTCTTTTACGACTTCAACAGGAACTTCCTTGATAACTTCTTTTACAACCTCGACAGGAACTTCCTTTACAACTTCCCTGACAACCTCGACAGGAACCTCTTTGATAACCTCAACTGGTACTTGTACTTCCTTTATTACTTCAACAGGAACCTTTATCTCGATTGGCTTCTCGACTTCCTTGATTATTTCAACAGGAACCTCTTTGACGACCTCGACAGGAACTTCCTTGATAACTTCTTTTACTTCTGTTTGGTTATTCTTCATTCCGAAAGATGCATCGCTATTGATCTCTCCTCTTGAAAGAGGATCGTCCGCAGGCTTTGAATATAGCCAAGAGTCATAAGAGTTTGGAGTGAGTTTGTCGATTGTATCTTTTGTCTCTGCATCGCTTTTCTTTCCAATCAGCAATCCCATTTCAAGTAGAATAAGGCCAATCAAAATAGGCAATGCTCTAGATAGTACTGCATAGACTTGATCTCGTGTTATGTTATAAGCAGGAACAATCATAGTAATGAAAACAGCAGTGAATACTGCCAATACAACAAGGGAGATAACTACGCTCAATACTATGAGCTTCCAAACATTCGAGGCTTTTGCCATTCTTTCCTCCGTAGTAGTTCTTGACCGCTAATAGTTGTATTATAACAAGGCATAAATATGTTTACAAGAACGAATATTTCTGTTGCATTGATACTATTTATTGTTTTTTTCACTGTTCTTTGTTCTTTTTTTGGCGAAAGAGGGTATTTTGTGAGCCGTGGAAGCAAGAATTTGAAAGACGAATTGAACTATACTCTTGAAAAAAAGAGGGCAGAAGTCAATCTCTTAAAAAGAAAAGAGCAAGATAAAGGGCAATGTAGCGAGAATGAAGAGCTGTTGATGGTTTTCCCGAATTCGACATATACTCCACGCCATACCTATACGGATGTGTATGTGCAACCATCTTTCAAAGGTCTCTCTGTTTTAGCCATATTTCTTATTTCATCATCTGTTAGTATAATCTACCTCGTGATTTGTTTTTTTGTAATGAAATCAAGGAGATCATAATGGCTGAGATCATAGAGTATGCAGAGTCTATTTCAAATAACATTGGACAGCGACTTTTAAAAGGCGAGGTTGGTATTTTCCCGTGTGATACTATATATGGACTTTGTGCAAAAGTCTCTGAAGAGAATGCTAGCAGGATCTATCAAATAAAGAAGAGGCCGGAAAACAAGAGCTTTATACAGCTTATGGACAAAAGACAAATCGAGCAGCAAGGACTTGTTGTCCCTGAGGACATCATATCTCTTTGGCCTGCTCCATTTACAGCAATCGTATATGATAAATCGGGATCGACGGTTGCTCTCAGGGTCCCAAATGATAGCTTTATTCTATCGATTTTGCCTATATCGGGGCCAATTTATTCGACAAGCGTAAATTTTTCGGGCTCGCCAAGCTTGCAAGATCCAGAAGATATAATAAACTCTTTTTCTTCTCTTGTTGATTTTATTGTTGTGAAGAAAGACCTTGAAAAGGGCTTAAGCTCGACACTTATAGATGTAACAAAAAAACCCTACCGAATAATCCGGCAGGGTGCATATAGGTTCTAAACCTATTTTGTTATCTTTCTTGCTTCCATGTAGTAGCGCTTCTCATTAGCATGCCCAATTGAGAATGTCTTTCTTGGATAAGCGCCATCCTTTAACATGTCAGAGAAGAATGTCTCTTTCGAAATGTCGGGGAGAATCAGCCCTATATTGCCATCCTTGGATCCAAGCTTAATAGTTACATCCTCTCCATGGATATAGTCTACTTCTCCAAGTTTCTTCAAAAGCATCTCGTCTATTACAAGCTGTAGTGTTCCGGCCGCGATGCTCTTTACTCCATCATTTATAGTATAGATGAAGAAGCCATCCTTGTTTACTAAAGCAAAATGCTGTCCTGGGCTATTTATCATCTTGCTAAGATTGTTTGGATTGCTTATTTTCTCGCATTCGAAGCTCTTGCATGTGTTTTTCAAAAGGGAATCGAAAGAATCTTTGCTTATGTTGAACAAGACTCTGTGTATCGGCTCGAATTGCAATCCTGGATCAAAGATGTTCTCAATCTCCACAAGAGCGAATCTAGCGGGATGGTTTTCTCTCTCTTCTTCGCTAAGATCTTTCTTTATGTCTTCCCAGCAGCTTTTTGCTGTTGCAAGTGAGTGGTTTCCATCGCCCATTGCAAACAAAAGAGGATTTTTCTTGTCAAGCTCTGAGTAAATTCTCTCAAATCCGTCAAGAATAGACTCTTTGTCATTCTTGCTATTTACCAAATATCCTGTTAAGTGCCCGCCGTTCTTGTTTAAGTCTGTCTCGTATATCTTTTCAAGTTTCTCTTTTTTATCTCTAAGCGGCTCGATTATTGCTCTGTATTTGTCTGAAATGAGCACCATGATATGTGGCAATTCGAGATTTGCATGTTTCCTTATCATCTTTCTTGGCGGGATTCTTGAAAGAATTGTGCCTTCTGTTGCTCTGATCAAGGATCTTGAGTCCTTCGAGTAGTCATACATTTCCAAATCCAATGCTGCCATTAGGCCGTAGCGGGTAGATGTTTGTGTGTCACGCTTTACCAGAATGAAGCTGTCTTTGTACTCTGTGAAGATATTTTCCTTTAGGTATTTAACCATTGTATTGTTTATTTCTTCGATTATCTTATCCTTGTCATCTCTCTCGAGGTAGACCTCTGGGTAGATGATTCTCAAAGTTGAGGGGCTGTCTTTTATCTCTAGGTCAAGCTCTTGCCAGTACTCCGGTTGGGATGTGTATTGGTCGCATGCAACAACAGCCCACTTCTCAAGATCTACTTCTTTGTTTGGAACAAGTATGTCGGCACTTCTTATCCCGAATTTCTCCATTCTTTTTTCTATATCCATGTCTATCTCCTTTTTGAAATACGAAAGCTATTGTAACATTGTGTCAATAAGGAAGAAAGATAAAATAATGCATACTTTGGTCGTAATTGGTGGATTTTGTCCAAGCTCATTTCCGATTGACAGAAGCTATTATGATACTATAATCGCTGCAGACAGTGGATATGATAATGCAATTGGGCTTTCTCTCGTCCCTGATATTGTTGTAGGTGACTTTGACTCTACCTTATATCCCGATAGGCTTGTTGGTATGGGTTTTGAAAGATCCCCACGTGATAAAGATGAAAGCGATACAGAGCTTGCTCTTAGGCTTGTGGATGGAGGCTATGATCTGTTGGGAGGAGGTGAGGGACGCCTCGACCATACTCTTTCGATACTATCGCTTTTTGATAAATACTCTTATCCTCGATATTGGTTTACTCGTGCCGATACTATGATAAGCATAGAAGGAACAAGGGTTTTCTCGCCTCAAGTCTCAACAGAGCTTTCCTTGTTTTCCATATCTGGTTCGACTGTGACGACACAGGGGCTTTTCTGGGATATTGATAACAAAAGACTTGATCGATCTTTCTTGTCGCTATCAAACAGGACAAAAGACAAAACAATCTCAATCAAAGGCGATGGAATGCTTTTTTTGCGCATAGACCCAAAGGATTTTCGATTTTTCTCCGATTAAGAGCTTCTTTGTTTCCTCTGTGCCAATCAATGATATTTGTGCTACCATGGGATTATGTTGGAGTTCAGGAGAATACTGGAGTTTTCATCTAGGATACACACATATCTGCTAGCTGTGTATTTCTTTTTTGCACTCCTCTTTATCCTTTTTCTTTATTTTCCGATAAAAGAGGAATTGGTTTATTATGTGACTATTATACAGATGATCCTCGGCTGGACGCTCTTTTTGGAAGGTATCTGGATCTTGTTTGCATCTGTTGTATCTTCAATTGCGTCAAGGGTTCTTGTTATAAAACCTGTTTTTCTCACTTTTTTAAGGCTTGCTGCTTATTTTTTGGTTTCAGTCTTGCTGGATTTTCTTAATACATTGATTACAAGTGGTTTTAGCTATGGGGGTTGATATGGAATGTATCTATGCACTTAGAGGTGCGATTACAGTTGAAAAGGATTTTCCAAAGGATATTGATGAAGCTGTAAAAGAGCTCATGGATGCTATCATGAGCGAAAACGAATTGAAGGACGAGGATCTGGCTTCGATTGTTTTCTCACAGACTTCTGATTTGAAAACAAGAAATGCTGCGGCTGCATGCAGAAAGGCTGGATATGCATCCAATGTGCCTCTATTTTGTTGCCAAGAGGCAGAGATTTCTGGCTCATTGCCTCTTTGCATAAGAGTCTTGATTACAATAAACCATGCGAGGAAAAAGGAAGCAAAGATGGTTTACTTGAGAGGTGCATCTAATCTTCGTCCGGACTTGGTCTCGAGAAGCAAGTAATCTATAGGGAGGTTCAGTTATGGAAGACAATAATAAGGTTTATGTCAAGATCGAGAACGATGAGCCCGATACTAGTACAGCTTGGTTCTTCTTTATGCGCATTGTAGACTACATTCCTCTTGTTGGTTTGATTGTCCATATTGTGTATGCTTTTTCCTCTGAAAATACCAGCAGGAAAAGTTATTGCAAAGCATTGATTATCTGGGATGTTGTTTCTGTTCTTCTTGTATTATTGGTTTATTGGCTTTGGACTTTTTCTCTTATGATTTAGGTTTTTTGAAAATGAAGACGTTTGAAAGTGCAAAAGAATTAAAGGATCTTGCTCCTTGGAAAGAAAGAGAAACTGTTGTTTTTCTTAGTGATTTCGGGCTGGCAGATGGAGCTGTGAGTGCAATGAGAGGCGTTGCAGATGATGTTTGCCACTCTCTCAGGCTTGAGGATCTTACGCATGAGATTCCGCAATTCAACATATGGGAAGCTTCATACAGGCTTATCCAAGCAATGACTTATTGGGCTGCTGGGACTGTTTTTGTGTCTGTTGTTGATCCTGGTGTAGGTTCTGAAAGGGAAAGCGTTGCTGTTCTTACCAAAAGCGGACATGTGATAGTATCTCCCGATAATGGAACGCTTTCTCATGTTGCCAGGGAAATAGGCATTTTGGAGCGACGAAGGATATCAGAGAGGACAAACAGACTTAAGGATAGCCAAAGAAGCTATACATTCCATGGCAGGGATGTATATGCGTACACAGGTGCACGAATCGCAAGCGGGATAATATCCTTTGACGAAGTTGGGCCTGAGATCGGGAATTCTGTTGTCATGCTTGATATACAAGAGCCAAAGCTCGAGAATGGGCAAATAATAGGGTCCATAGATATACTCGATACGCGATATGGTTCTTTGTGGACTAATATACCAGATACTTTTTTTGCAAAGCTTGGCATAAAATATGGTGATTACGTAAATGTTGAGATCTCAAAAGACAGAAGGATTGTATTTGGCGACAACTTGAAGTATTGCAGGAATTTCACCGAGGTTTCTCTCGGAGAGCCTCTTTTATATATAAACAGTCTTTTGAATGTTTCTATTGCAATCAACCAGGGCTCTTTTTCCGATGAATACAGAATCGGAACTGGAGAAGGGTGGAGGATTAAATTATCAAAATAGCTATGGTTTTGGCCATAGTAGATTTTATAGGAGTTGAAAATGGGAAAAAAGAACTCTGTAGGTATCATTAAGGGAGTAGTTGTCTCAGCTATTGGGATTGCTCTCTATGGTTTTGGTGGAATGCTTGCAATTCCAGTATTTGCAAATACAACTCTCAAACCAGCAATGGCTATCCTTGCTCTATTTGGTGCTATGTATGGTCCATTTATAGGCTTTGTGGTTGGATTTGTCGGACACATTCTCACTGATGCATTCTCAGGTTGGGGTGTTTGGGTGACATGGGCATTGGGTTCAGGCCTTGTTGGTGCAGGAATAGGCTGCTATGGCTATTTGACAAAGCATAGCCTGGAAAATGGCATTTTCGGAGTAAAGGAGTTTGGGATTCTTACAGCTCTTGCATTTGTTTCAAACTTTGTTGGCTATATGATTTCAGCTATCCTTGATTTCTTGTTCATGGGGGAGCCTTTGAATAAAGTTGTCACACAGCAATTGATTGTTGCTCTTTCCAATACAGTCATTATTGCTGTAATTGGCTCTCTTCTGTTGCTTCTGATTGCAAGAAGGAATTCAGCAGGCAAGAACTTGGAAGAGGAAAACCTCTAGAATGATAAAGTTCAGCGATTTCTCCTTCACATATAAAGCGCAAAAAAAACCTACGCTTAAATCCATCAACCTTGAGATAAGAGATGGCGAAAAGATCCTTATCCTTGGCCCATCAGGGTCTGGGAAATCCACGCTAGGCAATTGCATAAATGGATTGATTCCGCATGTTATCGAAGGGAAAATGGAGGGATCGCTGACTGTAAATGGAAAAGATGTCAAGACTACAGATGTCTCTGACTTGTCGAGGATGGTTGGCACTGTATTGCAAGATACAGATGGCCAGTTTGTGGGCTTGAGTGTTGCAGAGGACATTGCTTTTTCTTTGGAAAACAGGGAGGTCGAGATCGAAAGGATGCATAAGCTTGTATATGAAGCCGCATCTATTGTCGATATGGAGGATTTCCTCTCTGTAAGTCCGGATGACTTATCTGGAGGGCAAAAACAGAGAGTATCGCTTGCAGGTGTCCTTGTTGATGATGTTGACATTCTTTTGTTTGATGAACCATTGGCCGCATTGGATCCGGCTACAGGCAAAAAGGCCATAGACCTTATCGATAGAGTCCACAAAGAGACAGGAAAGACGATAATCATAATCGAGCATAGACTAGAGGATGTCCTCTATCGTCCAGTCGATAGGATTATCTTGATAGACAATTCGACAATTGTTATGGATACAACTCCGGATATTCTTCTCTCGTCCCATGTCTTGGAAGAAAGCGGGATAAGACCGCCTTTGTATATTTCAGTGCTAAAGATGGCAGGATGCAAACTGATGCCTGGAACTGGTCTTGCTTCTATAGATAATCTGGATATTTCGCCTTACAAGGAAAATATAAGGAGATGGTTTTCCAAGCAGAAAGTAGAAAAAGAGACGCAAAAGCAATCCGAGATTCTTGCATTTGACCATGTATCATATTCATATACTAATGATAGAAGAGCTGTGGATGATATATCATTCTCGATAAATAAAGGCGAGATGATATCGATAATCGGGAAAAATGGTGCAGGCAAATCAACAATTGCCCAGATGATGATGGCGATATTCCCACCTGATAGTGGCACTATAACCATAGATGGAGCTTTTGCAAATAATGACAATATAGCTAAGCGCGCATCGAAAGTAGGTTATGTGATGCAGAATCCAAATCATATGATCTCGAATTCGATTGTATATGATGAAGTGGCTTTTGGTCTTAGACTTAAGGGGCTTGATGAAGACGATGTACATGATAGCGTTATCAATATCTTGCGCATTTGTGGGCTTGAGCGTTTTTACAAGTGGCCTATATCAGCTCTTTCATTTGGACAGAAAAAGAGAGTTACGATTGCATCGATATTGGTTATGAGACCAGAGATTCTGATTTTGGATGAGCCAACAGCGGGGCAGGACTATCGACGCTATACAGACTTAATGAATTTTATTAAGCAACTGAATCGGGATCTTGGAATTACAATCATCTTTGTCACACATGATCTTCATCTTGCTCTTGAATATACATCCAAGTCGATTGTAATGGCTGATGGAAAGCTTTTGGCTTATGAGAATGTGTCATCAATCTTTTCGAATCCTGAACTGTTGAAAAGAGCAAACTTGAAAGAAACATCATTGTTTGAGCTTTGTCGCAAAATGGAAATCCCAGACTCTGATATACCAGCATTCATAGATGCTTTTATATTGTCGGAAGAAGCAAAAACAGATAGTGATTTCAGCTCTGTGCACCTGGAATCCGGATTTTCAACTAGCTATACCGGGAAGAAAGATAAGAAACGGAAAAAAGATTTCAGTGCAAACAAGATTGCTTTCGGATTCACATATATCGATGGATACAGCTGGATACACCGCTTGAACGGTGTGGCAAAATTCCTTGTCTTCTTGCTTTGGATAGTATTTTGCTTTGCGACATTCGATATAAGGCTTCTCTTAGTTGCTTTCTTTATCTCTATGTTTTGCACATTTACATCGAAAATCCCATTCAAGAAATTCAAGGTTCCATTGATCGGGATGCTATCGCTTGTTCTTGTCAATGCGCTCTGTATCTACCTTTTCTCTCCTTCACAAGGCACAGCTGTGATCGGGTCAAGGACTTTAATCATTGGCTCTAGCAATATGGGATATGCACTTAGCTTGGAAGAGCTTTGGTATCTTGCTGTTGTTTGCTTGAAGCTTTTTACGATCTTCCCGATGGCCTTGTTGTTTGTTTTTTGCACTCATCCGTCCGAATTTGCATCCTCGTTGAATAAGATTGGTCTATCATATAGGATTTCTTATTCGATTTCCCTTTCATTAAGATACATACCAGAGATCACAGATGACTTTGCAAATATAATGCATGCGCAAGAGGCTAGGGGAGTCGATATCTCAAAGAATGTATCGCTTGCTAAGCGAGTAAAGAATGTCACAAAAGTGCTTGCTCCACTTATACTGTCTTCGATAGATAAGATTGACATAATTACAAACGCAATGATTCTGAGAGGTTTTGGTATAAGAAAAAAGCGAACTTGGTACAGAGAGAGAAAGCTTTGCCCTATCGATTGGATTGCAATTTTCGTTGCCCTCCTTCTTGTATTCGTTGCTTTTTATTTCAGATTTGGTTTAGGCGTAAAATATTGGTACCCGTTTAATTGATTGCAGAGGTAGATATGGATAATAAAAGGATAGTGTTGGAAAATGACAATCTTATTGTTGAGATAGCCTCTTGCGGTGCTGAGTTGAAGAGGATCTATGGCAAGAAAAACAATTTGGAATATCTTTGGAAAGGAGACAAAACTGGCTTTTGGCAGCGAAGTGCTCCTTTGCTATTTCCTTTTGTTGGCAGGTTCCAGGATGGTATATACACATATAAAGGAGAAAGGTATTCGATTGCTTGTCATGGTTTTGCGAAAGATTCATCCTTCTCTCTTGCTGATTGTTCTTCTGTCAAAGCTGTCCTTGAACTGAAGAGCGATAGCGAGACGAAAAAAGCATACCCATTCGATTTCTTGCTTGTTGTGAGCTATATTCTGGATGAATCATGCTTAAAAGAGGTTGTTGAAGTAGAGAATAGATCCAATTGTACGATGTTATTCAAGATTGGGTTTCACCCAGCATTCAATGTGCCTTTGCAAGATAATCTGTCTTTCGAAGACTACGAAATTGATTTTAAAGATGCAAATTGCATCAAGAGGCGAAAGATATCAAAGCGCGGACTTGAGACAGGAGATGACTTTGTTCCTGTTGAAATCGATGGAAATATATTGCATCTGGAGCATAATATATTCTCGAATGAGGCCCTTGTGCTATCGAATACTGGTGGAAGTGCGAAGCTCTTTTCCGGTAAATCAAATCACTATGTATCGCTGGAGTACAATACTTTTTGGTGTTCTCTTTGGCAAGAGCCAAGGCCCGATACTCCATTTGTCGCAATAGAACCTTGGTATAATCTGCCTGGAAAAGATAGTGTTATAGAGGATTTGGAGCAGATCAAAGACGTCGAAACTTTGCAAAAAGGCGAGAAAAAAAGCTTTGAATTAACTTTCAACTTTGGATAACTTCTTGCAATATAACAAATTGCAAAAATATTTTACTAAGTATTCCAAAAAGGGTTGAAATTGTTGTTGAATCTAGCTATTATTTAGCATGTTCGAAAGAGCATTTGCCTCCTTAGCTCAGCTGGCCAGAGCACGTGATTTGTAATCTCGGGGTCGTTGGTTCGAATCCGACAGGGGGCTTTTTTAATAGAGAATTTAGACTCATATTGTTGGAGGATTATAGATATGGCAGGTAATGTTTCAAAGAACGCTCATCGTGAAGGTGCTAAAGTCCTTATGAGCAGATGGGGTGGTGCAATCAAAATGAAGAGCGTCTTCGAGAATGGTAAGCTTCGCCACATTGCTTATTGTGAGAAGTCTGGAAATACAGCTCGCAAGCCAAAGGATTTGATGTAATCCATCCTTAAAAGATCAAGAAGCCCGTTTCGACGGGTTTTTTTGTTGCCTTGTTAGATTCATTTGTGTCGCTGTTAATATTTCTTTACATCGAAAATCATCGAAAAAACTGTAAATTTTATATCCTTAAAAGATAAAGCTGTGGTATAGTTTAGACTATAATAGTGTTTATTATGATGAATTGTATATCATGAGGAGGAAAACCAGTGAAACGTTTTTCAAAGAAAATCTCTACACTCCTGCTGGCAGCATTGCTAGTTGTTGGGTTAATTGGTTGTTCAAGTACAGCTAAAGTAGAGACTGCACCCGGAATAATTGTTACAGCTCCTGCTGAAACAAAGGATACAGCTACTGTAGAAGCTCCAGCTCCTGCTCCACAGTTCACAGAACCAGAAAAAACTGAAGAAGTAGCTTCTGAGCCTGTGGTAGAACCAGAGGCTGAGGAAAGTGCTTTGGTTACTAGAGAGATATCGATGTATGGCTACAGTGCAACAATCGAAGCATATGATGGCTATGCATATGTGACATATCCAGAGATTGTTACATCTGGCGATATCGATCAAGCTGTTGCAGCTTTGAATGCAGCTTATCCTGGTGAACTCAATGGCGTAACTTATGCTATAACAGCACCTGGAAAGATGACAGTCGAGTATCCAGAAGGAATCCCAGCTAATGTCATTAGCGCATATCTTGATGTTCTGGAATCAGATCTTCTCTACTATGTTTCCAACCTGGATCTAGTTGTCTCAGCTCCAGAGCCAACAGAAGTTGAAGAGGCTGTTGTCGTCGAGGAGCCTGTAGTTGAAACAGTAGATGTCGTAGAGCCAGAAGCTGAAGATGGCGTTTTGGTTGCTAGAGAGATATCGATGTATGGCTATAGTGCAACAATCGAAGCATATGATGGCTATGCATATGTAACATACCCAGAGATTGTTACATCTGGCGATATTGATCAAGCTGTTGCAGCTTTGAATGCAGCTTATCCTGGTCAGCTTGAGGGTGTGGTTTATACAGTAACAGCACCTGGAAAGATGACAGTCGAATATCCAGAGGGAATCCCAGCTGATGTTATTGATGCTTACCTCGATGCTTTGGAATCAGATCTTGTTTACTATATTTCCAACCTCGACTTAGGTTCAGATGACGCAGAGCAAGCAGCAATTGTTGAGGAGACTCCAGCTGTTGAAGAGGTAGCTGTTGTCGAAGAGACTCCAGCTGTTGTTGAAGAAGTTGTTTCAGAAGAGCCTGTTGTTTACCTTGGTGGAATCGAAGAGATTGAGAAAAATGCAAAGGGAGACAAGGAGTTTGATCTCTACGTTGTTCATACAAACGATGTACATGCACGAATTGTTCCTTCCGATGGTGGAATGGGATACTCAAAGTTCTCTTCGCTTTTGAAGATGGGAAGAAGCTTGACAGATAATATCCTTCTTTTGGATGCTGGTGATGTTTCTCATGGCACAAACCTTGCTAACGTCTTCCAAGGAGAAACTGTTGGTGTTCTTTTGGAAATGCTAGGATATGATGCTGTTGCTCCAGGAAACCATGATTTCAACTACGGCTATCAAGCACTTTTGGAAAAGGCAAAGCTTGCTGAGGAATATTCTAACTTGAGAGTTCTTGCAGCAAATGTAACAGACTCTGAAGGCAACCTTGTATTCCAGCCATACCAAGTTTATGACTACAATGGCTATAAGGTTGTTGTAATCGGACTTGCTACACCAGATACAAAGACTAAAGCCCATCCTAAGTATACAGAGGGTCTTGAGTTTATGAGCGACGAAATTGTTAACAATGCTCAAGCATTCCTGGATTACGCAAATGAGATTGGTGATTTCGTGATTGTACTTGGCCACATTGGACTTGATGCTGATGGTTCATCAGGTGTTACATCAGATTGGATTGCTTCAAATCTAAATGGAATCGATCTATTTGTTGATGGACACTCTCACACAGTTCTTGAGCATGGACTTCAGGTTAATGATACTCTTATCGTATCTACAGGCGAGTATTTGAAGAACTTCGGTGTTGTAGAGATCCATTTCAATGCTGATGGTGCAAAGATCACAGATGCTAGACTTGTTTCAGCAGAAGAAGTTGAGAATCCTGAAGGAACTATCCTCGATACAGCATTCGGAATCAAGGAAGTACCAAACGATCCAGAAGTCGATGCATATGTTGCAAAGATGCAAGCTAAGCTTGATGAGATGTATAACGTTGTAGTTGCAACTATTCCAACAGACTTGGATGGTGCAAGAGAGAATGTCAGAACAAAGAAGACAAATCTTTCAAGACTTGTTGTAGCAGCTCTTACAAATGAAACAGAAGCTGATTTCACAATCACAAATGGTGGCGGAATTAGAGCATCATTGAAGAAGGGTGATGTTACACTTGGAGATGTAAACAATGTTCTTCCATTCACAAATACAGTAGCTGTTTGTGAGATAACACCAGCAGAAGTATATGCAGCTTTGGAGCATGGATATTCAATGCTTCCTGAAACAAATGGTGGCTATGCTCAGACAGATCTTCAAGTCATTTACTCCAAGACAGCTCCTGCAGGATCAAGAATTCTTAGAGTTCTTCTTAATGGCAAGCTCCTTGACAGAAATGACACAACAACTATCTACCATGTTGCTACAAACGACTTTATGGCAGCTGGTGGTGACGGATATACAATGTTCGGAAAAGTTGTTCAGGTAGGAAGAATGATGAACGAAGTTTTTGCAGATTATCTTGCAGAAGTATATCCTCCAGAAAACTAAAAAGTTTCTTGGTAAAGATTGATGGGTACTCGAAAGGGTACCCATTTTAAATAACTAGACAGGATTATGTTGAACCGTTACTTTAAAAGCAGGAATTGGAAATGAGAAAAAATGATTGCATTGGAAAATAGATGCATCGATAGGAAAGTTGATTGCTTTTTCTCGTCATAGAAGATATTAGATAAATTATCAAATTTTATCCAAAACCCACTGGACAACATCCTTTGAAAAGTGTATAACATACCATGTGCTTAGGGATTGTATAGATCCAGAGCAAAAGTATTCTCCTGTAGCTCAGTCGGTAGAGCAGGTGGCTGTTAACCACCCTGTCGGGGGTTCAAATCCCTCCGGGGGAGTTTAAGATAATCCTTTACAATGTAAGGGATTTTTTTATTTTAGTCATCAAACTTATTTATCAGATGAAAATCATACAAAAAGTATAGAGAATCCTTGAAGTAAGACCAAAAACCTTAAGTTTTCTTCGCTATAGCAAGACTTCTTTTTGTAGTCATAGGTTTCGTTGCTATTAGATTATAGAAGAATGTGAATCTTGCTACAGGTGTTCCTGTCGTTTTGAGATTGCACTCTGGCATTGATCATTTTGCGATGCAGACTCTGTCTATAGCGCGCAGTGCTTAGGCGGAGTTGATTGCATTTACTGCTCAGCACCATGAGCCTCTATATATCTTCTGATTGCGGAATCGGAAACTTCTGAAGCCAAAGATACAAAATATGAACGCGACCAGAAGTATGGCTTCCAGTAATACGGTTTCAAATACTCAGAAAATTCCTTTCTTATCGGTCTTGCTGTAACCGTCTTGTAGTTGTTTATGAAGACAGCAGGACATACTTGAGGCGGTGCCGAGAAATAGAGGTGGATGTGATCCTTGCCTGTTTCGACTGAAAGCAGCTCGACATTCCATTTCCCCAAAGCTCATCTGTGATCTCAAGCAGTCTTTTTCTTATATCATCAACCAGGACAGGATGCCTGTATTTAGTAACTGCAACCAAATGATATCTCAGGTCATACACTGCATGTCTATTTCTTTTGTATATGGATTCTTCCATACAGGCATCATGCCTTTGCATCTGAATGCAAATCAAGTATAATTCAAGCATGAAGAACGTTGTCTCCTATGCAGCTAGGATAAAGGATGAATTTGTATGCTTCCTGCCGACCATCCGTATATACCAGGATGCAGTGGACTTCCTTATAAATGTCTGCAATGAGAACTATGCCCTTATGGAAGATCTTCCATCCCAGAAGGCCATGACTGCCATAGAGAGGCTTGTTCATTCCACTTCGGCAAGAAAGGCTGTCTATCCATCCTTCGACAAGATATTTCATAAGATGCCATCTTACTTGAGACGACAGGCTATCAATGCTGCAGTCGGTCATGCGAGGACATATAGGAAGAACCTTGAGCTATGGGAATCCAATGGCTGTAAAGGAAAGAAGCCTAGACTTGGCAGATGCGGCAACAGGATGCCCGCCTTCTACCAGGGCAACATGTTCGCTCTATGCGAAGATGGCTCATATCAGGCAAGGCTGAAGATCTTCATCAGGAACGACTGGATATGGCGGACATTCACACTCAACAAGTCCGATATGGACCGCATTGCAGTCAAGATGGGATTCTCTTTCGATAAGGCATCCTCACCAGTATTGAAGAAGAGAGGCAGAAGATTCTCTCTTGCATTTGCATTTGAAACAGAAGGCAGACTGCCTGAAGCGACAGAGAGGATATGCAGCGTCGACATCGGGATAAACCATCCTGCTGTATGCTCGGTAATGGATAGAACCGGTACTGTCGCCGGAAGAACGTTTATAAGGTTCCCGGTAGAAGAAGACCGTTTCGCCAAGGTGCTGGCATATACAAGGAAGGCATATTCCAATGGTTCAAGAGGCTGCCATAAGCTCTGGCGATGGGCAGAGAACTACAATGGGTGTCTTGCAATAAAGACAGCCACTGCGATTGTGGAGTTTGCTGTAAAGAACAATGTGGATGCAATAGTCATGGAGAACCTTTCAGGCATGGGAGGAAGAATCCATGGAAGCAAGAAACAGCGTCTTGCATTATGGAGAAGGAGAGAGATAGCAAGACGAGTCGAGGAGATGGCACACAGGAGAGGCATAAGATTCTCCACAGTATGCGCCTACAGCACATCGCAGCTTGCATATGATGGATCTGGGAAGGTTGCAAGAGACAAGGACAACCATTCGCTCTGCACGTTCAAGACAGGCAAGAGATACAATGCAGATTTGAATGCAAGCTATAACATAGGGGCAAGATATTTCATACGAGAGATATTGAAAACGCTTTCCGGAAGGAAAGTGTCCGAGGTTCATGCAAAAGTTCCTGAGCTTTCGGTACGGACCCGCTGCACCTTAGCCACCTTATATAGTCTTACTGCGGCACTTGCGGCCTAGTGCCATATTTGCTGAGGCTAGACCTTACGGTGGAAAGGCAGTCCCTGCTTTCTAAAGAAGCAAGAGCCAGATGTAACTACAGAAGGCTCCTAGGGGGAAACTCCAGCCATAATCTCTGATTCAGCTGGTGAGGTTCATGAGATCGATGCTTCATTGGATGCATATACAAAAGAGAATTTTACCGATTTACTGATTAAGTGGCTTCCTTCTTCAACTATAGTTGTTGTAAGCCACAACAAACAATATGAGGCTTTCTTTAATAAAGTAATCAATTTAGATGAAATTAAGTAAAGTGAACTGAGTAGAGCAAACACAAAGGTTATTGGAATATGTGATAAACCTTTATCTGTTAAGAAATCCCTTAGTGAATCTGTTGTTCACCAAGGGAGAGAGGAGAATAAAAGCTCTATAGCTTATTAGACATAGAAAAGCATCTCGCCATATGTTGGATAAGGCCAATCTGTCTGATCGACAATCAACTCGAGCTTGTCTGCATACTTTCTTACTTCTTCCATGGCTGGGATTATCTCATTTCTGGAATAGTGTGCAAGAGCCGAACCTGAATACTCAATGCTGCTGTCTACGTTGTCTGTCAAATCTTTTAGTGCTTTGTACAAATCATCTGTCAATCCAGATACTTCTTCTAGTCTTGAACTCTCAGCTTTCAAAGAAAGTGAAGGCAATGCCTCTTTTTTCTCTTTGATTGTCCTTGCAAGTTTGGAAGAGAAAGACTCCACAGCTGGCAAAATCTGTCGGTTGATCATATCGATCATTGTTAGAGCTTCGATATGAATCGTCTTTGAGTATTCTTCGTTCAAGATCTCATATCTGGAATTTACTTCAGCTGGGCTGTAGATTCCAAATTTGGAGAAAAGATCAATATTCTTCTTGTCAATGAATCTGTCATAAGCATCTGGAGCTGAAGCAAGATTCAAGAGGCCTCTCTTTTTTGCTTCATCAATCCATTCCGGTGAATAGTTGTTCCCATTAAAGACAATATTTCTATGCTCGATATAAGTTCTTTTTACAATCTCAGAAACAGCCTTCTCAAAATCTTTTGCATCGCATAGCTCTTGATAGAATTCATTAAGTTCCTTTGCAACAATAGTATTGAGAACAATATTCGGTCCAGCGACAGAGAAGGATGAGCCAAGCATTCTGAACTCGAACTTGTTTCCAGTGAAAGCAAATGGGCTTGTTCTGTTTCTGTCTGTTGTGTCTTTTGGAATAGCAGGAAGGACATGTACGCCCAATTCCATCTTCTGCTTTGACTTTCCATTGATTGGTTTTCCATCTGCGATTGAATCAAGGATTCCTGTCAGTTCATCTCCAAGGAATATTGAAACAATAGCAGGAGGTGCTTCATTGGCTCCTAGTCTATGATCGTTTCCAGCTGATGCAACAGATATTCTCATCAAGTCCTGGTATTCATCGATTGCTTTGATTATAGCAACAAGGAAAAGCAAGAACTGTGCGTTATCCTTTGGATTGTCTCCTGGCTCAAGAAGGTTTACTCCTGTGTCTGTCGATATCGACCAGTTGTTGTGCTTTCCAGAACCATTTACACCTGCAAATGGTTTTTCATGCAAAAGACAAGCAAAGCCATGTCGTTCTGCAACCTTTTTCATTAGTTCCATAGTAAGCTGGTTGTGGTCTACAGCAACATTGGTTGTTGCATACACTGGCGCAAGCTCGTGCTGGCAAGGAGCAACCTCGTTATGGCTTGTCTTAGCGTTGATTCCAAGTTTCCAGAGCTCTTTGTCAAGATCATGCATATATTCGCTTACTCTAGTTCTAAGAGCACCAAAGTAATGGTCTTCCATCTCTTGGCCCTTAGGACTCCTTGCTCCTAGAAGTGTTCTTCCTGTATAGATCAAGTCCTTCCTTTTTGCATAGTCTTTCTTGTCGATAAGGAAGTATTCTTGCTCTGGACCAACTGTTGTTATAACTCTTTTCACATCTTCCTTGCCAAAGAGCTTCAGGATCTTCACAGCTTCATTGGACAGTGATTCCATGCTTCTCAAAAGAGGTGTCTTCTTGTCCAATACTTCTCCTGAGTAGGAGCAAAATGCTGTTGGAATACATAGAGTTTCGTCCTTTATAAATGCATAGCTTGTAGGGTCCCATGCTGTATAGCCACGTGCTTCAAAAGTAGCTCTTAGTCCTCCTGATGGAAATGATGAGGCATCTGGTTCGCCTTTTATGAGTTCTTTTCCTGAAAACTCCAACAATACCTTGCCGCCTTCAATTGGAGTGATGAATGCTTCATGCTTTTCTGCTGTTATACCTGTCATTGGCTGAAACCAGTGAGTGTAATGAGTACATCCCTTCTCGACAGCCCAGTTCTTCATTGCATTCGCTACTGAGTTTGCAACTGTAAGATCCAAGTCTTTTCCCTCGTGGACTGTCTGTTTCAATTTATTGTAGATATCCTTTGGGAGTCTCTCTTTCATGGTCTCATCATTGAATACCAATGAGCCGAAATAATCCGCAACTGTTTCCATATTTTCCTCCAAGTAAAGAAAAAAAGGTGTCATAGCACACTGTACTACAACACCTTTGTTGATGTCATTGTTCTATCAAAAAAAAGGCAATTCAGTCAATGTGCTAGCCTTAAATTTTTAGATATTTTCTGTAACTCTATATGTGAAAAATAATTAACTTGAAAAAATCTTTGTATTTGGATTGGACGAAGTATATTTTTTTGCATTTACGGGTTTGCTGTGGTGACAAAAAATCTCTTTTCAATTATATTTCATTGCAACGCGGATGCGTTTTCAGACAAAGGCGTCTGGCATAGGGATAACTCTCTTTTTATCCTTCTGTCAGGCGCTTTTCTTTTTTCAGGAGGGTCTTTATGGACGACTACTTTCAGTGGCACAATGTTAAGGAGGGCGATGTAAGGATCCCCGCAGGTTGTGCTATCTCTTCACAATTCTCGCGTTCTGGAAAGCGATTTACAGGCGAAAGCATGATAAAGTCGATTCGTGTCATGCATGATAGGTCCAATGGTCTTGGAGGAGGCTTCGCTGGCTATGGAATCTATCCTGAGTACAAGGATTATTATGCTTTTCATATATTCTATGATTCAAATGACTCAAGAGTCTTGACAGAAAAATACTTGGATGAGTACTTCGACATAGTCAATCTTTCAAAGATACCAACAAGAAAAAACAAGAACATAACAGATGAGCCTTTGATGTGGAGATATTTTGTTACGCCGTTGAGAACGAGGCTGGCAGCATCACAGCTCGATATAGATGAATATACAGTGCGTTCAGTAGTTTATGTAAACACAATGATTGACGGTGCTTATATCTTCTCTTCTGGAAAGAACATGGGGTGCTTCAAGGCTGTTGGATATCCTGAGGATGTCGGAGAGTTTTACAGACTTGATGAATATGAAGGATATTGTTGGACAGTCCATGGAAGGTATCCCACGAACACACCAGGATGGTGGGGAGGTGCTCATCCATTTGGTCTGTTGGATGTTTCTGTCGTCCATAATGGAGAAATATCATCTTACGATGCAAATAGACGTGCGATAGAGATGTATGGCTATAGATGCACATTGCAAACAGATACAGAGGTAATAACATACATGATTGATTACCTCAATAGAAGAAAAAAGCTTACTTTGGAAGAGACAGCGCATGTCATAGCAGCCCCATTTTGGACAACTATTGCCAGAATGGATGAAGAGAAGAAAAGAGAATATACATATTTACGCAACACATTCTCGTCATTGTTGATAACAGGCCCGTTCTCGATCCTTGTTGGTTTTTCAGGAGGCATAATGGCCTTGAACGATAGATTGAAGCTTAGAAGCCTTGTTGCAGCAGAGAAAGATGACATGGTCTACTTTGCTTCTGAAGAGAGTGCAATCAGGCTCATTGAGCCAGAACCTGATAGGATATGGCATCCGAAAGGTGGGGAACCTGTGATTGTAAGGCTCTACTCTGAGGAGGAAGCAAGATGATTTCATATATAACTGCTGAATTCGAGGTCGTTAGGAATTTCGATAGATGCATAAATTGTAACAAGTGCATTAAGGAATGTTCCAATGGTGTGCACTTCATAAACCCTAAGACAAAAAAATTATCCACAGATGACGAAAAGTGTGTCTGTTGTCATAGGTGCGTGGATTTTTGCCCAACAAAGGCCATAAAAATCGTCAAGTCAGATATGACATTTCGTCCAAATGATGCATGGAAGAGCGATACTATAAGCAATATCTTCAGGCAGGCAGCTACAGGGGGCGTGCTTCTTGGTTCAATGGGAAACCCAAACAAGATGCCATCGTATTGGGATAGGATAGTCATAAATGCATCACAAGTTACAAATCCTCCTATAGACCCATTGAGAGAACCTATGGAGACTAAAGTATTTTTAGGCAAGAAAAATTCTGAAGTAAAACACGACAAAGACGGACGTTTGATTACTAAGCTTGCCCCGCAGCTTGTGGTTTCTACTCCAATTCTCTTTGGGGCAATGAGCTATGGTTCAATAAGCTATAATGCTCATAAGGCACTTGCCAACGCGGCAACCGAGCTTGGGACATTCTATAATACAGGCGAAGGTGGGTTACATGAAGACTTCTATGAATTCGGACCAAATACTATCGTACAAATCGCATCTGGGCGTTTTGGTGTTCATCCGGAATACTTGAAGGCAGGAGCTGCTTTGGAGATTAAAATGGGGCAGGGTGCAAAGCCTGGAATAGGAGGTCACCTTGCTGGCTCGAAGACTATAGGAGACATTTCGCGCACGAGAATGATTCCTGAAGGATCGGATGCAATATCGCCAGCGCCACACCATGATATTTATTCAATCGAGGATTTGAGGCAACTTGTTTATGCTTTGAAAGAGGCAACAGACTATAAAAAGCCGATAATCGTCAAAATCGCAGCAGTCCATAATGTTTCTGCAATAGCATCAGGAATTGCCAGATCTGGTGCTGATATCATAGCAATTGACGGCTATAGAGGAGGAACGGGAGCAGCTCCAACCGCTATAAGAGACAATGTTGGTATACCTATCGAACTTGCACTTGCTGCTGTCGATACAAGACTCAGGGATGAAGGAATAAGGGACTCTGTCTCTATAATAGCATCAGGCTCAATGAGATCCAGCGCCGATATTGTGAAGGCAATTGCACTAGGGGCAGATGCTGTCTACATCGGGACAGCAAGCTTGATTGCGCTTGGTTGCCATCTTTGTAGGGCATGCCATACAGGAAGATGCAATTGGGGAATAGCAACACAGAATCCTGAACTTGTAAAGCGCCTTGACCCGAAAGAGGGACAAGCAAGGCTTGTAAACCTTATAAATGCATGGACTCATGAGATAAAAGAGATGATGGGTGGAATGGGAATAAACTCTATAGAGGCACTTAAAGGAAATAGAGCAATGCTAAGAGGCATTGGACTAAATGAGAAGGAACTTGAGATTCTGGGGATAAAACATGCAGGAGAATAACATGAGAATAGAAGTTGGCAATATGCCATTCAGAGAGCTCAATGAGAAAGTCAAGACAAGTCCTTACTACGACATTGAACTGTATGACCTTGAAGGACAAAGATATATCGGAACTGGATTGAAAAACAGAAGAATAGCTATACATGGAGTACCTGGAAATGCATTAGGTTCTTTTCTGGATGGAGCTATAATCGAGGTTTTCTCATCTGCCCAAGATGCTATTGGGGATACGATGAACGACGGTATGATAATTGTCCATGGATCTGCTGGAGATGCTCCCGGCTATGCAATGAGGGGTGGAAAGATATACATACGTGATAGTGCTGGCTACAGAGCTGGGATACATATGAAAGCATACAAGGACAAACAGCCTCTTTTGATCATTGGCGATGCTGCTGGATCTTTTCTTGGAGAGTATCAAGCTGGCGGGACGATTATCGTTCTTGGGCTAGAGCAGGGGGGTGCACCTCCTGTTGGCTATTTTTGTGGGACAGGCATGCACGGTGGGAGGATAATATTGCGCTCCGATTATCTTCCTAAGGATCTTCCGCTACAAGTTTCAGCGTCTGATGCAACAGAAAAGGATCTTATCGAAATAAGAAGTCTCATCGATGAATTCTGTACCATCTTCTCTCTTGACATAGAAGTTGTGATGCAACATCATTTTTTTGTATTGAGACCCGATTCGGCCAACCCGTACAAGCAACTTTATACGCAAATTTAAAGGATAATCTATGGTTTGTTATAATAAATCCGATGTGCTCGAATATATCTCTGAGAACAATGTCAGGTTTGTTCGTCTCTCCTTTTGCGATATTTTTGGACAACTGAAGAATGTATCAATATCTGCATCAGAGCTTGAAAGAGCCTTTGATGAAGGCATTAAGTTCGATGCATCAGCAATAAGAGGCTTTTTGAATGTTGATGACTCTGACTTGATGCTCATCCCCGACCCGGAGACATTGTCAATGCTTCCATGGAGACCTTCAGAGCATGGACGTGTGATCAGGCTCTATTGTAGCATAATCCATCCAGACGGAAGACCGTTTGATGGAGATGCGCGCTATCTTTTGAGGGAGCTTGAAAACAATCTTTCCCGGGACGGCATCTCAACTACAGTTGGAACAGAGTGTGAGTTCTATCTATTCAAGAACGATGAGAGTGGAATGCCTACTTTGACTCCTATGGACGAGGCTGGGTATCTTGATGTTGCTCCGCTTGATAAAGGCGAGAATATCAGGCGAGAGATTTCTATAACATTGGAAGAGATGGGGATTTATATCGAAACTAGCCATCACGAGAAAGGACCGGGTCAGAACGAGATAACATTCAGGCCATCTCCTTTATCTGTTGCGGCAGACGACCTTATTACATTCAAATCAACTGTAAAGATGCTTGCGTATAGGCAAGGCCTGTTCTCTTCCTTCTTGCCAAAGCCTCTGTTTCATCAATCTGGATCTGGGCTTCATATCAACCTTTCTTTCCATACAAAGGACAGAAGCTTTGATGATCTGAAAGATAGCATCATAGCAGGGATATTGAGGAGAATTAAAGAAATAACAGTATTTTTGAATCCTGTTGCTAATTCATATGAGAGACTTGGCACATATGAGGCTCCAGATAGTGTAAGCTGGGGGACAGGAAATCGTGGACTTTTGATTCGAGTGCCAGAAGTAAGCAGAGAGAGTGCGAAGAGAGTGGAGGTACGATCAGCTGATCCTTCATCAAATCCATATCTTGCACTATTGCTTTTGGTCTCTGCGGCAAGAGAAGGAATCAAAGACGGATTGGCAATTGACGATATTGATATTGGCGAGAAGCTTCCTCTTACTCTTTCGGAGGCTATAGAAATTGCATCCAAGTCTGAATTTGTAAAAAGCATATTGCCTCATCATCTTCTCGAGTGTTTTCTTAACGCGAAACGCTCAGATTGGCAAAAAGCAACTTCTGCAGACAATCCGAAGATTGAATCCCGTGATATGGAGTTGTTGTTGACATAATGAGAGTCCTGGCTGTTTCATCTAGCGAAAAGAGTTGTTCAACGATATCTTCCCTTTTGAGAGAAGTGGAAGAGGTCGATGTCTCTTCTTGTATCTCGGGTGCAACAGCTAGAAGAATGGTCTTGGATGAAAACTGGGATATTGTAGTGATAAACTATCCTCTTTCGGATGAGAGCGGACTCGAGCTTGGAGAGATGATCTTAAGCGAGAGTGAGGCCTTTGTTGTTATGTTGATGAGAGAGGATTTGCTTAGTTCAATTGGATATGAAGCAGAAGAGGCTGGGATTGTAATAGTCTCGAAACCTATTATTCCTCCTGTTTTCAGACAATCGATCCATCTTGCACAAAGCACTAAGAAAAGGCTTGATGCACTTCGCCGTGAAATCAGGCGGCTTGAGATGAAGGTCGAGGAGATTAAGATTGTAGATAAAGCAAAATGTATGTTGATTTCAAAAAATAGTATGGATGAGGATAGCGCTCATAGATTCTTATTGAAATCGGCAATGGATAAAAGGATATCTTTACGAGATGCAGCTGCATCTGTATTGAAAAGTTTTAAGGAGTGATCATGACAAAACATATTTTCGTAACCGGAGGAGTCGTCTCAGGACTTGGAAAGGGCATAACAGCAGCGAGCCTTGGAAGGCTTTTGAAAAGCAGAGGGCTTAAGGTTGCAGCTCAAAAGCTTGATCCATATATGAATGTTGACCCTGGTACAATGAGCCCTTTGCAACACGGAGAAGTGTTTGTTACAGAGGATGGATGCGAGACGGATCTTGACCTTGGCCACTACGAGAGGTTTATTGATGAAGATTTGAACAAGTATTCCAACCTTACATCAGGAAAAGTATTCTGGAATGTCCTTAACAAAGAAAGGAATGGAGAGTATTTGGGATCTACAGTACAAATTATTCCACATGTCACAAATGAGATAAAGAAGTTCATATATTCGCTTGGTGAAAAGACAAAGGCGGATGTTGTTATCACCGAAATCGGTGGAACTACAGGCGATATCGAATCACAGCCATTCTTGGAAGCTATAAGGCAAATAGGCCTAGAGCTAGGCAAGGAAAACTGTCTTTTTATACATGTGACACTTGTTCCATATATAAAATCATCTGGCGAACATAAATCGAAGCCAACGCAACACTCTGTCAAAGAGCTTATGAGCTCTGGGATTTTTCCAGACATCATAGTAATGCGCTCGGATGAGCCGATAGAGAATTCCATAAAAGAGAAAATCGCATTGTTTTGCAATGTGAAAAGAGATTGCGTAATCGAGAATAAGACAATACCAGTTCTTTACCAGGCGCCGATAATGCTTGCTGAGGAGAATCTCGATTCAATTGTGTGCAGAGAACTCAAACTCGATACACAGCCATCTGACATGAGTGAGTGGTGCCATATGCTTGAAAACATCGAAAAGAGCACGAGGCATGTCAAGATTGCAATCGTTGGAAAGTATATCCAGCTTCATGATGCTTACCTTTCTGTGATAGAGGCGCTTAAGCATGCTGGATGGAGCATGCACTTGAATGTAGATATAAAGTGGGTCGATTCGGAATTGCTTAACAGATCGAATGCTGAAAGCCTTCTTGGAGATGTCTCTGGAATCCTTGTCCCTGGTGGTTTTGGAAATAGAGGAATAGAGGGCAAGATCGAGGCTGCGCGTTTTTCTCGCCAGCATAGTATTCCTTATTTTGGGATTTGCCTTGGAATGCAAATCGCTGTAATTGAATATGCTCGGGATGTGCTTGGATGGAAAGATGCAAACTCATCCGAGTTCGATGCTGAAAGCACACATCCTGTTATCGACTTGATGCCTGACCAGAAGGGAGTTGTTCCAAAGGGTGGCACAATGAGGCTTGGCTCTTATCCTTGCTCTATTGTTGAAGGTTCATTGCTTGAAAAAGTATACAACTCAACATTCACAAGCGAACGACACAGGCATAGATATGAATTCAATAATATCTTCAGAGATGACTTTGAAAAATCAGGGATGGAGGTTGCTGGAACAAGCCCTGATGGACGGCTTGTGGAATCTGTTGTGATAAAGAACCATCCATTCTTCTTAGGAGTGCAATATCATCCGGAGTTCAAATCTCGTCCCAATAGACCTCATCCATGCTTCAAGGCTTTTGTGGAGGCATCGGCAAAGTACGGAAAATAGCAATAAATTCCAATGGGCTATCGCAAAGGTAGTCCATTTGTTTTCTGTTTTCTTTTGTCTTCACCTTTGGTATGCTCAAAGCTATGTGGTCTTTAAACTATGATAGTATTTCACAGCTTGATTCCGTGTTGAGGGAACATGGGCTTGCTATGTCAAAGAAATTCGGGCAGAACTTTCTCATCTCGCAATCCAATCGCGACAAGATTGTCTCTCTTATGGATTTGGATGACGATATGAATGTTTGGGAAATTGGGCCTGGACTTGGCGCAATCACAAGCATTATGTTGAAAAAGAATGTAAATCTAAAATGCTTTGAAATCGATCATGGGTTTGCATCCATTTTGAGAGAAGAGGCATTCTTTGATGAACCAATGTTCTCTCTTGTAGAAGGAGATGCTTTAAAGACATTGTTCTTGGAGAAAGATGCACCTGACAGGATAGTAGGAAATCTTCCATACAATGTTGGATCTTTGATAATTGCGAAACTAATCGAGAGCTCTGTTTTGCCAGACAAGATGGTTTTCACTTTGCAAAAAGAAGTTGTGGATAGGATGTGTTCAGCTGTCGGTGATGCTGATTATTCGTCCTTTTCTATTCTTACTCAAATAGATTATTCGAATAAATCGGTACTGACTTTGAAAAAGGGATGTTTTTGGCCTCAGCCACAAGTCGATAGCTCTGTCGTCGTTATGGAAAAAAGAAAAGAGCCTTTGGTTCCTTCTTCTTTAAGAGATGTATTTCTTCCTCTAACGAGAGCTTTATTTGCGCAAAGGCGAAAGACTGTAAAGAATAATCTGCTCTCATCCGAGTATGGACGCTATGGAAAGGATGCTATCGAAAGGGTTATATCAAGAGCATCACTATCGGGCTCAGAGAGAGCAGAAGCACTACCGCTTGAAAGCATTATAGAGCTTGCAAACGAGATAAAGTCGCTTTAAAAAACAGCAGGCGAACCTGCTGCTTGAGTCTTTAGTTTTCGCTTCCTGCTTGAGCAAGCGTAATTGATGCTGTCACTACGATATCCTCTGTCGAGCAACCTCTTGATAGATCTGATACAGGTTTGGCAAAGCCTTGCAATATAGGGCCATATGCCTCAGCTCCAGCAAGTCTTTGTACAAGCTTGTAGCCAATGTTTCCTGCTTGCAAGTCTGGGAAAACAAGAACATTTGCATGCCCAGCTACTTCTGATCCTGGAGCTTTTTGCTTGGCAACCGACTCAACAATTGCTGCATCCAATTGCATCTCTCCATCGACTTTCAGGTTTGGACACTTTTCTTTTACGAGTTTTGTTGCCTCTACGACTTTGTCGACTAATTCTCCCTTTGCAGATCCTTTTGTAGAGTATGAAAGGAGAGCGACAACAGGTTCAGCATTCAAGAATGTTCTGCATGATGCGGCAGATGCTTCAGCAATCTCTGCAAGCTGATCCGCTGTAGGGTTTGGAATAGTTGCGCAATCTGCAAAGATGAAACTTCCATTCACGCCATATTGTGTCTTGTCTGTAGCCATTACGAAGCAAGATGATGCGCTTTTGATTCCAGGCTTGCACTTGATTATTGTGAAGCAAGCTCTTAGCACATTTGCTGTTGTCGACTCAGCTCCAGCAACCATTGCATCTGCATAGCCAAGATGTACGAGCATTGCGCCCCACCTCAATTGATCTACGATATCGATCCTTGCTTGCTCTTCTGTCATTCCTTTTGCTTTTCTCATCTCATAGTATGTATTAGCAAATTCCTCTTTCTTTCCGCTTTTTTCCGGATCCGAGATCAAGATTCCTGTAAGATCTACTCCGAGCTCTTTAGCATTTGCTCTTACTTTTTCTTCATCGCCAACAAGTGTTACCGAAGAAGCTAAATTCTGATCAACAATGATTCTTGCAGCTCTAACTGTTCTAGGCTCAAGTCCTTCTGCAAGAACAAGTCTTTTATTGGCTTTCTTTGCCAATTCCTTCATTTTTTCTGAAAATGTCATTTCTCTCTCCTATTGGAACTAGATCCTGATATACCCAAATATTAATAATCTTTTGATTTGTTGTTAAGAACCAAATGGCCAAATTCCATTCTCTTGCATAGTTATTATCGAAAGGATATGCTTTTCTTCTATGAAGATTGCAATATATGGATTAGGTCGTTTTGGTTCTTTCTGGGCAAGGCTTCTAGCAGAGCATGGAGCTGATGTGATTGCATATTCACGCCATAAACATGATGTGCCAGAGGGTGTGAGAGTCGCAAGCGAGGATGAAGTTCTTTCAGCTCCTTATATCTTTTTTTGTGTGACTATATCAGCATTTGAGGATGTTTTGAAGAGAGTGGGTGCGAGGATTTCAAAAAGCTCTGTCGTTATGGATACATGTTCTGTGAAGACCTATCCAGCAAAATGGATGGAGGAATATATAGCAAAAGATGTCTATAAGATTGCAACTCATCCGATGTTTGGTCCAGATTCGGGAGCAAATGGTGTAGAAGGCCTCCCTATTGCAATGTGCCCGATTTCGCCAATCGATGATAGGTTTGAAGTTGTAAAGGATTTTTTCCTATCGATGGGATTGGAAGTATTGCAAATGAGTCCACGCGAGCATGACCAAGCCGCTGCTTACTCGCAAGGTGTCACACATTTCGTCGGAAGAACTCTCGATTTGATGAATATCAAGCCAACGCCGATTGCGACACAAGGCTATAGATCCTTGATGAGCATTGTAGAGCAGACTTGCAATGATCCGATACAGCTCTTTTATGATTTGCAACGCTACAATCCTTATGCAAAGGAGATGAGGCTTTCGTTGCAAGTTGCTTTGGAAAAGGTCCTCAACAGGCTTGCAGAGGAGGATGATAAGCATTGAACGTTTATATTTACACTCTGGGGTGCAGGCTTAATCAATGCGAGAGCGAGGCCATTGCTGATAGCTTCTCGAAAAACGAATTCAATGTCTTGTCTGATTACGACAATGCTGATTTGATAATTGTGAATTCTTGTGCCGTAACAACAAAAGCTGAGCAGAAAGCAAGGCGTATGATTCGTCTCTTCTCAAAAAAGGCAAAGGCTGTGATTGTTACAGGTTGCTATGCAGAGGTCGCAAGAGATGATGTTGCTTCATTGTCTGATAATGTCTTTGTCTTTTCCTTGAAGCAGAAGGCATCGATTTTGGAGCTTCCCTTGCATATTGCTCAGCAAGATGTCTTGAACATACCACTATTTGACTCTATTGCATCTTTCAAGGCCCATGATCGATCTGTATTTGATTTTGATCCTTCATCGTTCTCATATCATTCTCGTGCATATCTCAAGATTCAGGATGGATGCGATAATTCATGCGGATATTGCAAAACAACAATTGCCCGTGGCAAATCGGTTTTTCTTGACTCTGACGAGGTCGTGAGAAGAGCATTGAAGCTAGAGAAAGAAGGTTTTCATGAGATAATGCTTACAGGAGTCAATCTTACAAACTATGACCATTCAGGATTGACAATCGGTGGACTTATGGAAAAACTCTTGAGAAGCCTTGGCTCGGATATCAGGATAAGGCTTTCTTCCATGGAGCCAGACCATGTAGATGATCGACTGATAGATGCTATTGCTGACTTTCGTGTGCATCCACATTTCCATATTCCAATCCAAAGTGCAAGCCCAAAGGTACTAAAACTTGCGAACAGGCGCTATTCGATAGAGCATGTTGATTACATAATAAAAAGACTTCGAGAAGTCAAAGATGATCCATTTATCGCATGCGATGTTATAGCTGGGCTTCCTAGTGAGGATGAGAGTGATTTCGAGCAAACATATAGCTTTTTGGAGAGAAATGGTTTTTCAGCAATGCATGTCTTTCCATACTCGCCACGTCCAGAGACTCCGCTTTTCAACTCAAAGCACCCGGAGGAGAGGATAAGAGACGAGAGAGCTGATCGACTAAGGCAGCTTTCAGCAAAACAGAGCCGTGAATACATCGCAAGACAGATCGGGAAATCTTGCGAGATTCTTGCTGAGAAAAATAACTCCGGAACAACTGGAAACTACCTGAAAGCGACAATCAAAACCTCAGATGGTATAAAAATAAAAGAAGGAGAGCTATATAAAGGAGTTTTCTCTAGCGTTTTTCCGCTTCAAGTTTCTGTTTGATAGTTATCTTCGGAGGTGCTGTCAAAACCCTTGAGTTAGCTGGTATGTCCTCTTTTATCCAGGCATTTGAGGCTATCGTAGAGTTGTCTCCGATAGTAATGTCACCAAGGATTGTAGCATTTGCGTATATTGTCACGTTGTTCCCGACAGTAGGATGCCTCTTTGTATCTCTTAGAAGGACACCGCAACCGTTTTTGGGAAATGAAAGCGCTCCCAATGTTACTCCTTGGTAGAGTTTTACATTGTCTCCAATTACGGATGTCTCTCCAATGACAACTCCTGTGCCATGGTCTATGAAGAAGCTTTTTCCTATTGTAGCACCTGGATGGATATCGATTCCTGTGCTTGCATGGATAACTTCATTCATCATCCTAGGGACCAAAGGCACACCTTCCTTATATAGAAAATGAGCAATTCGATGGGACGCTAAAGCCCTCAATGCTGGATAGCATAAGATTATCTCATGTATTCCTTTTGCAGCAGGATCGCCATCGAACCCTGCTTGTGCATCAAGCTTTAGCATCTGTCGTATTTCAGGAAGGTTCAAGCATAGCTTGTCTACAATCGATTTTGCTCTTTTCTCTTGCTCCTTTGAATTCTTTTCTTTGCTTTCATACTCGAATGAAAGATAAATTGCATCGAATAGGAGATTCGTTGCCGATTCCATATGAAAAGATACAATCTGCTTAAGAGACCTTTTGTCTACAACGCCGATATGACCAGGAAAGAAGAGGTTCATAAATTCTTCCTCCATCCTCTGTATATCGCGCATAGATGGAAGCGCTGTGGAGCCGTGGCCAAAGAAGAATCTATGAGTCCTATCAAAAGAGTCTATATACTTATCCAAATATGCTAATGAGTTGTATCGCATAATGTGAAAGATACAACTTTTTTCACTTATTTTCTATTCTTCTGTTTCTTGTTTTTCTCTTCTCAATCTTAATTTCTCGCACTCAGGGTAGAGATATTTTGCTGAGATAGATGCAACTATTATTTTTAAGATATCACCGGGAATAAATGGCACGCATCCAGCAAGCATCGCACTTTTGAATGTCAAATCCCTGCTGTATTTGAGATATGATACCCCGCCAAAGTATATGATGACTTCCATCACCAAGATAACAAGAACATTGAACAATATGCTGTCTCTCTTTTTCTGAGCAATCAATGATCCTACTATTGAAGCAGGGAGCAATGCGAACAAAAAGCCACCAGTTGGCCCTGTCAGAGCAGCAATTCCACCGCCTGTTGTGAAAATAGGCAAACCAATGGCTCCAAGAAGAAGATACAATGCGACAGATATCGTTGCATTCTTCACAGGAAGCAAGAGTGCCAATAGAAAGCAAAAAAGAGTTTGGAGTGTGATTGGTACGGCGCCGATAGGTATCTTTATGAAAGCGCCAGCTGCAATCAAAGCTGTAAACAATGGTGTAAGTATTGTCCAACTAGAAAAAGAGCGATTTGATTCATTCATATCAGTAAACCTCTAAAACGAAGTTAGTTTACAAATCTGTTTTATTTATGTCAACAAATGTCGACAACGGGTGTTCTTTCAATTATGATACTAAGCATGAATGTGAAGACAGAAGTTTTGCATTTTCTTTTGGATAATCCAGATGAGTTTCTAAGCGGTGCCATGCTATCTGAAAGACTCGGTTGCTCAAGGATGGCTGTGTGCAAAGCTGTTGCAAGCTTATCAAAGGATGGGTATTCCATTGAGTCGTCAAAACGTTTGGGATACAAATTGAAAGCTGGTTCGGATGTGATGGGGCAAGAGTCATTGTCAAAAGCGTTTTCAGGCTCTGGCGTTGATGTTTATTTCTTCAAGGATATAGATTCGACAAACAAAAAGGCCAAGGAGCTTTCTTTGAATGGCGCGAAAACACCTTTTGTTGTTGTTGCTGAGAGCCAAAGCTGTGGAAGGGGAAGGCTTGGGCGCTCTTTTTCATCTCCTGTTGGCGGACTTTACTTTTCTTTGGTACTATCAGGGAAGGAGATAAAATCGCCAGATTTGGTCACAACATCAGCATCTCTTGCTGTATCGAGAGCGCTTGAAAGGCTTTCAGGTATAAAAAGCGAAATAAAATGGGTCAATGACTTATATATAGATGGCAAGAAAGCCGTTGGCATTCTCACTGAAGGCCTTGTGAATATGGAAGAAGGTGGGCTGTCGGAGGTTGTTATCGGAATTGGTGTTAACTTAAATGTAAATCTTGACCAATTTGATGAAAGCTTGAGAAGTATAGCCACTTCATTCTATCCAAAAGCCAATGCACCATTTTCCAGAGCTGATGCAATAGCTGAGTGTGTAAAAGAGATAATCAAAATACAAAAAGAGGATTTCCTTGATGAATACAGGAAAAAGTGCTTCATACTTGGAAAGCCTTTGGTTGTTTTGGCAAAAGGAGAGAAGAAGGAAGCTGTAGCAATGTCTGTGGATGATTTGGCTCATCTTGTTGTCAAATACAAGGATGGCTCTACAGAGGCGCTTTCTTCAGGGGAAGTATCATTGAAGCTTTAGCATGCTTTGATGTATTTTAATAGTATTCAAATAGAGGTGCTAGATGCTTAATAAGCTTAAAAAAGCCTGGAAAGAGGCAATTGAAAAGGAATTGAAATCATATATTGGAAGCGAATCTATTGCTCCACTTGCAATAGGACAACCGCCAAAGCCTGAAATGGGGGATATTGCTTTCTCATTTTTTGCTTATGCAAAGGTAGTAGGCAAGAATCCTGCGTTGATTGCAAAAGATATAGAAGCAAGGCTTGGAGAGGACCATCCTGCAGGAAAGATTATCATTTCTGGACCATATCTCAATGTTGCATTTGACATATGCGCACTTGCTGAAGAGATTGCAAATAGCGTAAAGAGCGAAGGCGATAGCTATGGTGCATCAAAAGCGCAAGAGGGAAAGAAGATAATGGTCGAGTTCTCTTGCCCGAATACAAATAAGCCTCTTCATCTAGGCCATATGCGAAACGACTCCATTGGTCAATCTGTATCTTCTTTGCTAAAGAGCCAAGGTGCAAATGTGATGAAGGTCAACTTGATCAACAACAGAGGCGTTCATATATGCAAGAGCATGCTTGCATACAAGCTTTTCGGTAATGGGGAGACTCCAGAGACAACTGGAGAGAAGGGCGATCATTTTGTCGGAAGATACTATGTGCGTTTCGCAACTTGGGAAAAAGAAGTAGAAAAAGAAAAGAAAGACAATCCAAGGATAGTTGACGAACCCGGCTTTGTCGATCCTGATTCAGAAGCCCAAGCTATGCTCAAAAAATGGGAGGAGGGAGATCCTGAAGTCCTTGATCTTTGGAAGAGGATGAACAAGTGGACACTCGATGGGCTTGCAAAATCATACAAGGACATGGGCATCTCTTTTGATAAATACTACTACGAGTCTGAGACATACAAGCTTGGAAAGGACCAAGTGCTAAAAGGTCTTGATATGGGTGTTTTCGAAAGAGAAGAAGATGGCTCTGTACAAGTTGATCTGTCACCCATAAAACTCGATAAGAAAGTCCTTCTTAGAAAAGATGGGACCACTTTGTACATGACGCAAGATATAGGCACAGCTGTAAGGCGCCATGAGGACTGGCCATTTGATTCTTTGATCTACGTAGTTGGTTCTGAGCAAATATACCACTTCAAGGTGCTTTTCTATGTCTTGGGTCTGCTTGGCTACGATTGGGCAAAAGAGCTTCATCATCTTTCTTATGGAATGGTCAATCTTCCAAATGGCAAAATGAAATCGAGGGAAGGGACAGTTGTTGACGCAGATGACTTGCTTTCTGAGCTAAAAGAGCTTGCCAAGAAAGAGATAATAGAAAAGGGAAGAGAGAATGCTGTTTCCGATGTAGATAAGACAGCATCGGCAATTGCTCTTGGAGCATTGAACTACTATTTGTTGCAAGTCACTCCTACAAAGGATATGGTATTCAATCCAGAGGAATCTATATCATTCAATGGCAACACTGGTCCGTATCTACAATACACTTGCGCCAGAATTTCCTCGATTATGAGAAAATTTGAGGAGATTAAGAAGAACTTCGATGGGATAAAGCTTGATGGAACGCTTTTCTCTGTAGACGATGAGAGAGCTTTGCTGAAGCTTATTGCAGATTTTCCAGAGTATGTAAGAAAAGCATCTGATGGATACGATCCTTCGATAATTGCAAGCTATCTTTATGAGATTGCAAAGACATTCAGCCACTACTACCATGACAACAGAATCTTGAATGCCGATTCAAATGAGCTGGTCTATGCAAGAATTGCTTTGTGCTCGATGGTTTTACAAGTAATGAAGAATGGATTTGCTCTAATAGGGATTCCTTTCTTGGAAGCAATGTAATAGACATAGGCCTCGCAAGTTCTCAAGCGAGGCCACTTTTTTTTAGAGCGATTCTCCTTTTCGTATTCTTTCTATATTCATATCGAAAGGTGCTCTGATTATTCCTTTTTCAGTGATTATGCCAGTGATGTTTTGATGTGGTGTTACATCAAACGCTGGATTATAGACATCCATCTTATCTGGTGCAACCAAAACACCGCCAGGTCTTTTTACTTCATTTGCATCCCTTTCCTCGATAGGTATATCCTTGCCATCCTTCATCTCGAAGTCAATCGTTGTTGTTGGTGCAACCGAGTAGAATGGCACTCCATATTCTTTGCAAAGCACAGAAAGTGTAAATGTCCCGAGCTTGTTGGCAACGTCACCATTTGCTGTTATCCTATCGGCGCCAAGAATCACAGCATCAATCTTTCCATCTCTTATTAAGCTTGATGCGGCACTATCTACAATCAGCTTCGAAGGAATCCCAGCTTTCACAAGTTCCCACGATGTAAGTCGTGCTCCCTGGAATCTAGGTCTAGTTTCATCTGCATATACGAATATATTCTTTCCGCTGTAATGAGCTTCCTTTATAACGCCGAGAGCTGTTCCCCATCCGCATGTTGCAAGTGCTCCAGTGTTGCAATGAGTAAGTATTGTTGCTCCATGCTTTATAACGCTATTTCCAATTTTTGAGAGTATATGGTTCATCTCTATATCTTCTTTAACGATAGAGTTTGCTTCATCTAGAAGGGAAATACTATCAAAATCTGTTTCGAATGCTTTTGCTCTCATTCTGTCGACTGCCCACATGAGATTTACAGCTGTAGGGCGCGATGTGCGTAGCTTCATGCATTTTTCATCAAATAGATCTCTGTCACCAGCAGCTTCCAGCGATGCAAGATAAACACCATAGCCTGCACATCCACCGATTGCTGGTGCACCTCGCACAACCATATCCTTGATTGCAAAAACAACATCGTCGCTTGTTTTGCAATAGAAGTACTCGAACTTTGTCGGCAATAGTCGCTGATCAATCAGCTTCAATTTTCCACCAATGAATTCGAGTGCTTTGAAATCTTCTTCCATTTTTATTATCTCCTTTTAATATCATTCCATTGTCGGTTTACATTTCTCTTTGTTTTATCTTCATCGATTGTTGTAAGTTTCCCTTTTTCCAAAAGTTTTATCCCTTTTGAAAAGACATACTCGATATTTTCCCTATCAGATGAAAAGACGATTGCTGAATATGGATCATTAAGCGGTGTTGTGTTTACTTTATCCATATCCATTACAATCAAATCTGCGTCTTTACCAACTTCCAATGTTCCTATCTTATCATCAAGTCCAAGAGATCTTGCGCTATCGATTGTAGCCATTTTCAAGACATCGAATGGTGAAAGCTCAGATGGTTTTAGCGTTGATGCAGAGCTTAGCATTGATGCAAGATTCATCTCTTTTAGCATGTTCAGGTTATTGTTCGAACTTGCACCATCTGTCCCAAGCGAGACATTTATCCCTGCTTTAATGTATTTTGAAACAGGAGCAATACCGCTTGCAAGTTTGCAATTTGATGAAGGGTTATGGATAATCGAAACTTTCTTTTTGGAAAGTATGTCAATCTCCTTGTCATCTAGCCAAACGCAATGAGCGCAATATGTCTTTGAGTCGAAAATGCCAAGAGAGTCCAGATACTCAACTGGTCTCATTCCAAATTGTTTTATGCAATCATCTACCTCTTTTTTCGTCTCAGACAGATGAGTGTTGATAAAGACACCTCTTGAGTCAGCCCACTTACGTGCTAGCTTGTATGTTCCAGCTGTGCATGTATAGATTGCATGTACAGCCGCATCGATTCTAATGTTGGGGTCATCTTCCACAGCATCCTCAAGCCGTGGTACAAGCTCTCTTATTCTTTTTTTTGTTTCGTTTTCATCTCCAAAGAAAGTTACTCCGATTATTCCTCTTACATTGCTTTCCTTGCAAGCTTTTGCTGTTTGCCATGTGTTGAAGTACATGTCAGAAAACGTAGTGCATCCGGATTTTATCATTTCTGAAATTCCGAGAAGAGAGGCCCAATAGATATCATCATCATTGAGTTTGTCTTCGATTGGAAAGATCTCGGAAAGCCAATGTTGCAAGTTCTCAGTAGAGTCTTTATAGTTCCTCATCAAAACCATTGCAAGATGTGTATGTCCATTTATGAACGATGGCAATACTATCTTGCCTTTTAAATCGATTGCTTCTCCAAAAGTGCTATCGATATCCTTTCCAAGGGCATGGATTTTTCCATTTTCTATCAAAATATCGCCTTCAAGAATTCCTTCTTTATGCGTCATTGTCAATATTTTTGCGTTTTTTAAAAGTGTACTCATCGATATCGATTATACAGTCTTTTTTGGAAAAAGAAAAAAATAAGAGCCATTGCGAAGATGCAAGGCTCCCGAGTTGAGTAGAAAGCTCTTATTTGACGCAAGCTCTCTTTATTTTCTTTGTTGTTGTCACTTCCATGGGTTGATCTACTATAGTAACTTTCTCGATTTTCTTATATTGGGCAAGACCTTTGTTGACTTCCTGGACTAGTCTTTCCATATGTTCTTGAATATCATTCTTGTCCGGATGCGATGATACAAAGTCATCTGATGGATGTATTACAGCTTCAATTGCCTCAGATGGCACATCTGGTTTTTCCTGGAAACCTCGAATAAGAATTTGATCGACTTCTTGGTAAAGCTGGAACAAATCCTCTAGCTCTTCAGGATATACATTCTTGCCACCTTCTGTGACGATAAGGTTTTTGGACCTTCCTTTCAGATAGAGATAGTTTTCATTATCAAGATATCCGAGATCCCCTGTCTTTAGATAGCCATTTTCGTCAAATAACTCCTTAGTGTGTTCCTCATCATTCAAGTAGCCAGAGCATACGTTGACGCCTTTTACTCTGATCTCTCCGATTCCATCTTCATTTTTATCGGCTATGATCATATCTATAAACGGGAATACTTTTCCTACAGACTCCACTTTGAAATGCTCTGGAAGATTTAGCGTCAATATAGGCGATGTCTCGGTAAGGCCATAGCCTTGCAAGAAATTAAGTCCAAGAGCTTGGTACTTTCTGAAGACTTCTGGAGCAAGAGGTCCTGCGCCGCAAATAAGGATCTTTGCATTGTCTAGGCCCAAGTTCGATAGAATCTTCTTGTTGAAGAATTTGTTCATAGGAGTTATCTTCAAATGCTTCTTGCACCATAGATTTATATTCATCAAACTGTTTACAAGAACAACAGTTGCTTCCCCTTTTTTCTTCAATTGCCCTTCAATTCCAGCTAGTATTTTATTGTATAGGAGAGGAATGCCCATAAACACTGTAACGTGGCCATTTTTCAGGTCATTGAGCATCCTGGAGACAATGATTCCATGGCCGAAAAGGCATTCTGAGCCGTGTTTGATCGTCTCGAGTAGCACAGCTGTGCAACAATATGAGTGGTGCAAAGGCAGAAGAGCATAAAGCACATCTTTTTCATTGACACCCATACCATCTGCAGCTTGGTACACATCGCTTGTTATATTCCTGTGGGAAAGTATCGCTCCCTTTTCATTTCCAGTTGTCCCAGATGTGAAAAGAACAGCTGCTGTATCATACTCAGAGACTTCAACTTTTTGATCAAGCGGTTCTGTATCTAGCTCGTATACCTTGTATTTGTACTTTTGGTCCTTGCCTTTCAAAAGGCATACGCCAACAAGGGATTTGAACCAAGGATTATCCAGCTTTGAAAGTTTTTCGAGAACATCGAGATCGGCAAACACGAATTTGCAATTTGCGAACTCGCCGAGCTGTGCAACACGCTCGATTTTCATTTGGTTGTCGATAGGGCATACTATACAACCAGCAAACAGGATGCCAAGGTATGCTGTCGCCCATTCTCGTGAGTTCTTTCCATTCACCATTACTTTGTCGCCCTTTTTCAGTCCCAGCGAAACTAGAAGCGAGGCAACTTTCATTATCTCTATATATTCTTCTTCATATGTGTTGTATATTTTTTCTTTTTCGATTACTGAAAAACAATGGTTTTTGGGGAACTTCTTCAAAGTCAATAGAAACATCTCAGGAATTGTAGGCCACTCTCCCTTTACGATTTCTGGGTAATTTTTCAGTTCATCCCATGAATGATTTGCCATATAGTCTCCTTGTTTATCTATTTTGACACTTTGCCACTATTGTAATGAAATAGTCAATACACTAGGAAACTAGTTATATGCAAAATACTATAATAAAAGAGAATACATTTGCTCTAGTAAGTATTCACTAGTGCCTTTATGCACATTTTTTCTTATTCTAGAGGCGGAAACAGAACCGGATCGGAGAGTATATCCTTAAGTGTCGGGTATATTGCATCGGAGAGCTTTTCCAATGCTTCTTTGTCTCCAGAGCCCGTTAGGACAGCGACTGTGTAACCGACTTTTCCGTTTTTTGCAAATTGCATGTCTACAATCGTGTCACCGACGACGCATACTTGGTTGCTAGTAAGGTTCTTCTCTTGGCATAATTGCTTTATTGCTTGAGGGTTAGGCTTGTGTTTGCATGATGTGGACTCGCCTGTTCGTATGAAAGATATGTACTTATATGCATCCATTTTCTCGAGGAACATTGAAGTCGATATGTTTGTATCATTAGTTACCATCCCGATTATGTAGCCTCTTTGGTGACATGCTTCAAAGACTGTCCTTACATCTGGAAAGTCCAGATTCTCCAGTTTCTCTTTCAGTCCATAATCAGAGCGTTTTGCAAGAGCTACTGTTGCTTGATATACCTTTATTGGTGAGAGATTGTAGCGGAAACAAAGCTTCAACAGCCTCCAGGTTGCACTTATCCATCTGTCATGTCTGAAGAGTATGCCATCTGAGTATGTATGTCCTGATTTATCTACACCTATTACAATTTGAAATTCCCTTAAGCATCTTTCTCTCTTTTCTGCTGAGAGTTTTTTTAGAGGTAAAGCATTTTCAAGAGATTGGGCTATAATGCTTCCCCAGACTTCTCCGTAATTGAATAGAGTTCCATCTTTATCAAACAAAATGGCTTTAATATTGTACTCACCCATGGCAATAGGATATTCAAAAAATCTTTCTTTGGCTACATGGGTAATGGATGTACATCATGTTTTGCAATATGATGTATTCATGAGGTTGGATATGGAAAAGCTAAATGCTCGAGCAAAAATAAACATAGGGCTTGCTGTAGGAAAAAGGCGACGTGATGGCTATCATCCAATTAGATCATATTTTGCTCGGATTTCGCTCCATGACACTATAAATATAGATATAAGGCCAGCAAATAAATTCTCATGCAAGATTAAATCAAATGTTCCATATTTAGAGGGAAACAATGTCGATATAATGGAGAAATGTGCAAGAGCTTTTTGTGAAGGAAGCGGTCATCTATTTGATTTGTATATAGAAATAGAGAAAAGAATCCCGACAATGAGCGGATTTGGCGGAGGCTCTTCCGATGGTGCTGAGATATTGAAAGCGCTTAACAAATACTATGATTGCCCTTTGGATTATCCATCTCTGATTGATCTGGGAGCAAAATGCGGAAGCGATATACCTTTTTTCTTGTCTGATGCAAGCTTTGCATATGTTGAAGGGCGTGGCGATGTGTTGCATACAATGGATATTCCAGATGGACTTGGAAGTGTTTTGCTTTTTATGCCAGATGAGGAGATATCAACAGCTAGTGCATACAATAAGCTCGACGAACTTGACTATGATTTTATCTCTCTTCCGAAAAAGATTGAATGTCCAATCGATAAAGCGGATTTCCCAAACGATTTTGAGCGTGTTATATCGAGTAATTTGCAAAAAACTCTTTTTGATTTGTATAGCGACATTTCGTTTGTCTCACTCTCGGGCTCCGGCTCTGGCTGCTATGTGATTGCAAGTGGCTCAAATATCGAGCAAATAAGGAATTTGGCACCTACTTGTTATATTGAAGCGCAATTTGTGTAAAATATGATAGACGAGATTCTTTTTTTCTGATAACTTATCTAATCGTTAATAGGGATGTAGCCAAATGGCTAAGGCACGAGATTTTGATTCTTGCATCGTAGGTTCGATTCCTGCCATCCCTGTTTTTTATTTGAGATAATGTGTCTTGAGGCACTTAATGGTAACTGGCTTTGACCAGTGAGAGTATAAGGAGAATAAGAAAATGGCACAGGAAAAGAAAACACTTAGTGCAACATTGAGAACAGAGGATTTCGGTTCAGCAGGATCCAGAAGGCTTTTGAGAAAGGGATTTATTCCAGCTGTTATCTACGGAAAAGACAAGCCAGAGCATGTAGTTATCAATGCAAGGGAATTCAACTACAAGAAGAGCGCTTTTGGTGAGACAACACTTATTTCGCTCAATGTGGAAGGTGATGGACAGCACATGGTCTTCGTAAAGACATACCAAGAGGATCTTTTGAGGAATTGCATCCACCATGTTGATTTCTATGAAGTCACAGCAGGACATGTTGTCAGAACACATGTCAGAATCGAGCTCGATGGAACACCAGTTGGAACAAAAGTTGGTGGTGTTCTTGACCAAGTTACACATGAAATTGAGATTGAATGTCTTCCAAAGGATCTTCCAGAGGTCTTGAAGGCAGATGTTTCAGCTTTGGATATCAATGACACATTCAGAGTCGATATGCTTACTGTTCCAGAGGGTGTAAAGATTCTTTCTTCTCCTGATACAGCTATTGCAACTGTAAAGACAGTCAAGGAAGATGTTCCAGAGCCAGCTACTGATGCCGATGCAAGTGCAACAGCAGATACTGCAGCAGCTGATGCAACAGCAACACCTGACGCAACAAAGTAAGATGTTCGTATTTGGCCTTGGTAATCCTGGAGCCAAGTACAAGGAAACAAAGCATAATGTGGGGTTTCTCACAGTAGAGAAGATAGCAGCGTTGAAGGGATTGAAACTCCGGAAGCGCTGCTTTGCTAATTATAAATGGGCACATTTCGATTCCTGTACATTGGTTCTCCCTCTTACTTATATGAACAACTCTGGTTCTGTGATCCCAGAGCTTATAAAGAACCATGAGCCTCTTTTGGTAGTTTCTGATCAAATGGATTTGCCATGTGGCAAGATAAGGATTAAAAGACATGGCGGATCAGCAGGGCACAATGGACTAAAGTCGATAATAGAATACTATGGAGAGGACTTCATCCATGTCTATATTGGTATTGGTCGTCCTGATAATGGGATTTCTGTGCCTGACTATGTCCTTAGTGGTTTCTCTGATGAGGATAAATGCCTTGTCGACAAGGCAATCGATGAAGCTGCAAAAGCAATTGTGGAGATAATCGATGGAGAGAGGCTGGATGTTGTTATCCAAAGAGCAAATTCCAAATAACATCAATATTCCTAAAAACGGTCGTCTTTTGCTTGCTTTCTCCGGTGGAAGCGACTCTTTATCGCTTATGATTGCTTTAAGCATACTCGCACCTGATAGGACAAAGGCTGTATACGTCGATCATGCACTAAGAGAGAGAAAAGAGCTCGACGAGGAAATTGAGCTCAATAAGAAAAATGCCAAGATCCTTGCAATAGAGCTTGATATCATCAAAATCCCATCGGGCGCTATTGAAGAATATGCTAGGATGAAAAGATGTGGGATTGAGGCGGCAGCTAGATCTCTAAGGTACAAGGAACTTGAAAAATACAGAGTTGATAACGGTTTTGATTATATTTTGACAGCACACCATAGGGAAGATCAGGTGGAAACTGTATTGATGCGTATCTTGCAAAATGCACCATTTTATTCATTCCAAGGGATATTGGGGGATGATGGTGTTATCAAGAGGCCACTGTTGGATGTCTCGAAGTCACAAATCAATAGTTTAATAGCCGATAGCGGGCTTGTTTTTTCTGTCGATTCAACAAACAAGGATACAAAATACAGAAGAAATGATATCAGGAGAAATATTCTTCCTTATATAGGTGAGGAAGAAAGGATCTCGATTTGTAAAATTGCAAGAAATATCAGTCAATACAGATCCCAAATTGATAAGATTGAGATCAAAATGGAAACACATTATGTTTCTATCTTGCGTGACTCTTTTTCTCGTTCGTCTCTTATTTCGAAAGAGAATGCGATATTCAGAGCATCAAGCTACTTGGAAAACCCAGAGAGACTTTCGCGTTCATTTTTATCAGAGCTATATGACAAGATCGAAAAAGGCCATGGAAAGTTAAATACAGCCCATCTTGTTTTCATTGTAGGGAAGAATGAGATTCGGATTTACAAAAACAAGGATTTTTTCTACTCATATTACTCTAATGGGCTGGACTCGATTGACGAGTTTCGAATCGAACACAACAATTTCGATTTTAAGGATCTTTTGATAGACATATCGCTTTTCTCTGGACAATGCTTAATTAGAAAATCGAAGCCGGGCGATGTGATTTTGTTAAAGGAAGGCACCAAAAAGGTATCAGAGTTGGAGAGAAGGGCACTTGCTCCTTATTCGATTGTCTTGGAAGATGAAAATGGAATCATAGCTGTTTTCTTGCGTTTCTTTGGCGCAAACGATCGTCTATCAAGACGTTTTCTTGACAGGAAAGGCATTCCTTTCAAACTATCATGAGATGCTTTCTATCTTGTGTTGCTACTTGAGAGAGAACTATTTATAGATTATATTTAAACACAAAGGATTTTACATGGACGAAGAAAAAAAGAATATAGAAGAGACGGAGAAGGCGGAAGAAAGCTCCACTCAGTCAGACAACCAAAATCCTAGGCCGGATGAAAAGAAAGATGTGAATGACGAGGCTAAGGAAGAAAAAAAAGAGCCTGGAAAAGAAAACGAAGAGAAAAAAACAAAAAAGAATATCTATGACCAATATCGCTATTGGGGGTCAGATAACAATGGTCCAAGTGGCAAGAATATAAAAGGCGGAAAGAAAAACAGGTTTGCGCTTTTGATTCTTATTGTGCTTTTGATTTCGTTTGTAACGATTTTCTTCTCCGAGCAGAAAGCAAGTTCATCAATTGAGAGTTCCTATTCAACATTCATCTCTGCTGTCGAAGGCAAGAAAGTCTTGCGCGCAACAGTGACTGGCGATACGACAATCGAATATGTGACAATGGATGGGAAATCATACACAACACGAATTCCATATGCTGATCCCGATTTAGTGTCGAAGTTGATCGAAAACGGTGTTGATGTTATCGGTAAGGTTCAATCAACTCCGTGGTGGTATTTTGCAATCCAGCTTCTTCCTTGGGTGATATTTTTCGCATTGATGTGGACTATGATGCGCTCCTCTGGTGCGATGGGTGGCTCAAAGATGATGGGTGGCTTTGGCAAGTCTCATGCCAAGGAATATGACAAGAAGAGCAATAAAGTCACTTTTGCAGATGTAGCAGGCCAAAAGGAAGCGAAATATGAGCTTCAAGAGGTTGTCGATTTTCTTAAGCATCCTGATAAGTTTGTCAAGATTGGCGCAAAAATCCCAAAAGGAGTTCTTCTTGTGGGACCTCCGGGAACTGGAAAGACACTTCTTGCAAGGGCTGTAGCTGGCGAGGCTGGTGTCTCTTTCTTGCATACATCTGGTTCTGATTTTGTCGAGATGTTCGTTGGAATGGGTGCTGCAAGAGTAAGAGATTTGTTTGAGCAAGGACGAAAAAACGCACCGTGCATAATATTTATCGATGAGCTTGATGCTGTTGGTAGAGCAAGAGGCTCAGGACTTGGTGGCGGTCATGACGAAAGGGAACAAACATTGAACCAGATGCTTGTCGAGATGGATGGCTTTTCATCAGACCCTGGTGTTATAGTTATTGCTGCGACAAATAGGCCTGATGTACTTGATCCGGCTTTGCTAAGACCAGGAAGGTTCGATAGGCAAGTAACTGTCGCACTCCCGGATGTCCAAGAGAGATTGGATATATTGAGAATACACACGAAGAAGGTTCATATATTGCCAGATGTCGACTTGTCGAGGATTGCTAGAGCAACTCCCGGTTCAAGCGGAGCTGATTTGGCAAACCTTGTAAACGAGGCAGCTCTTTTTGCAGCTAGAAACAACAGAACTGAGGTTTCGATGGATGATTTCGAGAATGCAAGAGACAAGATTCTTCTTGGAGTTGCCAGGGAGTCGGTATTCATGACAGCTGAAGAGAAGAAGGCCACAGCTTATCATGAAGCAGGGCATACTTTGTTGCACTACTATCTAAAGCATGTTGATCCGCTTCACAAAGTTACGATCATCCCTCATGGAAGGGCTCTTGGATTGACATTGTCGCTGCCTGAAAAAGATAGCTACACTCTGACAAAGAGCTACATTGAAGACAGAATAAAGATATGCATGGGTGGCTATGCTGCAGAGCAGATTGTCTATGGAGAGACTACTACAGGAACAAGCAATGACATAAAGCAAGCGACAGAGCTTGCACATCGCATGGTCACTGAATTCGGAATGTCTGAGTTGGGATTCATCTCGCTTGGATCTGATGATGAGCCATTGTTCTTAGGACGAGAAATTGCCCAGCATAAGGACTACTCTGAGGAAACAGCTAGAAAGATTGACCAGCAAATGCATGAGATTCTTGATAATGCAATGAGAGAGACGATGGAGATTCTTACAACTCACAGAGACCAGCTCGATAAGCTTACTCAAGCTTTGGTAGAGAAAGAGACATTGGAAGATAGTGAGATCAGAGCAATGTTCGGTTTCCCTGAAGTCGAACACTTAACGGATTTGAAGTAATGGCTGTTGATTCAAAGCACAAGAGAAATTTTTGCATTATTGCACATATCGACCATGGCAAGTCGACACTTGCTGACAGGTTCATAGAGAAAGCCCGCCTTGTAACATCACGGGGACCAGCACAGGCTCAGATCCTCGATAACATGGATATCGAGAGGGAGCGTGGCATTACAATAAAAAGCCAAGCTGTGACTATTCCTTATACAGCAAAAGATGGAGAGGAGTACGAGCTTAATCTTGTTGACACACCGGGGCATGTGGATTTCACATATGAGGTCTCAAGAGCTATCTCTTCGTGCGAGGGTGCTTTGCTGTTGATAGACGCATCCCAAGGCGTTGAGGCCCAGACTCTAGCTAATCTGTATCTTGCAATGGAACATAATCTCGAGATTATTCCTGTGATAAACAAGATTGATCTTCCTTCTGCTGATATTCCGTCATGTCTAAAGCAAATTGATCATGACCTTGGCCTTGACCAAGATATGACACAGCTTGTGTCAGCAAAGACAGGAGAAGGCGTCGATGGTCTTTTCGAGGCAATTGTAAAGTATATACCAGCACCAGATGGGAAGGATGATGATGCACTTAGGGCTCTGATCTTCGATTCGCACTATGATCCTTATCGCGGAGTCATAGTCCATGCACGTATATTCTCAGGTAGCGTCAAGCCATCGGACGAGATAGTCTTTATGCATTCATCTGCTGTTTACAAAACAGAGGATGTAGGCATATTCCAGCTTTCTCTTGTGTCTACAAAAGAATTGAATGCTGGGGATGTTGGCTATTTCATTGCAGGAATAAAGACAATATCTGACATTCGTGTTGGCGACACTGTTACATTGAAGTCAAATCCTGCTCCAGAGCCACTTCCCGGATTCAAGGAAGTAAAGCCAGTAGTCTTCTCTTCGATCTATCCTGTTGATTCGAACGACTACGAAGAGCTTCAAGATGCAATTGAGCGATTGAAATTGAATGATGCATCCCTGGTTTATGAGAAAGACAACTCGGCAGCTCTTGGCTTTGGATTCAGATGTGGGTTTCTAGGGATGCTCCACTTGGAAGTGATCCAAGAGAGAATAGAGAGGGAGTTCGATCTTCCTATCGTTTTCACATCGCCATCAGTTCGATATATTGTACACTTGAAAAATGGTGAGACAAAGTTTATCGATAATCCGCTAGAGTACCCGGATCCAATGACAATCGACTATGCAGAGGAACCATATATAACAGCGAATATCATAACTCCTACACAGTTTGTCGGCCCTATTATTTCCTTGTGCCTCGAAAAGCGCGGTGTTCAAAACGCAATGAATTACCTTGACGAGAAGAGAGTCGAATTGGTCTATGATATGCCTCTTGCTGAAGTTTTGTTTGATTTCTATGACAGGCTCAAATCGATATCACGAGGATATGCTTCGTTCGACTACAGCGTAAATGGCCATAAGAAGACTGACCTTGTTAGGATGGATATCCTTGTCAACGGTGATCCTTGTGATGCTCTTTCGCAACTTGTTTTCAAAGCAAATGCTTATACAAGAGGGCGACAGGTATGTGAGAGACTAAAGGATGAGATTCCTCGTCAGCAATACAAGATTGCTATCCAAGCCGCAATAGGTGGAAACATAATCGCAAGGGAGACTATATCAGCATTCAGGAAAGATGTTACAGCCAAGTGTTATGGTGGTGATATATCAAGAAAGAGAAAGCTATTGGAAAAGCAAAAAGAGGGCAAGAAGAGGATGAAGATGGTAGGCAATGTCGAAATCCCGCAATCTGCATTCTTGGCTGTATTGAAGACCGAAGACAATAATGGATGATGGATTGACAATCGATTATTTTCTTTCTTCTCTTTGTTGTTTATGCTCCTTATTAAAGATATAATTCTTCATAAGCCTTGGAGGTTGAAATGGAGAGAGTGGTTTTCGGCAAGACAAAGGATGGTGAGGATGTCCATCGTATAACAATAGAAAACGGCAAGTATATGTTTTCTGTTTTGACATGGGGAGCGACTCTTTGCTACTTTGGAACAAAGGATTGCAATGTAGTCTTGAATCACAAGAGCCTAGATGAATACATTGGCGATCCATCATATATGGGCGAGGTTGTCGGACCTGTTGCTAACAGAGTTGCAAATGCGTGCTTTTCTCTCGATGGAAAGAGCTATTCTCTTGATAAGAACAATGGCCGAAACAATCTTCATTCCGGCTCTGCATGCTATGGCCAAAGGCTTTGGTCTGTGCTTGGAATCGGCATCAACAGCATAAGCTTGGCTCTTTCGACTCCATCCGGTCTTGGTGGCTTTCCCGGCTCACATGAGATCAGTGTTACATATTCAATCTCCAATGAGGGAGAGCTTGGGATACTTTATAGGTCAATCTCATCTGAAAAGTGTCCAGTTGCAATTACAAACCATTCATATTTCAATCTATCGAAAGGAAAGGATATAAGAGAGACACTTCTATCTATCGATGCAAATAGCTACGTTGCTGTTGACGAGGAGCTCATCCCAACAGGTGTGGAGCCTGTTGAGGCAACCGATTTCGATTTCAGGAAAAAGAGGAGAATCGGAGAAAGAAGAGATGGAAAATACGACAATACATTTGTCCTTGGCAGAGGTGGGATGATTTTTGCTGAAGGTGAGGATGCATGGCTTGAAGCAAGGACAAGTGAACCTGGAGTGCAACTCTATACAGGTGAATTCCTCTCGGGTGACTATACTCCTTTCTCTGGTTTCTGTCTTGAGACAGGCCGCTATCCAGATACTCCGAACCATGATGATTATCCAAAGGCATTTACAGGTCCAGATGAAGAGTTTGTCGCGACAACTACATACAAGATGGGGGTGAAGTAATGGTTCGTCTTATTGGTGTCACAGGCGGCTCAGGATCTGGCAAAAGCACAGTTGTAAAAAGAATTAAGAAAGCTCACCCAGATGCTGTTTTGATTGCTCAAGACAATTACTACAAATCAGCTCCATTTATCAACAACAGCAATATAACAGCTTTCAATTTCGATCATCCTGATGCATTCGATATGGAGCTGATGCTATCGAATCTAGAGGATTTGAAGGCTGGTAAACCTTGTATGATGCCACAATATGATTTTGTAACGCATTCTAGACTTCCAGAGATGAAGAAAGTGATGCCTCAGAAAATCATAATCGTAGATGGATTGATGATTTTCTATGACAAGCGAATAAGGGACTTGCTGGATTTGAAGCTCTACGTCGATACACCTGCCGATATCCGCTTCATTCGTAGATTAAAGCGAGATATAGCTGAAAGGGGAAGAACTGTGGAATCTGTAATCGAGCAATACACTAAAGTCGTTCGCCCAGGGCATTACAACTTCATTGAGCCATATAAGGAGTATGCTGACTTGATCATTCCTGAAGGCGGTTATAACGAGAAAGCCATGCATGTGCTTTTTACGTTTATAACAGCTATTTGCAGCAATGATAATTAGCTTGTTTTGAATTTACGATCGAAGTCCCTAGGTTTTCTTCTTACTTTGTATTGCTTTTTGATTTCTTTCCATGACCATACATCTGGAACAGGATCAGGGCCGCCGAAGAATGCATTCCTGCATCGACCAATCCTTGCTAAACCCATGATAGATCCTTTTGCTATTCCGAATTTCAATACAGCTTCTAGAAAGTAGGATGAACATGAGGGGCTGTAGCGACATGATGGGCCAGAAAAAGGACTGATGATTCCTTTGTATAAATAGATTGGTATAAGGTAGATTTGCCTCAATATGTGCATAGCTAGAGCATAAGCAAAAGAAGATGGCAAGACAAGATATTGCATTATTCTTTACACTTTTATAAAATGTGTAAAAGATTGCAACGGATGTGTGGCTTTTCTTTTGAGAAGTCTAATAACACAAACTGATATAAAGCATAATCATGTTGACGCGTATTATCAGTTTTGTTAAACTTGTTAGCTGTCGAAAGATGATAATAATTTAGAGAGGTTTAAAATGGCAACTCCTAAGTATAAAACTTCCAAGTCTAAGGCTGCTTCGAGAAAAGCTGCTAACATGAAGCTAAAGGCTCCAAATCTGGTTACTTGCCAGACATGTGGTAACCTTATCCCATCCCACCGTGTATGCCCAAAGTGTGGCTACTACGCAGGAAAGCCCGTTGTCGTCAAAGACGAGGAGTAGGAAATGACTGAGAATGAAGTATTCGCAAAGGTTAAGGACTTGGTAGTAGAGAAGCTCGGAGTCGATCCAGCTAAAGTTACTATGGAGGCTTCCTTCAGAAAGGATCTTGGGGCTGATTCTCTTGATACTTATGAGCTTGTTTATGCTATAGAGGAAGAGACTGGAATTACTATCTCTGATGATATGGCAAACGAGTTTGAGACCGTAGGCGATGCGGTAAGGTTTTTAGTAAAGGAACTCAACTAATTGGTACCTTATCACTCAAAGGCTCCCTTGATCACAAAAGAGCGTGAAAGGGAGCTTTCTTTATTCTTGGAAGAAAATTCATTATCATTTAACGATTTAAGTCTCTTGAATCTAGCTTTTACGCACACCTCTTATGCAAATGAATATAGAGGTGGTGTTGATAATAATGAAAGATTGGAATTTCTTGGTGACAGTGTTCTTGGAATGATTACAGCAGAGTATCTTTTCTCTTCGTTTGGCAAATTCCATGAAGGGGATTTCTCAAAGATAAAAAGCGTTGTCGTATCAGAGTCATCGCTTTCTGAGGTTGCATCTAACATGCACTTTGAAAGATACTTGCTTGTAGGACATGGAGAGAGAAATCAGGGTGGAGAGATGAAAAAAGCAATCCAGGCTGATGCGATGGAGGCTGTTATTGCTGCACTCTACTTGGACCAGGGTTTTGATGTTGCTAGGCGATTCGTGCTTTCTTTTATTCCGGCTCAAATCGATAAAGTCCTTGCCGATAGGATAACATACAAGGATTACAAGACTGTTTTGCAAGAGTACTATCAAAAGAAGAAAGGAAAGGTTCCTGTTTATACTTTGGTAAAGCAATCTGGGCCGGACCATGAGCAGGTTTTTGAGATGACAGTCTCACTTGGAACAAAAGTGTTTGGCCCTGCAAACGGCAAAAGCAAGAAGAATGCTGAACAGGCAGTTGCTAAGGTTGCTCTTATTGCTTTGGGTCTAGAGAAAGATCATTAGCTATCGATAGTAGCTTTTCCTTGGCATTTAGCTTTGGCTCATCGATAACAATATCCAAGAGCTTTGATAGTGTTGCTCCGATATCTTTGCCTTTTAAGCCTAGCTTCAAAAGGTCATTTCCGTTTATAGCCAAATCCTTAAGTGAGATAGCATTTTTTTCTTCAAGTTCTTTCTTGATTCTTTTCTTCAGTTCGAGCAATTCTTTTGAACTGTCAGGGCAAGGCCCAGTTGTAGCATATATATCTGCATCACGGAGCATGAAAAGCCGGTCTATGTATTTTGTGCCGACTCTTTTGATAAATCTTCTTATGGCACTATCGCTCCACTCTGAAGTGTAGCTAAACATATGCATCTCGATAAGATGAGATATATCTTCAATTTCTTGGTTTGATGCTTTTAGACGCCTTAGAATCGAAATAGTTAGCTTTGCAGATAAAAGATCATGTCCATAATATGTGAAATGTTCCTTTCCTTCTTTTTTTGTCTCAGGCTTTCCTATATCATGCAATAGTGCTGCTACCTTCACCTCTATTGGGTATCCTTTCTCTTGGCATCTTTCAAGGGCAAGAATTTGATGCTCATATACATCTTCGTTGTGAAATCCATTTTGCTCAACGCCATAACACTTGGAAAGCTCAGGTATTATATCGTGCATAAGGCCTGTCGTTCTCATTGCTTCTAGACCTTTTCGTGGTGCAATTCCATCGATGAGCTTGAAAAATTCCTCTTTTATTCTCTCTGCTGATACAGCTTTGACATTTTCATGCAACTGTTTGATTGCATCAAGTGTTTTTTGCTCGATATCAAAGTCTAGCTTTGATGAGAAACGGCACGCTCTGAGCATTCTTAGAGCATCCTCTCGAAATCTATCGAGAGGGTTTCCTATTGCTCTTATAATGTGCATGCTCAAATCTGAAAGCCCATTGTTATAGTCGATGAGCTCTCCAGTAAAAAGGTCCGATGCTAAGGCATTTATAGTAAAGTCCCTTCGCTTTAGATCCTCCTCCAGGCTTTTTACAAAACAAACAGAATCTGGATGCCGCTTGTCTTTGTATTCACCCTCTGTTCTGAATGTTGTGATCTCATAGCTTCCGCCTTTGTAGAGCACTGTTACTGTACCATGCTTTATTCCGGTATCAATCGTTCTTTTGAAGATTTGCTTAATATCAGTTGGTTCAGCATCTGTTGTGAAGTCATAGTCATGGTTTTGCTTTCCAAGCAAGTAATCCCTGACAGCTCCTCCAACAAGATAAAGCGAGAATCCTCTCTCTTTGAATATTTTAGCAAGCTCACATAGCTTATCTGGAACTTTATATAGCACGCTTTAAGTTTAACAAAATAAAAGAGCAGGTTAAATGGGAGCCATTAAAAATCTAGTCTTATTCCTTTATGGATCTGTATTCTGTGGGATTTATTCCTTGGCTTTGTTTAAATCTTCTAGTAAAACTTGATAAATTATAGTATCCGACCTTTTCTGAAATCTCAGATATTGATAAAGAAGTATTTAGTAGTAGATACTTTGCAGTTTCCATTCGTTCGGAAGTGAAACAATGATA
>DKCO01000022.1:76873-100711 GCA_002452215.1 Spirochaetales bacterium UBA6872
AATGATATTTTCGGAAGTGAATGATATACTTTAAGAAATAGCAAAAGGAGTAGGTCCATGGAAAATCATTACATGAAGAGAATTGCCGACCATTTATTGCAGGAGAGATTGGAAACTAGTGGCGCAGTTTTAATAGAAGGGATCAAATGGTGTGGCAAAACAAGAACAGGCTTGGAGAATTCAAAAAGCCACTTGTTTATGCAAGATCCGGACAAAGCGACATCTTATTTGAAAGTTGCAGATACAAAGCCGTCATTGCTCTTGCAAGGTGATACTCCAAGACTCTTGGATGAGTGGCAGACAGCACCAGTGCTTTGGGATAGTGTCCGTTTTATAGTTGACCAGCGTGGAAAATCTGGGCAATTCATTCTAACTGGTTCGGCTGTTCCTAAAGATAATGTGGTCCAGCATACGGGCACAGGACGAATTTCAAGATTGATGATGAGACCTATGAGTCTTTTTGAATCGATGGAGTCAAATGGTAATGTTTCTTTGAAGGCATTGTTTGATGGCGAGGTTGAAATAGATTGTTTTTCCACTTTGACAATAGAGCAAATTGCATTTGCAATAGTGCGAGGAGGTTGGCCGGCATCAATCGGAAATACGGACAAGGTTGCATTGCGCCATGCAATTGATTATGTAGAAGCAATCATTAATGCAGATGTATCCAAAGTGGATGGTATAGAGAAGAATCCTACTCGTGTAAGGGCACTACTGAGATCTCTTTCAAGAAACATATCGACTTTAGCAACAATAAAAACAATCCGTGACGACATAGCTATGGGAGCTGCTGATGAAAGCATCTCGGAAAAAACAATCAGTCAATATCTTGGAGCACTTGACCGCATTTTTGTTACAGAGAATTTGCCAGCATGGAATCCAGCTTTACGCTCCAAGACAGCAATTCGCACATCTGCAAAGCGTCAATTTGTAGATCCTTCTATTGCTACAGCTGTCATGCGATTAACGCCATCAAGATTGCTTGATGATTTCAATTACTTTGGATTTCTTTTTGAATCCTTGTGTGACCGTGATTTGCGTATTTATGCGGAAGCGATTGATGGACAAGTTTTCCATTATCGTGATCGAAGTGGCCTTGAGGCTGATGCTGTTATTGCTTTGAATGATGGCCGTTGGGCCGCTGTCGAAGTAAAATTAGGAGCAAAAGAGATTGAACAAGCAGCGATACATTTGCTTGAATTGAAAAATAAAATCGATATTGAGAAAATGCAAGAACCCTCCTTCCTGATGGTCTTAACAGTAGGTGAGGTTGCATATCGCAGGAATGATGGTGTTTTTGTTGTACCAATAGGATGCTTGAAGGATTAACTGAAATCATACGGAAAGACTCTTCGGTCTTTAGTTAACAAAAAAAGGAGGCAATCGCCTCCTTTTTGGACTATTGAAGATCCTACTCTTCGTCATCATCGAAAGAAAAATCATCATCATCTGCTGATGCATCAATCCCGAAATCCTCTGCTTCAGCAATTTCGTCATTTTCTTCAGCGTTGAAGCTTCCTTCAATGACTTCTTGATCGACATTCTCAAGTGAGGTTTCAATGGCTTTCTCGAGAGCTTCTTGGTCAGCTGAGAGCTTATCGAATAGCTGTTGAAGTTCTTCGTTATGCACTTCAACAAGATTAAGTCTCCTTTTGAGCTCATCAATCTCGTCTCTTAAAAGGCCAATTAGACTTTTGGCTCTTTCAACTCTAAGTTGCATAAGCTTTCCACTCTCGATTTTCTCCATTTTACGGCCTCCTTATTTTGCTAGAACTGCCTTTACTTGGCCACAAAGGGAAGCAAATGCTGCTTTGTCTTCAATGGCCATATTTGAAAGAGCTTTTCTGTTGAGCTCGATGTTTGCAAGCTTCAAGCCATGCATGAACTGTGAGTAGTTAAGTCCCTCAGCTTGCACTGCAGCATTGATTCTAGCAATCCAGAGCTTTCTAAAGTCTCTCTTCTTCTCTTTCCTGCCACGATAAGCATACTGTCCTGCTTTTGCAACAGCATCTTTCGCAACACGATGGTTAGTGCTCCTACGACCGAAGTAGCCTTTAGCTTGGTCGAGAATCTTCTTTCTTCTGTCCTTTCTTCTTGTTCCGTCAACTGCTCTTGGCATATTATCTCACTCCTTAATCGATTAAGCATAAGGGAGCATTTTCTTTGCTCTCTTTTCTTCTACTTCGGAAAGAATTCCTTGATGACGAAGATTCATCTTCCTCTTGGAAGTCTTTTTTGTGAGAATATGGCGAAGACCTTGCTTTTTGTAAGCAATCTTCCCAGTCCCGGTAACCTTGTAGCGCTTTGCAGCAGCCTTTCTTGTTTTCATCTTAGGCATTTATATTGCCCTCCTGTTTCGTGTCGCTGGGAACAAGAACCCCAGAAACTACGTTATATAAGCTCCATACGGAGATTATTGCTTCTTCATAGGAGACACAGTCATGGACATCATCTTTCCTTCCATGAAAGCACCTTTGTCGAGGTTGTAGCCTACACCCAAATTGGTAAGGGCATCAAGAATCTTGTCAAGAACAACCTTTCCAAGTTCAGGATGTGCGAGCTCTCTTCCCCTGAAGCGGACAGAGACCTTTACTTTGTTTCCGTCTGACAGGAACTCTGCAATCGCCTTAGACTTTGTCTCCAAATCATGCTTTTCAATCTTCGGCTGCATTCTGATCTCTTTGATCTTTACTACAGCTTGGTTTTTCTTAGCTTCCCTTTGCTTCTTTTCCATTTCGAAACGATACTTTCCGAAGTCCAATATCTTGCATACTGGAGGGTTTGCATTTGGCGATACTTCGACCAAATCAAGTCCTGCTTCTGATGCTAGATTGCAAGCGTCAAAGGTATTCATTACCCCTCGTTGCACCCCTTGCTCGTCAATCACAAGAACCTCTCTTGCTCTAATTTGACGGTTGATTCTTAAATCCTTAGTAGCCATTAATCTCCTTACAGGCAAATACTGTTTTGTTTCTTCATAGAAAATTAGCGTGGCAAACCACATCTACCAATTTATCACAATGCTTTAGACCCTTGCAAGGATTTATTGCATATGAGAGGCAATTTGGAAGCAAAAATGTCTTAAGCTATATCCTATTGCGATTTTGACATTGGTTGATAGAAAAATGGACACCAATCGGTGCCCACTATCTAAGTTTGCCTTCTTAGTCCAAAGCATGTCCTGCTGAACCAAGAACATTAATATTCTTGTGCTTGTACATCTCTCTGAGAGCATCTCTTGCTGGTCCAAGATACTTTCTAGGATCGAACTCGGCTGGTTTCTCATCAAAGATCCTTCTGATTGTTCCAGTCATTGCAAGTCTTCCATCAGAGTCGATATTGATCTTGCATACAGCGGACTTTGCAGCTCTTCTCAGTTGTTCTTCAGGAATTCCAACGCTATCTTTGAGTTTTCCGCCATGCTCATTGATCATCTTTACATATTCCTGAGGAACTGATGATGATCCATGCAAGACGATAGGGAAGCCTGGGAGTCTCTTTTCAATCTCAGCAAGGATATCGAATCTTAGCTCTGGTGGAACAAGGACGCCATCAGCATTCCTTGTGCATTGCTCTGGTGTGAATTTATATGCACCATGTGATGTTCCAACTGAGATTGCGAGGGAATCAACACCTGTTTTGCTTACGAAATCCTCGACTTCTTCTGGCCTTGTGTAGTGAGATACAGCAGATGAAACCTCATCCTCTATTCCTGCAAGAACGCCAAGCTCACCTTCGACTGTTACATCGAATTGATGTGCATACTCGACAACCTTTTTAGTTACTTCTATGTTTTTCTCATATGGAAGAGATGATCCATCGATCATTACAGAAGAAAATCCATTGTCGATGCATTGCTTGCATGTCTCGAATGAATCGCCGTGATCAAGGTGGAGAACGATAGGAATATCGCAACCAAGCTCATGTGCATACTCGACAACACCTCTTGCCATGTTTCTCAAGATGTTGATATTTGCATAATCTCGTGCGCCCTTTGAAACTTGCATGATTACAGGGCTCTTTGTCTCTACGCAAGCTTGAACGATTGCTTGCATCTGTTCCATGTTGTTGAAATTATAAGCTGGGATAGCATACCCACCCTTTACTGCCTTGGAAAACATATCCCTTGAATTTACCAAGCCTAATTCCTTATAGCTAATCATTTCGATTACCTCCCAAAACCATATTCGATATCACTTTATCGATTTGCAATCAATAGGTCAATTCTTATCTATATCTTTCTTGTAGAACGCTGTCTATATGTTTTATTCTGTCTACATGAAGAAAAGAAAGAGAGCCATACTTATGATAGTCAGCATAATGATTTTATTGCTTGCGTCTCTTTTTTGCTTCTACTTCTCACGGCCGCTTGTGCTCTATGTCTCTTCTTCAAGTTTGTACAAAGAGTATGTAGACGAGCTTGTAAAGCCCAAGCCCTTCGCTCTTGGCTATAAAACTGCATTTGTCTATGACAATAAAATGCCAGATTTCGCAAAAAACGCAAGGCTCATTGTCCTTGATCCTATTGCAAAACTTGATGAATCGAGCATTGAGAGTGGCGTTAAGATAGCTCGTTGGGGATCTGAGGATGAGACTTCGGCCAGTATCCTTCTTGAGAACGATGAAAAAAAGCTTTGGCAAGAGGCGCTTGTTGGCAAAAGCGCATTTATCTATGAGCAAGATGATAGCGATAGCAAGGAGATTCTTTCGTACCTTAAATCGATAGATAGTACGATACTGGCTCTTGATTATTCTGGTCGAATCTCGAGCGTGAACTATCAAGAGATTTTCGACTCGATAAAGGAAAACAACATAGAGTCTGTTCTTGTCTACGATCCTGAGAGTGCAATGCGCATATTCGACATTGATGATGTCGGCTTCTATGTTGATTTTCGCGATTGGCCAGCACTAAGTGGCTATAGCAATGTTTTCTCGATTGCACCTAATTGGGATGATGCAATAGAAAAGGCAATGCAGCTAGAGAGTGGCAAGATCTCTTTTGACTATGCTCTTATCCCGTCCCATTAGAGCATAGAAATTCATTAATATCCTTTCTTTGAGTTTTTCTCTGTCGATTGACTTTGAAGTTGCGATGAAATCGATTATGTATTCTGTGTTCTCAGGCCTGTTGGGCTTGCCACGCACAGCAATTGGCGAAAGATATGGCGAGTCTGTCTCTACGAGGATCTTTTCTACAGGAGTGAAGATTGCACTTTCTTTTATAATCGAATTGCTCTTGTATGTTACATTGCCAGCAAATGATATGTATGCACCTTTATCAAGCAGATGCTTCAACACATCTTTATCAGAAGAAAAACAATGCATGATGGTTTTTTCATCGACATAGCCTTTTTTGCATGCATCTAGAAGTTCTTTGTTTGCATCTCTTGAGTGTATTGAGACAGGAATGTTGTATTTTCTTGCGAGTTGTATTTGCTTGATGAATAGCTCTTGCTGTCTTTCCTTCGTGCCATAGTTCCAGTAGTTGTCAAAACCTATCTCTCCGATTGCATCGGCGCCATATTTCTTTATATCGTTCTCAAGAAGATACAATTCATGGTCTATTGAGACAAAGTCAGATCTATCAAGGACCCATGGTCCTGCTCCAACAGATAGGAATATATTCCTGTTTTTTCCTATTTTCTCAATTCTCTTATGCATATCGCCCCCGTCAAGACCGATTTCAAGACCGACAAGATCTGGCGCCAAAGATGCATTCTTATCCTTTTCGAGCATTGATAGATAGTGGAAATGAGAGTCTATTATCATTTTGGGATACAGCCTTTTTCATGTGTAGGTTTTGTATTTTAAATAACTTACTTGTTTACTTTTGTCCACAAGTTTATTATAGGCATCTGTATGGAATTAGTACTAGCATTTACAGTTTTTGTTGCGACTATAATCGGATCCATCTCAGGTATAGGTGGTGGTGTGATAATAAAGCCTGTCATGGATGCAATATGCAACATGCCAGCAAGCGAGATCAGCTTTCTCTCTGGGACAACAGTCTTGACAATGACTGTCGTGTCTTTGCTAAGAAGCTATATGGGAGGCACCAGAGTTGAAAAGAGGGGAGTCCCTCTTGCCATTGGAGGTGCAATAGGCGGTCTCGCTGGAAAGTATTTGTTTGATCTTTCGGTATCTGCTGTGCCATCAGATGCTGTTAGCTTGATACAAAACATCATAATGGTCGCTTTGACATTGATTGTGCTTGTCTACCATGTGAACAAAGAGAGAGTAGAAAAAAAGGATATTAAGAGCTATTCATTTTCGCTTTTCATGGGTGCTGTTCTAGGAGTATTCTCGTCATTCTTGGGAATAGGTGGAGGTCCGATTAATATTATGGTTCTTTCCTATTTCTTCTCTATGGATGCAAAGACATCCGCACTGTGTTCTCTTTTTATCATATTCTTCTCGCAACTTGTATCGCTTTTAAGAAGTGTAGTTACCAATTCTGTTCCTGATTTTGAATGGGGATTGCTTGCTTTGATGATGGTCTTTGCTGTCATAGGAGCAAATCTTGGACGCTGGGCGACAAGGAAGATGGACAACAAAGCTGTGGATAAGCTTTTTATGATCCTCCTTGTGGTGATTACATTGATTTCGCTATACAACGTCGTTCGATTTGCGCTTGCTGTTTGATTGCATATGAATGAAAAAATATAGCATTGGTCTTGTTATGCTTTTTTTTTCTTAATAATATAAACAACTGTGTTTATCAGATACAAAACCGATGGACGGGGAAAATCTATTCCTGTCGCTAAGATTTATACGCCAAAAGAGCATCCGATCAGAAACAGTATGATCGACAAGGATGCATTGTGGGCAATACGTAAGCTTCAGAATTTTGGAGCTGAGGCATACATAGTTGGCGGTTCGATCAGGGATTTGATGCTAGGCAAGCGTCCTAAGGACTTCGATATAGCAACATCGGCCTCCCCAAGGCAAGTTCAAAGACTTTTCTGGAACTCAAGGATAATTGGCAGGCGTTTCAAGATTGTACATCTCTTCTTTGGAGAGAAAATAATAGAAGTCACGACATTCCGTAGCGATGAAGAGAATTTCGAAGAAGGGAATAATAATATCTACGGTACGATAGAGCAGGATGCTAAGCGACGTGACTTTTCTATAAATGCCCTTTACTATAATCCGCAAAATGGCAATCTTTTGGATTTCAACAATGGAATGGATGACTTCAAGAAGCGAAAGATAAGGTCATTGATTCCTCTTAAGTATGCCTTTTCAGAAGACCCTGTGAGGATGATAAGAGCTCTCAAGTACCAAGCAACAACAGGCTTTAAACTCTCTTATAGCGTGAAAGCTGCAATAAGGAAGAATGCATCAAACATTGAGCAATGCTCCACATCTCGATTGACAGAGGAAGTATACAAGATCTTATCATCTGGCTACTCAGCTGTTATTTTCAAGAACCTCAAAAAGTTCAATTTGCTTGCGTATTTGCTTCCTTGCTATTCTATCTACAGTGGCATTTCGTCTGTAGATGAGTCATTAAAGGCCTTGGATGCGAAGATATGCTCATCAGATGAGAAGGTTGATAGGGATGAGATGCTTTACTACTTAATCAAGCCAGCTATTGTATCTGATGGTCTTGATGATATGAATGCAGATGATCTCTTCAAGGATATATATAGGCAAGCAAAAGTGCTACTTAGTCCTATTACTCCCCCCAACTATGAGATAGAGAAGGCTGTGTCAAGGATTATGGGGGATATGGGCTTTCTGAGAAAGAACAAGAAGAAAAGGCAAAGCGCAAGAAAGACATCGCAGACAAGGAGGATCGCGTTGAGCGATAGCGATAGCATCAGGCGCAAGAAAAAGAGCCAAAAACAAGTTGAGGCTATAGATGTCTCCTCTGAGTTTGGAAATCGTCCAAAGACTCTAGCTGAGTCTCATGATCTCTAGCCCCATTCTTCTATCTCTATCGATATGGACTTTACAAGGATCCCGCCATATTTTTCCAAGCAATCAGAGATGTACTCTTGCAAATCAGAGATTGTCGTAGCGATGTAGTGCCTTATCGGGAGTTGCAATGTCACATAGATCGAATAGGACGAATCTGGATTTCTTGTTCCGCGTACCTTCTTGACTTTCATTACACTGTCGTATTCGCCGATCGCATGCTTGAGCATTTGTGTTAATGTTGCTTCTGAAATCGCATCCTTCTTCGGGCGTGAGAACTCTGGTCTGACTATTGTCTTCTCAGATGTCTGTACTTTCCCTCTCTTTTTCTTCCCTAGCAGGACTTTTATAGAGTCATAAACAATCTGCGGTGCCGATCTTGTTACTTCAATAGGCGGAACAGGGATAACATGTTTGCCTTCTGTGTATCTTATGTGCATTGCTGTCTCGATATCTTCTGGAGACGATATGTCCTCAATATGTATGACTTTTTCTGGCATTGGAAGCTCCAGCCTGGCACATATTTTGTTGATCATTTTCTCAGAGGTCCCTATGATCAAGATCCTTTTGTACTTTTCCTTGAGCATTGCTGATTCTATTGCTCTTTTGTGATCTTCGTCGTCAAACACAGCTGTTCTCACAGCGGAGATGAAGTTTGGGTCCTCTTTTGCTGAGTGCCCAGCAATGATTCTGTCGCCTTTTATCAAAAGCCCATCATCGATTATGAGGTCTATCTTTTGTTTTGCCGCAACTTGTTTTGAGTGGTAGCTTTTTCCGGTGCCGGATCTCCCGACAAGAGCAAATACTTTTACTCCTTTTAGTTTCGAAAAGGCAAACTGGAAAAGTTTATTCATGGCTAATATCATAAACAAAGAACTTCCTGTATTTCAATTGAAAAGCATAAGGAGTTATGCTTTATCATCTTATGGCCATTAATTTCGTGAAAATCGCATTTAAATATTTGAGATATTCTCGATTAACGTTTATCATGGTATGGAATCATTTTTAGGAGTAATATGATGAAATTTGCTACTTTCAGCAAGGGTGGTGTGCATCCTCATGACAAAAAGGAGCTTGCAAAGGATAAAGCAATAGAAAAAATGCCTCTGCCTGAAGAGCTCTTTGTTTCGATGTCCCAGCATCTAGGAGCACCAGCTAAATGTTTGAAGAAGAAAGGTGATAGCGTCTCTCGAGGCGAGAAAATTGGCGAAGCAGCCTCCTTTATCTCCGCAGATGTGCATAGCCCTGTGGATGGAACGGTTGTCGACATAAGGAAAGTTCGGATTCCTTCAGGAGCTGTTGCAGATGCATTGGTGATAAAGGTTCTTGAGGAGCAAAGCGAACCGTTTTCAGTCAAGCATGATTGGAAATCTTTGCCCAAAGAAGAGCTGAAGAATCTTATAAAGGATATGGGAATTGTCGGAATGGGAGGAGCTACCTTCCCGACATCGGTCAAATTCTCTGTTCCGCTTGGGAAGAAAGTTGAGGATCTTGTCATCAACGCTGCAGAGTGCGAGCCATATTTGACATGCGATTACAGAATGATGATCGAGCGCACAGATGAGATTCTCGAAGGGATCATGGCAAGTGCTAAAATCCTTGAACCAGAGCACATAATAATAGGAGTGGAGGCAAACAAGCTTGATGCTGCATTGCTTTTGGAAAAGCGCATTGAGGCGTTGGGTTATCCAATAACTGTTGCTCGCTTGAAGATGAAATACCCGCAAGGCGATGAGAAACAGCTCTTGAAGGCTACAATAAACAGGGAGATTCCTTCTGGCAAGTTGCCTTTGGATGTAGGAGCTGTTGTTTGCAATGTCTCCACAGCATATGCAATATATGAGGCTGTTGTCTTCCATAAGCCACTGATCGAAAGATGCATTACAGTCTCAGGTGAGGCGATAGTCGAGCCAAAGAACATATGGGCCCCTATTGGAGTCAAGTTCTCGGATCTGCTGTCATATTGCAAAGGCACTAAGGATGACTTTTCGGAGCTTGTGGCGGGAGGCCCGATGATGGGATTTGACTGTGCTGATGTAGATACACCTGTTGTTAAAGGCTCTGGAGGGCTATTGGCGCTACCTTTATCGATTGATGATATATCTTTTCCTTGCGTTTCTTGTGGAAAGTGCGTGAGTGCGTGTCCAATGGGTTTGCAACCTAACAAGATGTTCAGGAATATAAAGTTCGGACATTATGATGTTGCTATCAACGAATATAGCTTGATGGATTGCAAGGAGTGTGGATGCTGCGCATACACATGTCCTTCCCACTTGCCTTTGGTCCAAGGCTTCAAGCTTGGAAAGAAAATGGGGAGGAAGAAATGATATTGAATGTAAGTTCCAGCCCACATATCCACTCAAAAAACAGAACAGATAAGGCAATGCTGTATGTTATATTGGCATTGTTGCCTGCAACTTTTTGGGGAGTTTATGTATTTGGGCTTCATGCTCTTTTGGTGGTTTTGGTATCTATTGGCGCATCTGTATTATCAGAGTATCTATTGGGCCTAGTAAGCAAGGAATTCACGCTTCCTGATCTTTCAGCTATAGTAACAGGTCTTTTGGTAGGAATGAACATGCCACCAGAGATCAATATACTTATTCCAATGTTGGCCTCTTTTTTCGCGATAGCTGTTGCAAAATGGACCTTTGGCGGACTTGGTGCCAACTGGATGAATCCAGCTCTAGCTGGAAGAGTATTCGTATTCTTCTCGTTTACATCACAAATGAGTTCGTTCTCTCTTCCACGCACATTGCTAAAGAGCGCAAGCTCATTGTCGGCAAGCGGAATGACGAATTCGATTGTCCCTGATGTCTTTTCAGGAGCAACACCTCTTTCTGTTTTGAAGACAGGCCTTTCGATGGGTGCCGGCTCGGATCAATTCTCGATGCTCTCTGGAAGACCAATAACAGATTTTGCTCTCAAGATTGGAAGTTGCCTAAACATAGATCCATATGCTGTGGACGCTTTTTTTGGAAATTGTGCAGGATGTATAGGGGAAGTAAGTGCGCTTTTGTTGATTCTTGGAGGAATTTTCCTTTTGATTATGAAGGTCATCAACTGGAGAATCCCTGTATTCTACATCGGATCTTTTTCGATTCTTGTTTGGGTCTTTGGCGGAATTCCGTATGGCAATGGGCTTTTCTCGGGAGAAATCCTCCTGCCTGTTTTCTCTGGCGGCTTGATGCTTGGAGCTTTCTTCATGGCAACTGATTGGGTAACAACACCTACAACGCCAAAGGGGGAGATTGTCTTTGCCCTTGGCTGTGGCTTCTTTACTTTCCTGTTCAGGTATTTCGGGTCGTTGCCAGAGGGTGTATCGCTTGCGATATTGTTGATGAATATCGTTACTCCTACAATCGACAGGTATATAAAGACAAGGAAGTTTGGTTATGTAAAACCTATCAAGGAAAAGAGCGCTAAGGAGGCAAAAGCATGAAGAGCTATATAAAGACTGGAGTGACTCTTTTCTTGATTTGCGCTGTCTGTTCTATTCTTTGTGGCATAGTGAACCACATTACAGCTCCAGTGATTGCTGACAACCAAAAGAAAACTGACTTGGAGGCATTGTCGGCTGTATCTGGCGGATTGTTTCCTGGAGATAGCAAGGATTTGTCTGGCGCAAATGGAATCAACTCTGTAACACCGTTGTACAAAGATGAGGATCTTAAGGAGCTTGCAGGATATTCCTTGAACCTCACAGGAAAGGGATATGGCGGTGAGTTTACGATCATTGCATCATATTATCTCGATGGCTCGATAATCAGCGCAAAGATGACAAGCAACTCTGAGACAGCGGGGCTTGGAAAGAAAGCTGAGAATGATTGGTATATGGCTATGTTCACAGGCCAAGGCGCAAGCAAGCCTATTGCATCATCGAAAAACGATCTTGGGGAGAGTGATGCAGCGATAGTCTCAGGTGCTACTATCACATTCAATGGAGTTTCAAAGGCACTAAGGGCTGGATCTGAATATGTGAAGGGAGGCGCAAATGGCATCTCACATTAATCAATTGACAAAGGGTTTGTTCAAGGAAAACCCGATCTTTATAATCATGCTTGGAATGTGCCCGACATTGGCTGTTTCCACTCAAGTATGGAATGCTTTGGGAATGGGAGCTGGAATAATATTCGTGCTCGTCGGATCCAATATATTCATATCTCTTCTGAAGAATGTGATTCCTGATTCGATAAGAATACCATCATATATTGTAATCATTGCATCGTTTGTTACGATTCTCGAGATGTTCATGCATGCTTTCATGATCGAACTGTACAATGCTCTTGGCATTTATCTTTCATTGATAGTCGTCAATTGCATAATACTTGGGCGCGCAGAGGCATTTGCAAACAAGAACTCGGTGTTGGACTCAGCACTCGATGGTCTTGGAATGGGGATTGGCTTTACGCTTGGGCTTACGCTTATCGCTTTAATTAGAGAGGTCGTTGGTTCTGGGACGATTACATTGATCAATCTTGGCGATTTGAATGTTGTATTTACAATCCCAGGTTATTCTGAATCCCCGATAAAAGTAATAGCTCTTTCTGCTGGCGCTCTCCTTGTGATGGGCTATTTGAAGGCCTTCTTTACATGGTTTACAGCCAAGAAGGCAAAGAAGGAGGCTAGTGTATGAGCTACATTGGAATATTGATTACATACATATTCGTAAACAACTTCATCCTTGTCAAATTCATGGGAATATGTCCGTTTATCGGAGTCTCAAAGAATAGCGAGAGCGCAATCGGAATGGGTGTTGCTGTTACATTCGTTACAGCTGTAGCCTCTGTTGCTTGCTGGGCTGTGTACCAAATACTATTGCTTTGTTCGCTAGAGTATCTTAGGACGATAGCCTTCATTCTTGTCATTGCTGCTCTTGTCCAGCTGGTTGAGATGGTTGTAAGAAAGATGAGCCCTGGACTGTACAAAGCGCTTGGAATCTACTTGCCTTTGATTACGACAAACTGCGCTGTGCTCGGAATTGCAATCTTGAATATCGACAATGGATACAATCTCTTGGAGTCATTTGTGGCTGGGATCGCTGCAGGATTGGGATTCTCGATGGCTATCGTTTTGATGGCTAATATTAGGGAAAAGCTTGAGATGACACCTGTCAGGAAATGGTTCAAAGGTGTTCCAATAACATTCATCTCAGCTGGTTTGATGGCTTTGGCTTTCATGGCATTCGATTCCAGCTTGATTGCGAATCTGGGCCTGTCATAAGGATGGTTTTTGTATGAATATTTTGCTTGCATTCGTTGTAATATCTGTTTTGGGGCTTGTATTGGGCATATGTCTTTCGATTGCTGAGAAAAAACTTGCTGTCGAAAAGGACGAGAAGCTGTTGCAACTTGAAGCGATTATGCCAGGAGCAAATTGCGGTGGCTGTGGATTTGCTGGCTGTTCAGCCTATGCAGAGGCTGTTTTCAATGGAGATGCCAAGCCAGGACTTTGCTCTCCTGGAGGGGATGAGCTTGCTAAGAAGATGGGCCAGATCATGGGAGTAGAGGTTTCTTATCTCGAGAAAAGGGTTGCATTTGTACATTGCAAAGGCAATCCAAGCCATACACAGATGGACTACAACTACAAAGGGATCAAAGATTGTAATGCGGCATACATTTTGCAAGGTGGCCCTGTCTCATGCAAGGAAGGTTGCTTGCACTTGGGCTCGTGCATTGCTGTCTGCCCTGTTGGAGCAATAAAGAAGGATGAGAATGGAGATGTTGTTGTGGATGATACAAAGTGCATCGGGTGCGAGAAATGCACGAAAGTATGTCCAAACAATGTAATAAAGATGGTTCCATTCAAGGATGAGTATATTGTTGCTTGCAACAACCATCTTCCAGGTGGAAAGGTAAAGAAAATATGCTCAGTTGGATGTATTGGTTGTAAACTTTGCCAGATCAAGGTTGAAAATTCTCCATTTGAGGTGGTAGACTTTCTATCCCATAACGATTATTCGAAAGATCAGGAAAATGCATCCAAGGCAGCAGAGATTTGCCCGCAAAAGTGTATTGTAAAGAGGAATTAGCTTGAAGTTAGTACTAGGAATATATACAGGGATATCATCAAGTTCTCCAGTGCCCATATTCGATCGGGCACTTTCCCTGATGTATGAGCCTTTGCTTTATTTCTTGTTCAACAACTCAGGCTACAAGCTCAGCTTGTATCAATCATCTGCTATGATGAAGCACATCAATAAGCATCGTCCGGAATTCAAAGCGCTTATATCGGCAGCTGCCAAGCGCTCTGATATCGAGATGATCTCAGGCTCCTATTCGCAAACTGTGCTTTCCCTGATCCCTCCAAAGGAGAGAGCCAACCAGATAGAGAAGATGACAAGTCTTATCAGACGTGACTATGGTGTTTTGCCTAGCATATCATTCATGTTCGGGCAGATATGGTCGCCGCTTTATATCTCAACTTTGAAGAACTCTGGAATGGATGGTGTTGTAATCTCTACATACAAAGCAACAGACAAGGCTCATATCGCAAGCGATTCGTTTGTAATGAATGAACTTGGCAAGCGCATCACGATATATGCAATGAATGACAATGCTTCAGCTCTTGTGTCTTCCTATGCCCAGAATGAGATTACTCTTTCTGATTTGGAGGATGGCCTTGTTTCATTGATTGATGGCTACTCGGGCGAAAGCCTTGTTGTTTTCTTGAACATAGACCAGCTACTGGAAGGGTCAAGCCGGGATGGAGAGGAAAACGATATAGGAAGGGTTGTTGTACATCTTCTGGAAAGATATAAGGACAATCTTGTTCATCTTGATGCATTGAAAATTGCAACACCTGGATATCTTGATTCTGGTTGGTATGGGCGAGATGCTTGGGCAAATGGCTTGAAATCCTTCAATGATATCTTTGTAAGAAATGAGAATTTTAGATACTTGCTCAATAGATACATTGCGCTTACAGAGTTCTCATCCCGTGGAAACAAGTTGATAAAAAAAGATATATACAGGTATCTTTTTGACATCTCCACAGGCTCTCTATTTATCCATGATGCAGAGTGCACTCCTATGCGTCTTAGCGAAAGACGATCCTTTTGGGCTTCCATAATAGATGCCGAAAGCACTCTTTTGGATGAGAGTGGCAATTTGATGCATAAGGAATATGATCTTGAGGAGATGGGCGAGAATGATTACTTCACTTCAAATAAGCTATATACAGCTGTATTGTCGCCTCGAGGTGCAAGCGTAGCCGAGTTTGATTACAAAAGCGCTAAAGTAAATATCATGGACACTCGTGTGCAATTTGACAAGCGCTTTCCTAAAGTGCCTCTCTTGAAGTCTTTCTCAGATATAATCGAGATAGATGGAAGTCAATATTCCACACAAGAGAAGATGTTCCGTGCTGAAGTACTAGACAGAAAACGCACAGATTTCCAATTCACACTTTCTGATAGCTCATTCCCGCTCTCTATCTCAAAGCATTACAAGATGAGGACAACGACATTCATTTGCGATGTCTTATTGAAAAACAATACAGATAAGGATATCAAGGGCACATACAACTCGATTGTCTACTTGGACTCCAGGGATATTGAGCTTTTTGGCCAAGAGATGCGAAAAGAGCTGTTTGCAAAGAAGGTTGTTAATGCAAAGACAGTTCGATATAATTACAGAAACTCAGCTTTGCAAGTTGTATTTTCGTCGATTGGTGAGTTTTCGCTATCAGAGGAGAATGTAAGCCAAAGCCAATACACATCACTTGGACTAGAGGAGTTCTTCCTCTACAAAAGGCTGTGCTTTTCGTTCGCAATGGACATAAAGGCTGGAAGCGAAGCACAGTACAGGCTTGTGCTGAGAGTAAATGAGAGCAAGGAGAATTCAAATGTACATAGAGAATAAAGCTGTATACGAAAACATAAAAGAAGAAGCCTATACTGTATGGAGGCGTCTTTGAACAGGCTGATACTCTTTCTAAGATAAAGAAGCTTGAAGAGAAGACCGGACAAAGCGATTTTTGGAACAATCCAGATGAATCAAAGAAGGTCTTCGATGAGTTGAACGCTCTCAAGGAGAGCTATTATCCATGGGCTGAGATCATCAATGAAATCGATGAGCTGGGAGAGCTGATTGATCTCTATTCATCTGAGGATGACGAGGCTTTGGCATCAGAGTTGCAATGCCAGATTGCACAGCTTGAGGAAAAGTTCAAGCCATTGAAGATCAAGACTCTTCTTGATGGCAAGTTCGACAAGAACAATGTATATCTATCTATCCACTCGGGAGCAGGAGGCACTGAGGCCTCTGATTGGGCTAGCATGCTTATGAGGCTATATACTCGCTGGGCAGAGCGCCATGGATTCAAGTATGAGATATTGGACTTGGAGGAGAATGAGGGCGGAATAAAGTCTGTCACAATGCTCATAAAAGGCGAATATGCATTTGGCTACCTTAAAGGGGAAGCTGGCGTTCATAGACTTGTAAGAATCTCACCATTTGATGCGGCAAAAAGGAGACATACATCGTTTGCATCTGTATATGCATCGGCTGAGGTGGATGACGACATAGAGATAGATATCAAGCCGGAGGACTATAGACTCGATACATACCGTGCAGGCGGTGCTGGTGGGCAGCATGTCAACAAGACAGATTCAGCTGTCAGGATTACGCACTACGCAACTGGTATAGTTGTCCAATGCCAGAATGAGCGAAGCCAATATATGAACAAGGATGTTGCATTCAAGATGCTAAGGGCCAAGCTCTATGAATATTACCAGAAGGAAAAGGAAAAAGAGAAGGAAGCAAATGCTATTGCAAAAATGGACATCGCATGGGGGTCCCAGATTCGTAGCTATGTCTTTCAACCTTATACTATGGTAAAGGATCATAGGACGAACTACAGTACTGGAAACATAATCGCTGTCATGGATGGTGAGATAGATGACTTCATTGAAAGCTATTTGCACTGGCTTAAGAAAGCTTGATCTTTTCTTTCTTTTTTTTGTTGTTCTTGCCACATCTCTATATAGTGCTGATTTTCGTATTGCAATATGCTCGGATGTGCAAGAATATTCCTCTCTTGTAGAGGATGTATTGGATACTTTGAAAACAACATCATCGGATCAGGCTCTGGCAAAGCTAAATGAGCGTTTGCAATACGAGAGAGAAAAGCAATACTACATATCATATGACAAATATCTTAGGGATGAGGATTTCTCGTCATTGGGATCTTTGTCTTTGGACAAGGCTAAAGAAGAGCACTATGCAAATATTGAAGTAGTCAGTCCAGAGTTTAGCGAGGTAGAGAAAGAATATCTTCTATCTGGTGATGAGGAGGCTTTCGACTACATAAAGCTTCGAGATGGATATGATATGATCATCTCTATTGCCCTTGTGTCTGATGATGTTCTTCCAGAGATTGCGCTTTATGTCGATAGCAGGCTTGAGCACCAAGCACTGTATGCTGAAGCGTTGAGGAAGAATGAGGAGGATTTTCTCTTCTCTTTCTTTGGATCTTTGCTCCTTGGGCCTGATTTTACAGTTGTTGATGTAGATATGCCATCAAATGGAACACTCTACGTCGATGATGAGCAAATCTCAACATATACATCTTGCATAGTGCTTTCAGAAGGCCTTCATAGCATTTCATATATCATACCAGGATACAAGACAAAGACTTTTGATGTGATAGTCGATAGCTCGACAGAAAAAATCGATCTTCTTTTAGATAAAATAGAGCAAAATGATTTGACTATTTCGACTGTTCCATTTGATTCAACGCTCTTCTACAACGGATCGCAATTGGATGGGAAAATGATAGAGAAGGTAGTCTATCCATTTACGATAAGCGCTACTCATGATGGCTTTTCGCTCTATTCGATGCAATCGATGACAGCTGTTGATTCCCTTAAGATCTCCCTAAAGCCTTTATGGATGGACAGTGAGGATATGATTTCTGAAGCGAAAGGGAACTTTTATATGAATCTCTTTGCGACATTGATGTGTTTTGGTGGATACATAGCAACACAGAGTGTTGATAATATGGTTGATGAGTACGATATAAAACCAGTTTCTGTTGTTTTATGTGGCATAAGCTTGGTATCATTGGTAAATATGATAGATTCGATGTTCGAGTATTTCGATAGTGCAAGAATGGGAATCTAGGAGAAAGAAATGGCATTTTTCAAGAAATTTGGCGAGAAACTAAGGACAATATTCAAATCACGTAAGATAGATGAGGAATTTTTCGAGGAGCTTGAGGATACTCTTATAGAAGGGGATCTTGGTTCCAGGCTGACAGATGAAATAGTCGAGACGCTTAGAAAAGAAGCAAAGGAAAACAAGCTTACAGAAGCGACAGAACTACAAGAGAAGATGAAGCAAATCCTATCAAGATATGTAAAGCCTTATGAGTTTTCTTTTGACGATAAGCTTGCTGTTTGGATGATTCTTGGTGTAAATGGGGTTGGAAAGACAACGACGATTGCCAAGATGGCAAAGTACTTCACAAAGAGAGGGCAAAGAGTGCTTTTAGCTGCTGGCGATACTTTCAGGGCAGCTGCTGTCGATCAATTGGAGATACATGCTAATAGGCTTTCTATGAGGATCGTAAAGCAAAGCACAGGCTCGGATCCTGGTGCTGTGATTTTTGATGCGATCACTTCTGCTATTGCTCAAAAGGATACTCTTGTTCTTGCTGACACAGCGGGGCGAATGCATAACAAAGAGAATTTGATGAAAGAGCTAAAGAAGATGGACAAGATAATCAAGGCAAAGAATATAGCTCCTGACCACTACAAGAAGTTCCTTGTTATCGATGCAACAACAGGGCAAAATGGACTGTCGCAAGCGATGTTGTTTGATGAGGCTGTAAAACTCGATGGAGTTATTTTGACTAAATATGACTCAGCTGCAAAAGGCGGTGCGCTTGTCCAAATCGGAAAGTTGTTGTCTCTTCCTATCGTCTTTGTTTGCACAGGCGAGGGATATGACGATATAAAGCCGTTTGACAAAGAAGAATATCTAGATAGCTTGATGGGACTTTCCGATTGATGAGATATCTAAGCCTCCTTGTTGCATTGTTTCTTCTTCCACTTTCTATACAAGCAACAAACTACAAGAGCAATGCTCTTGGCCACAGACTGGAGCCAGAGAGCTCAATGACTGGTATAGGATGGGAGCTTGAAGAGGATGATGAAGGCGAGTTCTTGTATCTTGATGGAAACATCGTCAAATCCAAGAGGATTCTTGATGATGGATATGTGATCAATGATGATGGCTATGAGGAGAGAGTTTTCTTAGATCGAGATGGAAAGATATTAAGAAGGATAATAGACAATGACGGCCATAAAACAGAGTACAACTACTTCTATGACCAAAAAGAGCTAACAGGCTATACATATTCTGAAAACAACAAGCTGGTAAAGAAGATTGACTACATATCGAATGGATCGAAGCTATTGGCTGTAAGTGGAAGCGAAAGAGGATATTTTCTATCAGAGTACTATCTATATGACAATGGCCAGGGTCCTGTAAAGGCTTTTGTCTCTTCAGATGATGTGTATGAGACATTGCCAAATGGGTCCTTGAAAGAGGTTCGAGGCGATACTACATACTACTACAATGATCTTGGCAGGATTGAAAAAGAAGAAAGAGCTGACAGCAATACAAGCTACTTCTATGACAATGATGGTGCATTGGAGCGCGTTGAGCGTATCTCAGGAGAAGAGCGCTTGGTTGAGATTTATAAGGACAGCGAAATTGCTGAGACATATATTTATGAAAAAGGAAGCCTTACAAAGAAGCGTCGAGTACTCGAGTCAGGAGAGATAGAGGAGATAAGGTACATATCAGGCGAGGAGCGCTATAGAATGGTTTTCGATTCAAATGGCAGGAGGCTGTTGGAGGTTAATGCACTATGATTGGTCTCTTGGCATTCAGATACGCTTTTTCAAAGACAGCACGGCATAGAGCTAGTTCCATACGGATAATCATAGCAACAACTCTTTCGCTTGCTATGGTTGTAGTTGTCCTTTCTGTAATGGATTATATGCAAACTTCCAGATTCAACGAAATCAGGCGCGTTCGCTCTTTTGATATTGTAGTTTCTGGAAGGCACAAAGATGAGATTGAGAAACTGTATCCAGATGCAACAGTTTTTGAATATGGAGAAGGAGAGGCTTTGATTTCATCAAGCGCGTTTCTTGTGCGCTATGTTGATTCGTTTTACGATGGAGGCGTTCGAATGCTTGTAGGAAATATGGATTCGCTTGCAATTCCATATACGCTTTATAGGCAAAATGAATGTGATAGCTTTATAGTGTCTCTGATGAGGAAAGGAAAGAGCGGTGTTGTCTTGCCACGATCCGAGAGGATTGGAATTTCGGGAATCTATGCAACATCAATGGGGTATGAATTTGATTCAACAACTGTTTTTTTGCCTCTTTCCTTCTCTGATGATAGCACTGTCTTTAAGACAGCAATAAAAGGAATAGACATAAAAGAAAAAGAAAAGCTTGAGTCCCTTGGATATGATGCAACGACATGGAAGGAAGCTGAATCAGGCCTATATTCGGCTTTTTTGATTGAGAAAGCTATGATGTATGTAGTGCTTGCACTTATGTTTGTCATAATCGGAGTATCTATAAAGCAATCTGTGAGGATTTTTTATAGAGAGAAAAGAAAGGAGCGTGCGGAGCTTGAGATACTTGGGCTGGATAAGAGAGTTGTTGATATGTCATTTCTATTCTCGTTCTTGATTGTCTTTCTCCTGTCGCTTATCCTTTCATATGTTCTTTGCTTGTTTCTTCTTCCTGCTGTGGAAAAAGCGGGGCAAGTGTTTATTGCACTCAATATGCTTCTTGAGTTTCCTTATGGAGTGTTTTTTTCCTTTTCTTCTATTCTTTTTCTGTTCACTTTGCTCTTTGCTTTGAATGAAAGCAGGAAAGACAGATTGGTGAGCCTTCTGGAGGTTGTCAATGCAAGATGAGATTTTACGTCTGGAGAATGTCTCCAAGTCATACAAAACAGCTGAAGGTCCTCTTTTGATTCTTGAGAATATATCGCTTACTGTTTCATCTGGCCAGACAGTTTCGATAATAGGCCAATCTGGATGCGGAAAGTCCACGCTTCTATCTGTTGCAGCGTTGCTTCTTGAAAAGGATAGCGGGAAAATCCTCTACAATGATGTCGATACAGATGAGTTGAGAAAAAACGACATCGAGAGATTGAGAAGAGAGAGCATGTCGTTTATTTTCCAGAACTCTCTACTGCTTGAGGATTTTTCTGCGCTTGAGAATATTGCAATGCCATTGATGATCCAAGGCAAGAGCAAGAAAGAAGCTCTCAATGAAGCCCGTAGGTACTTGGATCTCGTCTCTCTTTCATCTCGCGCATCCCATAGGCCAGCTATGCTATCGGGCGGAGAGAGGCAACGAATTGCGATTGCTCGTGCTCTCTCATCGTCTCCTCAGATAATCTTTGCTGACGAGCCTACAGGGTCGTTGGATGAAAAGAGCGCTGATGGAGTGTCAAAGCTATTGTTTGATGTTGTAAAGAAAGAGAGAAAAGGAATGCTTTTAGTTACACATAACAATCTTCTTGCACAGTCTTGCGACAAAAAGTACATCCTAAGAGGTGGAAATCTTGAAAGCCTCGATTGATTTCTTTTATTTGAAACGAAAGATTGGATTTGGAATGGACAGGAAGTATGTGCTTTCTACTCTTACGCCATTAGTGCTTGTGCTTTTGGTCACATCCATCTTGGTCTTCTCTCTTGTTTTCATCTCATCGATATCGAGTGCAATCGATCGCATGATTGTATTGCTGGGCTCCAGTTCATTGGTCTCTGAAAGCAGGATTGATAAATCTTTCTTGCCATCAGGATCGCACATTGATGAAGTAAGGCGAGGAGAGGGGATACTTTATAGCGAAAATAGCGAAAGTCTTGTTTATATGAAGGGAGTTGATGAAGATTACTTCAATGAGGAGAGGAGGATTGGATTGAATCTCTCTATTGGCTCTTTTGAAGGCAATTGGATATTGCTCTCCAAGAACCTTGCATCTGCACTTGGAGTTGCCCAAGGTGAAAAAATGACACTTCTTTTGTATCAAGATGACATTGGAAGAACCCGCCCATTTCTTGTTACAGTCTCTGGTGTATTTGACTCAGGTTATGCACAGCTTGACAGATATCTTGCATATGTCGATATTTCGATGATTGAGAGCAAAAGCGAGAGCTATGAGGTATTGCTTCCATCGAATTTGGATGTCGACAAAGTTGAGCATGAGCTTGAAAGCAAGGGATATGAAATCAGAAACTATAAAGACGAATACTCATCGCTTTATGCGAATGTGCAACAGTCTATTGGCATTTTGTATATCATACTTGTCGCAGTTGCGCTTCTTTCTGCTTTTTTCTCTGTCGATGTTGCTCAAGTATATATTTCGCGTGATAGAAGCGACATAGCATTGATGCGCTTGTTAGGCCTTGGTAGAAGACGCATTTTGTCAATATATTTGCGCTTGACGATTATATCTGTTTTCTTCGCAAGCCTATTGGGAATAGCAATTGGCATCATCCTTGGGTATCTTTCACCGCTTATAGTAAAGATCATCTCACGATTCGAACCGATGATGATGGAATACTACATTAGTTCTTTCTCTGTCAAAATTCCGTTTTTATCTATTTTCCTGATGGTTCTATTGATGCTGTTCTTTGCATTCATCTCTCTTGCTGTATCTCTTTCACGCACCGAGAGGGATGAACTTCTTTTGCTTGTAAATAATGTCTAACATTGCTAATCTGGAAAAGTGAATTTAGAAGTGTTTTCCCTTGGAACAAGTGGCATGATGCCACTGCCTAGACGTTTTTTGACATCAGCTCTTGTAAGGCGCGATGGAGAATTGTTTCTCTTCGATTGCGGCGAAGGAACGCAAGTGAGCCTGAAGATGCTCAACCTTAAGTGGAAGAAGATATCAGCAATATTTATCTCGCATATGCATGCAGACCATGTGACAGGGTTGCCTGGAATGTTGATGCTATCGGCACAAGTTGATAGAACAGAGCCATTGTATATCTATGGTCCGCAAAGGCTTGTTGAATACATAGAGACATCAAGACGTATTTTGGATATGTACATAAATTATGAGATAAAGGTCATTCCTGTTGAGGTGGGAGAGATCTATCGAGGCGATGGCTTTTCGATAAATGCATTCCAATTGAGCCACACAAAGCCATGCTTTGGATACTCTTTGGTAGAGGATAAAAGAAAAGGAGAGTTCTTTCCTGATAAAGCAATGGAGCTTTCAATACCGAGAGGAAAGCTATGGGGCGAATTGCAAAGCGGAAAGAATATAGAACTTGAAGATGGCAGGATAATCACTCCTAATATGGTCATGGGAAAAGAGCGCTCTGGGCGAAAGTTCAGCTATGTGACTGACTCCGAGTACTTTCCAGAGATTGCTGACTACGTCCATGATTCGGATATCTTATTTTGCGAAGGAATGTTCGAAAAGGCATTAGAGGAAGATGCAAAAGACAAGAAGCATATGACAGCTGAGCAAGCTGCAATGATTGCAAGAGACTCCTTTTGTGACAAACTATGCCTTCAGCACTATAGTCCACGCTACTCCGATAAAGAGCTAGAGATATTGAAAAAAGAAGCTCAGGCAATCTTTCCAAACACAATCCTTACAAAAGACAGGATGTCATTCGATATCCCTCTCAAGGATTGAATTGCATCAAAAGAGCTATATCTAATGCAATAAAAGGATAGTTTGATGTATAAATTCGAAATGAGTTATTGCCAGCTGAATTAGTAAACCTTAGAAAGACATAAAAGTAGAACTACAATACTTAGTAAGAGGTTTGTAAATAAAGCTTCTTGTTTTTACATAATGAGATATTGCTTTTCTGGAGCGGTAGAACTATACTTAAAATGTAGTTCTACATAGAACT
>DKCO01000036.1 GCA_002452215.1 Spirochaetales bacterium UBA6872
ACTTTTTTAACAGCCCCTTCTTCCTTGATCATCGGGCATGGCGGATTTGAACCGCCGACCCCAAGTCCCCCAGACTTGTACGCTAAACCCCTGCGCTAATGCCCGAAGCAAGCTATTTGCTTAGCTAGTGCAATTCAAATAATTACACTACTTGTACATTTTTTTCAATAGCTCTGGAAATTATGCTGACATAGCTTACAGCAAAACATAGATATGCTATCATCTCATCATCGATGGAAAAGAAAATCCTTGAAATAAAGAACATATGTGTCTCATATGATGGACGTAATGTACTTAAGAATATAACACTAGAGTTCGAAAGAGGGAAAAGCTATGCACTAGTTGGCCCAAGCGGTGCAGGAAAAAGCACTCTTTTGAAAGCCATTGATGGACTATTACCTCCAAATGCGACTTTTACGGGCGATGTTTTGCTAGAAGGCAAAAGAATTGAAAACTACGACAATATAAGAGGAAAAGAGATATTCTTCCTCTTGCAAGATCCAAAAAACCAATTCAATCCGACATACAAGATTGGAAAACAACTCGAAAGAGCAATAAAACTGAATCATAGCATAAATCGCAGAGCAATCAAGAAAAAGGCCATGCTTGCTCTTGAAAAGGCGGGGCTTTCGAATGAAGTGTATAATCTCTACCCTCACCAAATCTCAGGAGGCATGCTCCAGAGAGCAAATCTTGCAATAGCAATCACAAAGAAAGCTCCATTGGTTCTTCTTGACGAGCCAACATCAGGATTGAATGTTGAACTTCAAGACATGCTCCTATATGCCCTTATAGAAGAACAAAAAGAAAGAAACGGCACATTGGTATATGTAACACACAACTTTGAAGATGCATTGAAAGCTGATTGCATAGTTGTATTGGACAATGGCATTATTGAGCAGGAAGGAGAAAGCAAATATGTCTTTTGCAATCCAAAATCCCAATACATGGAAAAAGCAATAAAGGCTGATTGCTATGATTAGTATCAAAAGTATTAGCAAGTCATTTGGCAATGAGAAAATACTTGACGATGCTTCATTCACTCTCGAATATGGCAAGTTGACAGCACTCTTTGGGAAATCTGGTTGTGGTAAAACAACACTGGCAAATATTATCGCAATGTATCTAAAGCCTGATCAAGGCAAGATCATCATGGATGATATGGACATCTTCGAGCTAAAAGGAAAAGAAAGAAGAAAAAAAAGAAAGGATATTCAACTTATATCACAACATCCTTATATGGCATTCGACCCAAATAAAACTGTATTCAATTCAATTTCGGAAGGACCATTGTTTCTAAAGCTTGCAACAAAGAAGAGCATAGATGAGTACTTGGAGCAATACTTGGATATTCTCAAAATCGACAGGGACTTACTTGATAGATATCCTAGCAAGCTTTCTGGGGGCCAGCTTCAAAGGGCCTCTATCGCAAGAGCAATTGCTGTAAAGCCTAAGCTCTTGATTGCTGACGAAATAACATCATCATCCGATCCCATTATGCAACGAGAAATTGCAGAGACCATGAAAGACCTCTGCAAATTAGGACTATCTGTCCTTTTTATAACGCACAATATCAAGTTGGGACTATATATAGCAAATGATGCATTGCTGCTCAAAGGCGGTCGGATCTATCCTTTTTCCTCCTCCGAACAGCTTCAGTGAGGATATACTCGATTTGGCCATTTATAGACCTGAACTCATCATTTGCCCAAGCATTCAACTCCAAATAGAGCGTCTTTGATATGCGTAGTGGAATCTGCTTTTTATCCTTGTCAGAGCTCTCCATATCAATATATGCTACCACTATTCACAACTGGTTGCGCATCCTTGTTGCCACATAGAATAACCAATAGATTCGACACCATTTGCGCTTTTCTTTCCTCATCAAGCTCAACTACAGATTTCTTAGACAGCTCATTGAGAGCCATCTCTACCATTGAAACAGCGCCCTCTACTATCTTCTGTCTTGCGGCAATTACAGCAACAGCCTGTTGTCTTTGAAGCATAGCAGCAGCTATTTCAGATGAATACGAGAGTTGATTAATCCTTACCTCGATAATCTTCAACCCCGCCTCTTCCACGCTCTTTTGAAGCTCATCTCTCATTGTCGACGCAATCTCCACAGAGGAACCACGAAGAGTCAATTCCTCGTCTTTTTGAGCATCATCGACATCATCATATGGATAAAGCCTTGCAACATTGCGGATTATGCTATCAGCTTGGCTCGATAGAAAATCATTGTATCGATCAACATTGAATACAGCTTTCGTAGGATCTTCCACTTTCCAGACTACAATTGCTCCAATGATTATAGGATTGCCAAGCTTGTCGTTGACTTTTTGCTTCTCATTGACTAGAGTCTGGATTTTCATTGAGATGCTCTTTGATGAAGAACTCTTCGAATCCCCATCCTGCTCAGATAGATTACAATTTTTACCACCGCCATTAACTGCAGAAACAAAAGGATTTACAAAATGAAATCCAGGTTCGCTGATTGTGCCATAGTACTTTCCAAAAAGCGTAAAGACATAGGCTTCGTTCGGTCTAATTGCTTTAAGACCAGCAAGCATGATATAGAGAAGACAGTGCACAATGGATAGAACTATTGCCAAAACCAATAATAGAGGATTGACGACTTGATCACCCTTTGTACTGAAAATAAACAAGCAAATCGATGTAGCCAGAGTAATAAGCAAAAACAGCACTATAGTAAATAACGCTACATAGCCGTTATAGCTCTTGACAGATTTTTCCTTAATATCCATAACATTCTCCTTTGTGATATCTTTTTGATATCAATATCATTTCATTATAATAGCACATTGTCAAGAGTGCATATTTTGGTATTTGTCAAGTTTGCATTTTTGCCATAAAAATCAAGTTGCAAATTATATTGACTATTTCCAAGATGCTATTATCTTCAGGATGAAAGTAGAAAATACTTTCTGAGGTGGATAAAAATGAAAGAAACAACAATGAAGGATGTTGATAAGGCTCTAAAAGAAGAAGACAAGAGAGATAGTAAACTTGCACGTGAGGTTTCGCATACTCTCAACAGAAGAGACAACAAAGAAGTCGAAGACAAGATTGAAGAGGATGTTCTTGACAGTGAATTGATTGCTGATGGCGAGGGCACAAAAGAAGCATATAAAGCTAGCCATGAAGCTGAATTGCAAGAGGAAGAAAGAGACGAGGAAAACGCTGTAAAGAAGATTTTCGAAGAGGAAGACAAGGCAATAAACAAGGCTGAGGGAAGAAAGTAGCAAGAGTTCATCTCTTGTTCATTTCTGAATATATAATTTCTTGGAGGGATATAAGATGAAAGAGTCAATGAAAGATGTCGATAAGGCACTAAAAGAAGAAGATAAGAGAGAAGATAAGCTCGCAAAAGAGGTCTCTAAGGCTTTGAATGAGAGAGACTATGAGGAAAGATGCGCTGACCAGAACCCATGCGAAGCTGACAGGCGCGAAGATCAAAGGGATGAGGACAGTGCTGTAAAGAAGGTCTTTGAAGCTGAGGATAAAGCTATAAACAAGGAAGAGCATCATTGCTGTTGCCATAGAAAATAGTTCTATCTTCATAGAAAGCAAGAGAGCCATGTTTGAGTGTGGCTCTTTTTTTATGTCTTTGCATGATGCAATTGCCACAAGAGCCAGAGTTTAGTAAAAATGCACCTGACTCTTTTTCACACAATTTCCAAAATAATAGTTGCATATAAAATCCAATCCAATTATCAAAACATGGAAAATACGTTTATGATAAAATTATCGTTTTATGCGTTTTATCGCAATTTTCCATCCATATTTTTAATGCATATGACTTAATGTAAAATTATATTTTTATGTAAAGCTTAATTTTCTTATGTTCAACTTATGATATTCCATACATTTTTCTGTTGACGATTGCAACATGATACAGGTAACATATTTATTGTTTGGGCTAGAACATTAAAGCAATAGCCTACAAACTAAATTATGCTACATTTTTTGTTATACTAAAAAATGTAGAATTCAAGTGTTTCATTCTTAAATCAAGGAGGATTTTATGAAGAAAACAATCATTTCAATTTTAGTGGTTTTAGCATTGGTTACTCCACTGTTTGCACAAGGCGGACAGGAGACGACTGCTACTAAAACTGTTACTTTGCAACTTTCAGAAGTTCATGCTGAGGGCTATCCTACAACACTAGCTGACCAGGAATTTGCAAGACTTGTCAATGAAAGAACAAATGGCAGAATTAAGATTGAAGTCTATTCTGGCGGTACGCTTTATGGCCAGGAAACAGAATCAATTGAGGCTATGCAGCAAGGATCAATTGCTTTCGCACGTGTTTCAGCTTCCCCAGTTGCATCCTATGTTCCTGCATTGAATGTTATTCAGCTTCCTTATTTGTATCGTGATGGCGATCATATGTGGAAAGTCCTCAACGGTTCTATCGGACAGGGCTTTTTGGATGAAATACAAACATCAGGCTCAGGTCTTGTAGGCCTATGCTATTATGATGGTGGCTCTAGAAACTTCTATACAACAACGCCAGTCCATAAAGCATCTGATCTCAAAGGCCTAAAGATTCGTCTTCAGAACAATGAGATGATGGTTGAAATGGCTAAACTCCTTGGAGCTAACCCTGTAACAGGCATTGGTCCAAACGATATATACTCAGCTATCCAACAAGGAACAATCGATGGCGCAGAGAACAACTGGCCTACATATGAGTCAAAGGGTGACTACCAAGTTGCTCCATATTTCTGCCTAGATGGACATACAAGAGTTCCTGAGATTCTTCTTGCTTCAGAAGATGTTCTTAATTCACTGAGCGAAGAAGATGTAAAGATCATCAAGGAATGTGCAAAGGAAACACAGGAATATGAGATCCAGAAGTGGGCTGAAAGAGAAAAGACAAGCGAGGAAAAAGTGCTTGCTGGAGGTGTTGTCGCCTACACACCAACAGCTGAAGAGCTTGCGGAATTCCAGTCCCTCATGGCTCCTCTTTACACAAAGTACGGTGCAGGATATGAGGATTTGATTCAGGATATCATTAACACAAAATAACAATTGTTATGGTTAAAAAGAGGGGGTCTAGAGCCCCCTTTATCTAATGGAGTTGATATGTCTGAAAGAAAAACATTTAAACAATGGGCATTGGAAAATAGGCTTTTGATCGATAGAGCTAAATATCCAAAGAAAGTACCATTGAAAGAATATATAATTGTTGTTAACCACTGGAGCCATAGGGTTCTTCTTACAATCGCCCAATTATCCCTTATCATCATGCTAACAACAGTATTTGTTAACGTAGTCTTGCGTTTCTGCTTCAACAGTAGCATTCCTTGGGCAGAGGAAGTTCCAGGACTACTCGTTACGCTATTTACATTTATTGCATGTGCAATTGGTGTTAGAGACCATTTGCATATTTCTGTTACACTACTCTACGATGCTCTACCTAAAAATGGAAAAGCAAGAAAGGCATTGGATCTTTTAACCAACATTGCAACTCTTGTTTGCGGTATCGTTTTCCTCCAAGGAGGAATCCAAGTAATAGAAAAGCTACTTGTAAGAAGAGGAAAGCTTCCTATGACGGGTTGGCCAACATGGATTCAATTCATTCCTCTTGTTCTTGGTGGTTTTATAATGATTTTCGATTCATTGCTCTTTATTTTCAAAGTAATCAATCCTGATGACCTTCTCTATTCAGAAAAAGAAATAAACTACAAGGAATTACTTAAGGCACAAGAAGAAACAGTAGGAGGAAATGATGTATGAGTGCAAATGATTTAGCTACATTGGTACTGTTGGGTGGATTTTTCCTTCTAATGGCTTTAAGAGTACCTATCACATTTAGTATGTTCCTTGCAGCGTGTGGCTCTTGTTTGATTGTCGGGAAGCCAATTTCAGAGATGTGCAGAATGATGCTCAGTGGAGTCAACAACTTTACTATGTTGGCAATTCCATTCTTTATTGTCATGGGCGAGATAATGTCTGCAGGCTCTATTTCAGATAAGATTGTTGATGTTGCGAACCTCCTTGTTGGAAGATTCCGTGGCGGTCTTGCTTATGTAAACTGCCTAGATAGTATGTTCTTTGGTGGAATCTCTGGATCTGCTGTCGCAGATGTTTCCTCTTTGGGTTCTGTTGTTATTCCTATGATGGAGAAACAAGGATATGACAGGGATTTCTCAGTAGGTCTTACAGTTACAACATCTTGCCAAGGTGTTCTTATCCCACCATCTCATAATATGGTTATATTTGCACTTGCTTATGGAGGCGGAGTTTCTATTGGAAGCTTGTTCTATGCAGGATTCCTGCCAGGCATTTGTTTAGGCGTTGGATTCATGCTTTATTGTTTCTTGATTGGCAAGAAGGCAAATTTCCCTAAGGGAGAGAAGATGTTTGCGAATGCCAAGATACGTTGGATCGGGAAAGACGCTAATGGCAAGCTTGTATGCGGTCCATGCATGAAGACAGTTATCGATGCAATTTTGCCACTCTTTACACTGGTAATAATCCTAGTTGGTACAGGTTGCGGAGTATTCACAGCAACTGAATCATCTGCTGTTGCTTGTTTCTATACGATGTTCTTGACATATGTAGTCTTCAGAACAGCAAAATTCAAAGATTTCGGAAAAGTGTTGAAGAATTCACTCAAGACTCTTGCAATCGTTCTTACGCTGATTGCGACAGCCAAAGCTTTCGCTTATATGATGACTTTCCTTCGCATACCAGAGATCATAACAGCTGCAATAATTGGCATAACAGCTAATCCATATATCCTCATTCTATTGATGATTTTGATTCTTATTATCCTTGGATGTTTTATGGATATGGCACCACTTATCATGATTATGACTCCAATACTCAAGCCTGTTGCTGAATCTATCAACATGCCAGCAATCCATTTTGGAATCTTGATCATATTCACGCTTGCAATAGGACTATGCACACCACCTGTTGGCTCTGCATTGTTTGTTGGCTGTGCTGTTGGTAAAACATCTCTTGAAACAACAAGCAAGAAAATGCTCCCACTATTCATTGTAATGGTAGTTGTTCTGTTGCTTGTAGCATATCTTCCATACATCTTCAAGATGCCAATGATGGGATACTAAAAAATTTCGGAGGTTATCCTCCGATTTTTTTTGCCTTTAGTTCAATCATTCTCCAATCTACTGGGAATGCAAGAGCATATACCAAACATCAATAGAACTATCTGATTGGAATAATGCTTAACATAGCAAAAAGCTTAATCCGTAACTTAATTAATTTAGG
>DKCO01000039.1 GCA_002452215.1 Spirochaetales bacterium UBA6872
AGGTATGTCCTATGACTTGATTTTCTGAAATTTCAGGCCTTACTAAAGAGCAAATCATGGCAATTGAAAAATAGGCAACAGGCAAGACAACATAAGAATAGCTTTATATAACAGTGTATGGTCATTGTCTTCATTTTATTCCATTTGAAATCAGACAAAAATGTGATTGAACGTAGATTTTGTCTATCTTTTTTCCATCTATTTGTATAGAATCTGTGCAAATGGAAGAATTTTTGAAGAAGGATTTTGAGAAGCTTTTGAAACATAATGGGCTTGATGCCCATAGGTGGATGAAAGCTACAGATTCCACTGTCGCCAGAGTCTATGATAGGAATTTGGAGAATCTAAATATCACAGTTGATCTTTATGGCCATTATGCTCGAATAGTAGACTATTCAGATGATGGTCTTAGTGATGATCAAATAGTCGAAATCAAGGATATTGTCTCTCGTTTTCTCTATGTCGAAGGCTCGAATATCATTGTTTGCCAGAAGAAGAAACGCTCATCTGGAGAGCAGCATGAGAAAAGAGACGAGTCTTGCAAGGTCCTGGTAAAGGAGAATGGGCTTTCGTTTGAGTGCGAGCTTTCGCTATATGCTGATACAGGTCTTTTTTTGGATCAAGTCAACACTCGAGCTTTGGTTATGGAAAACTCGCTTGACAAGAAAGTATTGAATCTCTTTTGCTATACAGGCTCTTTCTCTGTCTATGCAGCCAATGGTGGAGCTGAGAGCGTAAAGAGTGTTGATCTTTCCAATGTATACTCCGAGTGGGCTAGAAGGAACCTTGAAAGAAACGGTTTTCTTGATAAAGAGAAATATAATGTTTTGACGATGGATGCAAGGGCCTTTCTTGAAGATGCGATAAAGAACAAGGATGTCTATGATATAGTCATATTCGATCCTCCGGCCTTTTCGAATTCCCACAAAGCTGAGGATTTTGATGTGCAAAAGGACTATCTTTGGTTCTTGTTTGCAATAAACAAAATCCTTTCTAAATCAGGTGCTGTTGTATTTTCAGAGAATTTAGCTAGCTTCAGATTGGACAAAAATTCGCTTGGGAAATACTATAATGTCAAAGAGATCACAAAAGATGTGCTTGCCCCAGGGTTTTCATCAAAAAGACGAGGACTAAGGGTATGGATTATGGAGAAAACAGCAAGTGTAAAGGAAGAATCGATTGCTGTTTGGAAGAGTAGAGAAATGGATGAAGAATTGAAAGACGAGAGCCTTGATAGGCTCACACTTAGAGATGTCGATGATTTCGGCAAAGAGCAGAAAGAAGAAAAAAAGAGAGAGAAAAGAAGCTCCAAGAATTTTGACTTTGAACAAAGGCGCTCATCAGGTAGGGACGAAAGAAGAGATTTTGAAAAGCGTGGCGAAAGACATGATAGCCATGAACGCTACCATGAAAGAAGAAGAGAGCACTCTGATAGCGAAAGACGTGGATATTCAAGAGACAGGGACGACAGAAGAGGTGATAGCCGCAGGGATTTTGGCAAAAGAGATGATTATCGCTCGGATCGAAGGGATTCCTGGTCGCGAGGATACGAAAGAGATGACAGACGCTCCTATTCGGATAGAGATGACAGAAGAGGATTCAGAGATCATAGCTTCGATAGAGACAGAGGAGACTACCAGCCAAGACGCGATTGGCGCGATAGAGATCAAAGACGCTCCGGTGGAAACGGTGAGAGGCGAAGTGGCAATTTCAGATCACAGCGCTATGATGGCGAGAATGAGACATCCAGATTCTATCGTGGTGATAGAGATGACAGGCGCTCATTTTCTAGGGACTCAGAGCCTAGGAAGAAGACATCCAAGCCAAAGCCATTTGGATATGATTCATTCATGGAAACAAAGAACAGGGACAAAGCTACAGCATTCTGGCTCAAAGGACAGGAAGTTGTTGAAAACAAGGATGAGTATTGATTTTAAATCAATTTGAACAATAGACAATGCAAGATTGCATTGCTGGTGAATATATCGCTCAGTAATTTGCTGGGCGATTTTTTTGTTTGGTACAGTTTTAAATCTGTGGAAAAATGTTATTTTAGCGCTATATTATGTTGGAAAAATGACATTTATTGTTTAAATAATGATGGAAAAATGACAACAAAAGATATATTATGGATTTGCAAGAGGTTGTATTTTTATGTTGTATAGGAAAATAGAGAGAGAAATCCAAAATTGGATAACCAACGACAATAGAGCGTTGCTTGTTGAGGGAGCAAGGCAAGTCGGCAAGACGTACATAATACGAAAGAGCCTTGAAAATGCGAATTGCGAGTATATTGAATTCAATCTATTGGAGCAGCCTTCTCTTGTCGATTTGATAGCCAAAAGCGAAACAGTTGATGATATGGTTACTAATCTTTCTTTGTTTGCTGATAAACCATTTCGCAGAGGGAAGTCTTTTATTTTCTTTGATGAAATACAAGAGTTCAAAGAGCTTGCGACAAAGATTAAATTCTGGGTTGATGAAGGTTCATTTCGCTATATATTCAGTGGATCGCTTTTAGGTGTTGAGTTAAAGGATATAAAATCTGCTCCTGTTGGATATATGAAAACTCTTACAATGTATCCTCTGGATTTCGAGGAATTCTTGCAAATCTACAATTTTTCGGATGATCTTAGAGCCTCGCTTTATCGTTCGTTTGTAGAAAAGATAGCTGTCAATGATGTTGTTCATAAACGCATGATGAAAATATTCAATATATATTTAAATGTTGGAGGAATGCCAGCTGCTGTAGATAAATTCAAAGAAACAAAAGACCTCGAGACTGTTATGGACGAGCATAATGGCATTATACTTCAATATAAAAAGGATTTCACAAGATATGAAAGCGAAGACAAAAAGCTCTATTTGACAAAGATCTTTGATTTAATCTAGCGTAAGACGCA
>DKCO01000048.1 GCA_002452215.1 Spirochaetales bacterium UBA6872
AGCTTTCATCCACTGGTCTGTACCTTTGTATTTTCTCTCTACTTCTCTGTATTCCTCGTTCTCTATCTCCTTTTGTCTTAGAGTTTCGTCTGATGCTTCTATATCATTGACTTCTGTTTGTTCTGATGGTAGATTATTTGTGGGACGGCCTGTTAACTCTCGGTGTTGCACAGAAGAAGGAGTCCACTGGTTATCAGTTGCAACATAAGCCAGAGAGTTTGTTCCATTTTCTGTAAGAAGTTTTGCAACCTGTCTCTCATGGATACCGCGACTGGAGATTACATACAATCCATCATTGTTGGATATTACGACGGAGAATAGCCATCTGTTTCCATTATCATCCTTGAATACTTTGATGAAATTATAGGCATCATTGCCATCATTGCTTCCCCCGGATTCTCTCAAGATAAAGCTGGGCTTCTCCAAAGTTGGCTTTATCATCCCAACTATATCAGCTCTGCCTTTTGCTGCCAATTTTTCATATTGATGTTTTCCGACTATGACAATGCCAATCGGAGTGCTTACTTTTCGGTCCTCTCCAAAAAGCAAATTCCAATTTTCTTTTGTATAACCTATATTTATACGCCTTTCAGCTGCAGTGACGGCTTTATCGATAATGATTCTTGCGTAATCGCTGCTTATCGTTTGATAGAGTATATCATTGCCCTTCTGTTGCTGTGTTCCTAGGCTTTGATTTGTTGCAGTGTCATTCCCTGTTGGGATTCCCATCAGCCTGTCATATGCCTTTGCGATATCCTCATTGAAGGCAACACCATCGCGCAATGTCTTGTATACCTTGTTAATGAACTCTGCAAGTTTCCTGAGAATGGCCTTTATTCCATCTGGCAAGCTCTTCCTCTGGGAATTGGTGGAGGATCTGTACGCTTCATACAAACGTGCAAGGTTCTCCTCTACATCCCCATTCCATGAGTAGTCATCAGCGTTGATAGAAAAAGGCTATCCATCATGGAATCGATATCGGCATATGCATCAGAAACAGGAATGCTAGATGGGAAAAATATCTGCCAGCAATTGAAGCTTTACATCAATAACTCCACTCATTATTCAAGTTTGATTATTGCAAATAAAGAGATGGAGTTATATATTCTCTCTTATGCAATTTTCTTCCCGAACAATAAAAGCAAAACATATATTCTCCAACAAGGAGCTTGTTGCACTTCTAGTGCCATTGGTCTTGGAGTCAGCATTGAACATGCTAATCGGCATGTGCGATACAATTATGGTCAGCAAATGCGGAGAGGCTGCAGTATCTGGTGTTTCTCTAATAGATTCTATCAGCAATCTTTTTTTGACATTATTCTCTGCAGCTGCAACAGGGGGAGCTGTAGTTGCAAGCCAATATATCGGACACAAGGAAGACGAAAAAGCAAAGCAAAGTGCGAAAAATCTAATAATACTATCCATATTGGCAGGATTATTTTTCACATTATTGCTAATTCCTTTTAGAGACAATGTCGTTGATTTGTTTTTTGGCCAAATAGAGGATGATGTAAGAGGTTATGCCAATGACTATTTCCTATTTGTTGCAATCTCATATCCCTTTTTGGCAATTTACCAAGCAACAGCTGCTATTTGCAGAAGTGAAAGCAAAACTAGAAGGACATTTTTTGTTGCACTTGCAATGAATGCAATAAACATATTTGGAAACGGAGTATTGATCTTTGTTTTAAACTTGGGCCCAACCGGAGCTGGAATTGCAACACTCTTATCAAGGGTTGTTGGCGCATTTGTTCTATTTGTCATGCTCTTAAGAAAGGATGAATTGTTATCGATCAGTGGCATATTGCATACGAGATTGGACAAGAAATTGACAAAGAGGATAATGAGGATTGCTTTGCCATCTGGAATAGAGGGAAGCCTTTTCCATGTAGGAAAGCTACTTGTAACAAGCCTTGTTGCAATCCTTGGAACATCGGCTGTGGCAATAAACGCTGTAATAAACAATTACAATAGCTATTCAAATATACCTGGAAACGCCATAAACCTTGCAATAATAACAGTAATAGGACAATGCAAAGGAAACGACAATTTCGAAGATATCAAATACTATACAAGAAAACTTCTTGCAATAACCTATATATCTACACTCTTGGTAAATGCGCCTTTGTATATTTGGACACCACAAGTTGTTGCTATATATGGACTCGAGAGCACTAGCATATTGCAAGCTGTTCCTATTGGCAGAAGATGCCTTATCGCTTGTTTCTTGATATGGCCTTTATCATTCTCTCTTCCAAATGTATTGAAGGCTTGCGGGGATGCAAAATATGTAATGATTGTATCTTTTGCATCAATGTGGCTGATGAGAGTATTGATGGCATTTGTATTTATAAAATTACTGAACATCGGTGTTGAAGGCGTTTGGTTCGCAATGTATCTTGATTGGATTGCAAGAGCAATCATGTTTTGCTCAAGATATAAAAGAGGCAACTGGAAAAGGATTAGACTCATAGATGATTGATAAAAACGAACGCATGTTCTCAAATAAATACCTGCTTATTTTGATTGTACCTCTCTTGATAGAGGTATTTCTTTCAGTAGCTGTCGGCATGGCCGATACTATGATGGTTGCACAAGATAGCGAGGCCTCTGTTGCAGGTGTTTCCTCGATAAACACAATCCAGAACCTCTTTGTGTTTCTATTCCAGGCATTTGCTACAGGTGGAGCAATTATTGCATCGCAATACATAGGAAAAGGCGACAAAGAAAGAGCATGTTTCTCATCAAAGCAATTGATGAATATCTCATTTATCGCATCGATTGCCATAAGCATTGCGATGTTGGTCTTCAGAGCTTGGATAATAAATCTTGTCTATGGGGATCTTGAAGACGATGTCTATGAATGTGCACTCTCCTACTTCGTGCCGATTCTCCTCTCAATGCCGTTTTTTGCGATGCAAAGCTCGGCAAATGCAATTTGCAGGACAATGGGCAAGAGCATGATCACGATGGTTGTCTCTTTAATTGTCAACATTGTAAACATAGCAGGAAATGCCATTTTCCTGTTTTCATTCAACATGGGAGCAATGGGTGTAGGCCTTGCATCACTAATATCAAGGATAATAGGGGCAACAATAATGTGCATTGTAATTTGCAACAAGAGCCATGAGATCCATATAGAAGAGCCCTTCAAGATACAATTCGATTTCCATCTGATTGGGAAAATTCTCAAAATCGCAATCCCATCGGCTCTTGAGAACACAATCTTCAATATAGGAAAGATACTTGTATCAGCAATGATTGTGTCTCTCGGAACTTCTGCAATAGCAGCAAATGCTGTCCTCGACAACATTGGAACATTCAGCAATATGCCAGGATCTGCAATATCAATGGCAATGATAACAGTTATCGGGCAATGCTGTGGTGCAAAGAAATTTGATCAAGCAAGGCACTATGGCAAGAAGCTTATGGCCATTGCATACATATCGATGTCATCGCTATCGCTTGTCCTCATCATCGCACTTCCGTATCTTACAGAAATCTACAATCTGCCTCCAGCTACAACCGAGCTTGCAATAAAAGTCTTAAGATTGAATCTTATTCAAAGTGCAATTTTCTGGCCATTGTCGTTCACATTTCCCAACTTTTTGCGAGCCACGGGAGATGTAAAATACACAATGATTGTTGCAATAGCATCAATGTGGATCTTCAGAGTCGTATTCTCAAGGATATTCGCAATAAACCTTGGCATGGGACTTGAAGGGATATATTGGGGCATGTATCTAGATTGGTATTGCAGGATTGTATTCTTCATCATTCGATACTTATCTGGCAAATGGGAGAAGAAGACAATCGTCTAACAAAGTTCTATATCAACGCTCTCCAATGCAATATCGCCATTTAGATCCTCACCGTTCTGGTACTTGTCCCAAACAGCTGACAAGGCCTCATCTTCTGACGTTGCTTCAACCTCGACAACTTCCTTGTATTTTTCTATTACAGCAATCTTGTATTTCATTTCAAAACCTCTCTATGGCAATTCTACCATCAATGGTGCCTTCTTCCTATTGCCAAAATCCTTGATTCGCATTATTCCTCTTGTATGGACAAACATTATTTGGAAGAGACAAAAAGACTAATTGATTTCATATCTAGAAGCCCTAGCCCTTTTCATGTGGTAGCAAACATTGAAAAGGAACTTCTAGATGCAGGATTTATAAAGCTTAATGAAAGCAAACGCTTTTCTCTAGAAAGAGGAAAAAGCTACTATGTTACAAGAAACAACTCATCACTAATTGCATTTAGGATTCCTGATGAATTTGATGGACTATATAGTGTATCAGCACACACAGACTCACCTTCATTCAAGATCAAAGCAAAGCCTGATGTAAAGAATGAAGGATGCCCAACAAGGCTCAATGTTGAAGGATATGGTGGAATGCTCATCTCAACATGGCTCGATCGCCCACTATCAATCGCTGGTAGAGTCTTTATAAAGGAAGGCGGAGAAATAAAGGAAAAGCTAGTCGACTTTTGCGACGAGCAAGTTTTGATTCCAAACCTTGCAATACATCAAAACAGAGATGCAAACAATGGCTATAAGTACTCTGTTCAAAATGAACTCTTGCCTATCTTCGCGGATTATGATAGCTCCAAGTCCTTTGAAGATGTTCTTTCAGAGAAAGCTGATGTAGAGAAAGAAAGTATCATCAGCTATGATTTGTTCCTCTACAATAAGACAAATGCTCAAATATGGGGAGTAGATGATGCATTTTTCTCATCATCAAAGATAGATGACTTGGAATGTGCATATATGGCTCTGAGAGCAATAATCGATGCAAAGCCTAAAACTAAAATCTCGATGTGCGCTCTATTTGACAACGAGGAAGTAGGATCTGGCACAAAGCAAGGTGCCCTTTCTGATTTCCTTAAAAGCACTATAACAAGAATCTTTTCATCATTCAAAATCGATGAGGAGGAGCGCTTGATGCTTATCGCGAATTCAAGAGCTGTCAGTGCCGATAATGCACATGCTGTACATCCTGCACATATATCCAAGAGCGATATAACAAACAAACCTAAGATGAATGGAGGAGTTGTCATAAAGTACTCAGCTAACCAAAAATACACAACGGATGGTGAATCTGGTGCATTCATAAAAGACTTGATGGATAGTAACAATATCCCTAATCAATATTTCTTCAACAACTCAGATGTCCAAGGAGGATCAACACTTGGAAACCTTTCAACATGGAAAGTATCAATCAGGACTTGCGATGTAGGAGCTGCTCAACTTGCGATGCACTCGTCATACGAGACAGCTGGCACAAAAGATGCGTACAACCTGAAATCGCTTTTCAAGGTTTTTCTCTCGATTTGAAATCTTTATTGTATTTTTGGCATGCAAACATTTAAAATATAGCTAGGAGGGTTGATTATGGCTTTGATTATTACTGTAGGCCGTGAATTCGGATCAGGTGGAAGAGAGCTTGGAAGGAGACTTTCTGAAGAGCTGGGAATAGCATACTACGATCAAGAAATCTTGAAAGAGATTGCTCAAAGAACATCACTATCTGAGAATTATGTGCGCGAAATCATAGAAAAAAGACCTTTTGCATCATATCCAATACATATTGGAAGAACAATGCACCCAATTGGAAATCCTATAATGGATCAAACAGCATTGATCTATCAACAACAAAGCGAAACGATAAAAGAGCTTGCGTCAAAGTCCGATTGCGTAATTGTTGGACGATGTGCTGACTATATCCTTAGAGATATGCATCCATTCAGGATCTTTGTCTATGCTGAGATGGAGCACAAAATCGAAAGGTGCAAGGAAAGAGCACAAGATGGTGAAAAACTAACAGACAAAGAGCTCGAGAAGATGATAAAGACTGTAGACAAAAACAGATCCAGATACTATGACTTCTATACAGGAAACGATTGGGGCGACAGAAGAAACTACGATCTTTGCATCAATACAACATCGATATCAATCAAAAACTATGCACATTCGCTTGCACAGTTCATAAAAACACTGGAATAAACTTATGAGGTGTTGCTGAATAAGGTAGCACCTCTCTTTTCAAGCCAAGATGACAAAAAGATGCACCTATCCAAGTTCTTCTTTTGCAACTTATATGTATGCCCATGGCTCAAATGTGCGTTGTAGCTTACGACAGTGCACTTGAAATCCGATAGAGTCTTCTTCCCTTCAAGAACATCAGCCTTGAGCTTCTTCAATCTTCTTTTGTACTTCTTCTTAGTGTGAGTGCGAACCTTTCTTATAACTTTTCCACTATTTGACAGATAGAAATGAAAACCAAGGAAATCAATGCCGTTCTTCAATGGAGAAATTTGCGTCTTGGAATTCAAAGACAGTTTGCACTCCACTGATAAAGTATCTTCAATTATCTTAAGGCACCTCTTCAAATAATCCTTGCTACTATGGATCAAGACAAAATCATCCATGTACCTTATGTAGTACTTTATCTTGAGTTTTTCCGTAACTATTCAGTCGCACTAA